>CP119311.1:2758593-3065103 GCA_029202545.1 Candidatus Pseudobacter hemicellulosilyticus
TTCATCAGGGAAGTGCCGGTGGATTGGGACGATACCAGGATACTTGCTGCAGAGCCGGGTGATTACCTGACCATTGCGCGGAAAGAAAAGGGAACTGATAAATGGTTTGTTGGTTCTATTACGGATGAGGTCAGTCGCCCGCAGGCCGTGTCCCTCAGCTTCCTGGACAAGGGAAAAAAATACCTGGCCACCATTTATGCTGATGGTCCCGGCGCTCATTGGGAAACCAACCCGGAAGCGTATGCCATTCAGCAGTGGCTGGTGGATGCGGGCACTACGCTGCAGCTGAGCCTGGCGCCCGGTGGCGGCGCGGCTGTATCCCTGCGGCCGGCTACTGAAGCGGAGCAAAAAAGCAGTAAAAAATATAAACCCTGAGCGGGTAGGGGATATTGGGAATGCAAGCGCCAGCAGGCGCAAGCGGGATAAACTTGAACTGGCGGGCTTCCTGGGAAGCCCGCTTTTTTGCCGCCCATCCAGGCGGGCTATGAATAGTTCCCCCATTCCCTTATCTTTAAACCTTTTCCAAGGTAAAAAATTACAGTACATATGAATGTAGTGACCAGAATCTTTGCGGGCGCCTGCCTTTCGGCTATCAGCCTGGCGGCAACTGCGCAATCCACCTCCCGTTATGATCAGCATGAAGCATTTTCTCCCATCTTTTATCCTGCCTTCGGCGATGAAGTGCGGGCCGCGGATGGTACTCCCGGACCCAAATACTGGCAGAACCGGGCCGATTATAAAATAGAGGCGGAGCTGGATGAAGCCAATCACCGGGTTTCCGGCAATGTAGTGATCACTTACACCAACAACAGCCCGCAGGCCCTCTCTTTCTTATGGCTGCAGCTGGACCAGAATATTTACAACAAAGATTCCCGCGGTGTGGCTGCTACCAGCGTCAGCGGCGGTCGCTGGGCTAACCGCAATGCATTTGACGGTGGCTATAAAATTGAATCTGTTTCCCTGGTTGAAGGCGGCAAAGAACAGAAAGCTGCCAACCTGGTCACGGATACACGCATGAAGATAGACCTGGCCAAAGAGCTGAGATCCAAAGGCAGCGTACAGGTGAAGATCAACTATACTTTTGAGATCCCTGAATATGGCACCGATCGTATGGGCCGGCTGAACACCAAGAACGGCTGGGTATACGAAGTGGCCCAGTGGTTCCCCCGCCTCTGTGTGTACGACAATGTTCAGGGCTGGAACACCCTGCCTTACCTGGGCCAGGGCGAGTTCTACCTGGAATATGGCGATATCACCTACAGCATCACTGCGCCTGCCAGCCATATTGTGGTAGGTTCCGGTGAACTGCTCAATCCCAAAGAAGTACTCACTGCCGAACAGCAGAAACGCTGGGCTGCCGCTGCCAACAGCGATAAGACCGTGATCCTGCGCTCTGCTGCTGAAGTAACGGAAGCTGCTTCCCGTCCTGCCGGTCAGAAACTGACCTGGAAATATAAATGCGCCAACACCCGCGACGTAGCCTGGGCTTCTTCCAAAGCCTTTATCTGGGATGCCGCCCGCATTAACCTGCCCGGTGGTAAAAAATCCCTGGCCATTTCCGCCTATCCTGTGGAAAGCGATGGCCAGGATGGCTGGGCACGCTCCACTGAATATGTAAAAGGATCTGTAGAGTTCTATTCTGAATACCTGTATCCCTACACTTATCCTACTGCTGTGAATGTGGCCGGTATTGTAGGGGGTATGGAATATCCCGGTATCGTATTCTGTAGCTACCGCGCTAAAAAAGGCGGCCTCTGGGGTGTTACCTCCCATGAGTTCGGTCATAACTGGTTCCCCATGATCGTGGGCAGTGATGAGCGCAAGTTCCCCTGGATGGACGAAGGCTTCAATACCTTCATCAACGGGCTGGCGGAAGCCTCCTTCAATAAGGGTGAATATGATGGCAATCGCAGCCAGAGCGGCAACGGCGAAGGAATGGGCAGGGCTTTCTTCCATGACAAATCTGAAGGCATCTTCAATATCCCTGATGTTACACAGCAGGCCAACCTGGGCATGGTAGCTTATTACAAGCCCGGTATCGGTATGAAATTACTGCGTGAAAATATCCTGGGCCCTGCGCGTTTTGACAGCGCCCTGCGTTATTACGTACACCAGTGGGCGTTCAAGCATCCTACTCCCTGGGATTTCTTCCACTGTATGGAGAATTCCGCCGGCGAAACCCTGGACTGGTTCTGGCGCGGCTGGTTCCTGAACAACTGGAAAATTGACCAGGCGGTGACTGCTGTGGATTATGTACAGAACGATCCTGCCAAAGGCGCTGTCATCACTATTGCCAACCTGGAGCAATTACCCATGCCGGTAGTAGTGGAAGTGAAAGAAGAAGGTGGCAAGACCAGCACCGTTAAACTGCCTGTTGAGATCTGGCAGCATGGTCCTACCTGGAAATTCATTGTACCTACCACTGCTAAATTGCAGCAGGTAAACCTCAATCCGGACAGAAGCGTTCCGGAAACAGATATGAGCAACAATACCTGGCCCGCAGCTAAATAAGCAGCGCAGGAAACATCATATGGAGGGTGTGCCGGACAACCGGTACACCCTTTTTTGTTACCTTTAAGGTCTATCTGTTATCAACAGCATTCATTGACAGCACCCGTTACCCATACAGAAAAACAGCTCCTGGCGGAATCGGCAGGAGGCAGCCAGCCTGCTTTTGCGGAACTGTTCCACCTGTACAAGGATAAATTATACAGTTACCTGCTGCGCCTTACAGCATCACCGGAACTCACCGAGGATATTGTGCAGGAGGTATTCCTTACTTTATGGGCCAACAGGGATACCCTGGTACAGGTGGAGCATTTCAACGCTTACCTGTTCCGTATGGCCCGCAACCGGGTGATCAATGCCTTCCGGCGAATGGCGAAGGAAACACTGATCCTGGCAACGCTCAACCGGCCGGCGCCGGAGACCGGTACCGAAGCCGAGGAAAAGCTGGCCGCAGCAGAAGTGCAGGCCAGGCTCAAGGCTGCGCTGGACAGGTTGCCGCCCCGGCAGAAACAGGTGTTCCTGCTCAGCCGGCAGGATGGCCTCCGTCATGATGAAATTGCCCGCATATTATCCATTGCTCCTTCCACAGTCAATAATCACCTGATTGAAGCCCTGCGCTTCATCCGCCAGGAACTGGGCCAGTACCTGCATACAGCAGCCGGCGCCTGGTGTATCCTCTCTGTTATTGCAGCCATTGAAAAATAATTGAAAAAAAACTGGTTTTCCACCAGGTATGTTTTTGCTGCCATTTGTCTTATACCGGCGCCTGGCCCGGCCGGCCCTTAAATTTTTTTATTCACCAACCCAACTGTTATGCCTGCAACAGAAAGGATCAAATACCTGACCCGGCTTTTTTTTCAGGACGCCTGTACGGCAGCCGAAAGGACAGAGCTGTCAGAATGGATCAGCAGCCAGCCTGATGAACAGGTGATGGAAGCGCTCCTGCAGGAAGAATGGCAAACCCATTCGCCGGTACAGTCCATGCCGGAAGCCATGGCTACGCGCATACTCGGAAGTGTATTTGGGGAAGAAACGCCGGTGGTGCCGCTGAGCCCGGAAAAGCAGTCGCCTGCAAGGATACGCCTGCGCCGCCTGCAATGGGCCGCAGCCGTGCTGTTGCTGGGTTGCCTGGGCCTTACCGCCTGGTGGCTGTTGCAGCGCAACCAGCGTGCTGATCTGCCAACTGATACCGGCATGGTTCGTATACCGCCCGGCCAGGAAGGCGCTGTCCTCACTTTGCAGGATGGGCGCCAGCTGCTGCTGGATACCCTGGGCAATGGTACTGTCCTGGCCCAGGCGGGCAGCCGGCTGACCCTGGAGAATGGCCAGTTAAGGTATCAGCCTTCTACCAACACTGGTACTGCTATCGCCTATAATACTATGACCACGCCACCGGGCAGAAAGTTCCGGGTGCAGCTGCCGGATGGCACAGCCGCCTGGCTCAATGCCGGCTCGTCCATAACCTATCCTACGCAGTTCAGCGGAACAGACAGGAAGGTCAGCATCAGCGGTGAAGTGTATGTTGAAGTGTCCCGGGAAGATGCCCGTCCGTTCACTATTGAAGCCGGAAATTTCCTGCGGCTGGCGGCGCCGGGTATGCAGGTCAATATCAACTGTTATGCGGATGAGCGGGTAGTGGCCGCCACTGTACTCAATGGTTCAGTGAGTGTGTACAGCATCCAGGGAAACCGGCAGCAGCAGCTTTACACAGGACAGCGCGTGATCCTTGACCGGCAGCAGCCTGCAAGTATGCTGCAGCTGCAAACGCCGGCGGATGCAGCGCAGGCCATAGCCTGGAAGAACGGGCTGCTCAGCTTCCAGGATAAACACCTGGCGGAAGTGATGCGGCTGCTGGCCCGCTGGTATAACCTGGAGGTGATCATAGACAAAGAAGTGAGGGACGTGGAATTTTGGGGAGAAGTGGGGGCCGACCTGGAACTTGACCAGGTGCTGAAAGTACTGGAAGATGCCGGTGTGCATTTCCGGCTGGAACCCGGCAGGCGCCTGCATGTGCTGCCCTGATAAGAGACCATTCGCCGTAAGGCCTTAGCCTATACCTATAGCTGTACTTAACGAAAAACGGATCACGCCTGCCAGCGTGACCCGTGAATTAGTCCGGGAAGAACAGCCTGCCTTTGCCAGACAAACATTTATTCATTCACCAAACTGCTGCAAAAGTATGCAATTAACTGCTTTTGTCGGGCGGAGGGCCGCTTATTGGCCTGACCTTCGCCTGCCACCACAACTGCTGAAGCTTATGCGATTGACAACGTTCTTATTATTGATCGGCTGCCTGCATGCCAGTGCCAACGGGCACTCGCAGACCATCAGCTATTCAGGGCGCGCCGTGCCGGCAGAGATCCTGTTCCGCGCCATTAAACAGCAGACCGGCTATGCCGTGGTCTGTAGTAAGGCGCTGCTGAAGGATATACCCCCGGTAACCATTGACGCCAGGCAATTGCCGCTGCAAACATTCCTGGCGCAGGTGTTTTACCAGCAGCCTTTTGATTTTACTATTCTCGGCAAGACCGTTTCCATCAGCCGGAAGCGCCTGTCGCTTTTACCTGATTCTGTTCGGTTATACAAGCCTGTGGATGTAAAGGGCCGGGTGCTGAATGAGAACGGTGAGCCGCTTATGGCTTCCATCCAGGTCAAGGGCAGTAGTAAAGGCACAACTTCCGATGCCAGTGGTTTTTTTGAACTGCAAACCGTAGATGACCAGGCGGTATTACTGGTAACGGGTGTCAATATAGAACCGCTGGAAGTGAAGCTGGGCGGCCGCTCCAGCATTGAGATCCGGGTGCGCACCAGGGTAGGCGCCCTGGATGAAACAGTAGTGATGGCCTATGGCACCACTTCCCGCAGGCTGAATACCGGCAATATCACCCGCGTAGGCCGCCAGGAAATAGAACGGCAGCCGGTCAGCAATCCGCTGGCCACGCTGGACGGGCTGGTGCCTGGCCTGGTGGTAACGCAGACCTCCGGTGTTCCCGGGGCTGGTTTCAAAGTGGAGCTGCGTGGCCGCACGGCTATTGACCGCCGGATAACGGATGATCAGCCCTTATTCCTGATAGATGGCGTGCCCTTTGGCCCCAACAATGGCTGGCTCAGTACCATGGCCTCCGCAGTGGGGCAGCCCAGTCAGTCCTATGCAGAAAATTTGCAGGGCGGCGCCAGTCCTCTGGACAATATCAATCCACAGGATATTGAAAGCATTGAAATTCTGAAAGATGCGGATGCTACTGCTATCTATGGTTCCCGCGGCGCCAATGGGGTGGTGCTGATCACTACCAGGAAAGGGAAAGCCGGCAAGCTGAAGATCGATTTCAACAACTCGCTGGGCGCCGGCCGGGTTGGCAGAAAGATCCGCATGCTGAATACTGCCGAATATCTGGCCATGCGGAATAAAGCCTATGCCAACGATAATTCCCTGCCTACCACAGCCAACGGTATGGACATGCTGGCCTGGGATACTACCCGTTATTCCAACCTGTTCAGCCAGGTGCAGGATGGCCGGGCCGATCTGTATTCAGCCCAGCTTTCCCTGTCCGGCGGCAATGCCCAGACACAGTTCCTGGTGAGTGGGGCTTACCGCCGCGAGACCATGCTGGTAGATGGTCCCTTTGCCAACCGGCGCACCACTTTTCATTTCAATATCAATCATGCTTCTGCCGATAACCGTTTCAAGCTGCTGCTCTCCGGTGGGTATACGGATGGATTGAATTTACTGCCCCGGTCTGATCCCTATGGCACTTTCCTGATCAGCCTGCCGCACCTGAAGCTATACGAGGACGATGGCAGCCTGGCCATGAACGAGGGCGGATACACCAGCGGCAATCCATTGGCCAATCTCAAGTTCACCTATGCTGCCGGCAGTTACCTGATGCAAGGCAACCTGCAGCTGAGCTACCAGCTCACCAAAGACCTGCTCTTCCGCACCAGCCTGGGCTATAACACCACACAGATGGATGAAACCTCCCGCAATCCTGGTGCTGCGCAGAATCCGGCAAATACCATCAACCGGACGGTCTATATCAATACCAGCCGCATTGGCAGCTGGTTGCTGGAGCCGCAGCTGGAATACAACAGGGTACTGGGAGGAGGGCAGCTCAAACTGCTGGCCGGCGCCACGCTGCAGTCTACCGATAATGCCGGTACTGCCATCACCGCCACGGGCTTTTCCAGCGATGATCAGATGGGGGCCATTGGCGCAGCCACCACTTTCACTGCCACCAGTTCAAAAGCTGAATACCGCTACCAGGCCCTGTTTGGCCGGGCCAGCTATAACTGGCAACAGAAATACCTGGTCAATGTCTCGGCACGCAGGGATGGGTCCAGCCGGTTTGGCCCGGGCAAACAGTTTGCCACTTTTGCGGCTGCCGGCGCAGGCTGGATCTTTACCAATGAAAAATGGCTGCAGGATATTGACTGGCTAAGCTTTGGTAAACTGCGGGCCAGCTATGGCACTACCGGCAATGACAAGATCAGCAACTACCAGTACCTGGATACCTGGATGGCTACGCCAAGTACCTATGATAATACCGGCGGATTGTATCCCAACAAACTGTTCAATCCGGACTATCGCTGGGAGAAGACAGAGAAGCTGGAGCTGGCAGCCGAACTGGGTTTTCTCAAAGACCGTATCCTGCTGTCCCTGGCCTGGTACCAGCACCGCAGCTCCAACCAGCTGGTGCAGTACAGGCTGGCCAATATGTCCGGGCTGGGCAATGTAGTGGCCAATCTGCCGGCCACCGTGGTCAACAATGGCTGGGAGATCATGCTCAATGCCACACCGGTAAAGACTACCCGCTTCAGCTGGGAGGCTACTTTCAATATTACTGTTCCCCGCAACAGGCTGCAATCTTTTCCCGGGCTGGCCAATTCTTCCTATGCCAATACATACGTGGAAGGACAGCCGCTTAACCTGATCTATGCCTATCGGAATATGGGTGTGGATCCTGCAACGGGTTTTTATGCTTTTGAGGACCTGGACAAGAACGGGCTGATCAATGCAGCGGATATGCAGGCGCTGGGACATCGTGATCCACTGTTCTATGGCGGCCTGGGTAATACCCTGCGCTACAAACAGTGGACCCTGGACTGTACTTTTTCTTTCCGGAAGCAGACTGGTGTCAATTTCTTGAATGGTATCAGCAATACGCCCGGCTCCAGGTTCCAAAACCTGCCTGCCGCTATGAACGATCTCTGGGAACAGCCGGGACAGGAAGCAAAATACCAGCGACTGGGGATTTCCGGTACCGCCAATACTACCTGGACCCGGTTCAGATCGGCTTCCAACGGGATCTATAGTGATGCCTCTTTCATCCGGCTCAGGAACCTGCAACTGGCGTATCAGCTGCCGGCCACACTGCTGGGCAGGGCTGGTATCAGCAATGCCCGCTGTTACCTGCAGGGCCAGAACCTGCTCACCATTACCGGTTATGAAGTGGGCGATCCCGAAAGCCAGAACCTGCGGTCTACACCTCCCTTGCTGACCCTGACCGCAGGTATTCAAATCACCCTATAATTTTTGCAGTATGTACCAATATTTGTTACGAATATCCCTGCTGTTGATAGTGTCCCTGTCCTGCGCCTGTTCCAAGCTGATCAGTATTGATCCGCCGGTGGATCAGCTGGTCACAGAGGAGGTATTTGCCAATACCGCCTCAGCTGAAGCTACTGTGGTAGGGCTATACAGCCGAATGGTGTATCCCAATAACGGCAACCGTATCCTGGATGGCTCACTTTCCCTGTATGGAAGTCTGAGCGCCGACGAACTGGAAGAGCCGGTTAGCACCAGTATTTACCAGCCTTTCCAGGACAATATTATTCCCATTACGGATGGACAGAACTATACTTTATGGACCACTGGTTATAATGGTGTGTTCCATGCCAATACCATACTGGACAACCTGGCCCGTTCGGGAGCTGTGCCGCCAGCTATCCGGCAGCAGCTGGCTGCCGAAACAAAATTCCTGCGGGCCCTGCATTTTTTCTACCTCGTCAATTGCTATGGGCGGGTGCCGCTGCCCGTGTCAGGCAATTATATGGCCAACAGCCTGCTGACCCGCTCGGATACAGCAGCTGTTTACAAACAGCTCATTACCGACCTGGAAGAAGCCTATGCGGTATTGGGTGATGCTACCCGGTCGGGTTATCGTATCTACGCCAGTAAATGGGTTGCAGCCGCACTGCTGGCCAGGGTGTACCTGTACCTTGGTCAATGGGAAGAGGCTATACGCTGGTCGTCCCTGGTCCTGGACAGCAAGTCATTTCCGCTCAGTCCGCTTACGGAAGTGTTCCGGCCCAACAGCTCGGAAACCCTGCTGCAGTTTGTTCCCGCCAATACCGTAAACTTTAATACGCGGGAAGGCAACTGGTTCATCCCGGCAACGGCCGGCCAGGTGCCGCTCTTTGCTTTTACCACACAAATGGAAAACGCTTTTGAGGCAGGCGATCTGCGGTTGCAGCAATGGGCCTCTTTTATGGAGAAGGATGGTCGTCGTTATTATTATCCCTTCAAGTACAAAGTGCAGAACGCAGCTACTGGTTCGTCCAAAACAGAATACCTCAAAGTACTGCGGGCATCGGAACTGTTCCTGATCCGTGCCGAGGCGCTGGCTCAGGAAAACCGCCTTACAGATGCTGTCCGGGACCTGGATTCATTGCGTAAGCGGGCCGGTCTTGAGCTGCTTGCCAATACCCGGCCTGGCATTGGCAAGACTGCCCTGCTGGAAGCCGTTTATCATGAACGGCAGGTAGAGCTGTTCACAGAGTTGGGCCATCGCTGGTTTGACCTGAAAAGAACAGGCCGCGCCAGCACCGTGCTGTCACCCCTGAAGCCGGAATGGACAGCAGATGCGGTGCTGTACCCGATCCCTGAAGGGGACAGGTTGCTGAACCCGAACCTGGACCAGAACAATGGTTACTATTAAACCCGTAGCCCGCCTTTAAAAGCTGGGCCGCTCTCCTAAAATATGTATATGTCCTGTCAAAAATTATTGCTGCTGCTGGTAGCTTGTATAGCTACCGGCATGTTATATGCGCAAAAAGAAGTGAAGCCCATTATCATCACTGGTTATCACTATAATGTTAATAAGTCAGATACTATGCGGCTCACGGTCCACCGGGACCTGATCACTTCCGCAGACCTGCTGACAGATACTGTGCTGATCTGCGTTACCAGCCAGTTTGCTTTCCGCTTTGAGCTGCCTGTCAGGGACTATCCTGTGTATATGTCCCTGTCCACTTCCCGCTTCAAACAACAGGCCAGGGGCGAATACTATGATAAAGTGCTGTTTGCGGAGTATTTCCTGCTGCCTGGCGATAGTGTGCATGTGCAGTATAACCAGTCGAAAGTATATTTCAGCGGCATCGGCGCGGACCGGCTCAATGCCTGGCGCGACCTGCAGGAACTCCGCAAGGATCTCGATTATTTGTTGCCGGTACCCTCTATTGTGGACAATCCCGATGCAGTACGTAAAGGGCTGTGGAAAAAGGATAGCATCCAGCGGGCGGCTGTGGCCTTTCTTGAAAAAAGAAAGAGCAGGCTCTCCGAAGCGGACTACAGGCTGTTGCGCACTGAGCTGACAGGCGACTACCTTTTCCAGGAACTGCGCGTCCTGCGGGCAACTAATTTCTATGCCTTTGACAGTACCTGCCGGCAACTGGTGCTGGATCATTATAAAAAGACTTTCCTGGACCTGCCATTGGATACGGCTGCCAGCCGGATCAATCCCTATAGCGGTCGTTATGTGGGCAGCCTTTATGTCAAATACTGCATAGTGGACAACAGGTATAAAGAATTAACCGGAACGCCCGGGGCAAGGCAATGGTCTGTCGGTGAACAGGCTGCTGCCATCAGCCGGCGGTTCAGCGGATATATCCGGGAAAAAATGCTTACGGGTCACCTGCTACACGCTGCCCAAAAGAAAGCGCTGACAGATTCCCTGCTGCATTTTGTGACGGCGCAGGTACAGGAACCGAAGTACCGGCCCCTGTTACAGGAACTGAAGGATAATTTTCTGACGGGCGCCCTGATGACGGATCATGCGTTTATAGATAAAGCGGGCAATACCGTTCGCCTGTCTGACCTGCGTGGAAAAGTGCTGCTGCTGGATTTTTGGTTCAAAGGCTGTGGTGGCTGCGTGTCCGTAGCCAAAGCACTGCCGGAGGTGGAAAAAGCGCTGGAAGGCAGCAATGTGCAGTTTGTCAGCTTATCCATTGACAAGTCCCGGAAGGACTGGCTGGCAAGCATTGATCCTGCTAATCCTGTCCTGGCCGGTAAACCCTATGCCTACACTCATTATACCACGGCATCTACCCTGTACCTGAATACCGGCGGCTCCGGGAGCGATAATGATTTCATCCGGAAATACGTGCCTTACAATGGCTATCCCACACTGCTGGTAGTGGACGTTGATGGGAAATTGTATTCCGCCAATCCGCCCCGGCCGGATGTTGAAGGCGGCAAAGAAAAACTGATAGCCCTGCTCAAGGCGGCATCGGGCAGGCAATAGATCCCGTCCAGCCCTTGAAAACAACCATCAATAGCTGTACCTGACCGGTGCAGCTATTGTCATTTTTTATCATAGGTACCATGGCTGGCATGCTGTTTTTATACTGTTCCCGGAAGGAGTGGGATACCCGAATGGAAACCGATCATCCGATGAAAATTGTCACCGTATGCAGACCAAAGAAGTCAGAAAAGATGCTGCTGTCAAAACTTCCAAAGCGCCCATCTGGATCGTACTGGGTATGCTGGCCCTGCTGGGGCTCAGCTACTGGCTCCTGCCGGGTTTCCGGCATGGGCTGCAGCAGGCGGTGGATGTCCTTACCAGTGATGATAAGGAACGTATCCAGACCTGGGTAAGCCAGTTTGGGATCATGGGGCCCATCCTCCTGGTGATAGTGATGATGTTCCAGATGTTCCTTTTTGTGGTCCCCAATGTGCTGGTGATGATGATTGCCATCACCAGCTACGGCCCGGTATGGGGATCAGTGATCTCTTTTGTAGGGGTCTTCGCGTCTTCTTCTCTCGGTTACCTGATAGGGCGTTACCTGAGCCGCTCGCTCGTAAATAGGTTCGTCCCAATAAAAACACAGGATAAGGTAGCAGCCTTTCTGAAAAGATATGGCGTGCCTGCCATTGCCATTACCCGTCTGTCTTCTTTGTCCAACGATTCCCTGAGCTTTGTGGCAGGCATCCTGAAAATGAATTACCGCAAGTATATCCTGGCCACCATGGGCGGTATTACCCCGCTCATTGTGCTGCTGGCTATTTACGGAAAAAATGGTCGCATAGAAAAAGCCCTGTTCTGGATCGCCGGTTTCTCGCTGGTCACGCTGGCAGCCTATATCATCATTGACAAAAGGCGGCAAAAGAAAGCGGCAGCCGGGCAGCAGCCGGACAAAAAAATGGCAGACCAGCCGGTCCGCCATTCCTGAGTTATTTTTTGGGGAGAAGGGATCAGATCTTGTTCAGCCTGGCCTCTTCCAGGTCCAGGTTATTCTCCATGATCCGGATCACATCATCATCATAGCGATGTTCCAGCCGGAAGCGGTTGAGCCCTTCACGGCGAAGGGTGATCAGTTCCAGCATGATCTTTTTGTTCAGGCCGCGCACCGTATGCAGGGTCTTTTTCTCCTGTTCACCATTCTGAGAATGTTCGGTGGCAGTGATGCTGCGGCTGATCTGCTCCTTGATGCGGGCGATGGTCTCATACTGGTCCATCTCATACGTGTAATGGTTGTCCAGGTATTCAATGGCGCGTTTACCCAGTTCCAGCCGGATAGCTTCAATCTGTTCTTCTTCGGGAATATATTCATCTACTTCCTCTACTTTCAGCCATTTGATGAAGAAAGGCAGGGTCAGGCCCTGGAATACCAGGGTCACCAGGATCACGATAAAGGTGATAAAGAGGATGAGGTTACGGTGGGGGAACTCGGCGCCATTGTCCAGGGTCAGCGGAATGGCCAGTGCGGAAGCCAGTGACACTACGCCCCGCATGCCGGCCCAGCCAATGATAAAGGGCAGCTTGAGGCCGGGGCTTTTTTCTTTTTCGCGCAGCTGTTTGCTCAGTATACGCGGGATAAAGGCGGAAAGGTATACCAGCACAATGCGGATCACAATCACCATCACGCTGATCAGCGCCGCATAGCGGATAGCATCTGAGATAGAATAGTTCTCCAGCCCTTCAATGATGACCGGCAGTTCCAGCCCTATCAGGATGAACACAAAACCGTTCAGCAGGAAGCCTACGGTATGCCAGACTTCCTTGGTCTGCATCCGGGTATTATAGTTCAGGAAATCGCTGCTGCGGAAAGAGAGGAAAAGACCACCGCTCACTACGGACAGTACGCCCGACCAATGGAATTCTTCCGCCACAATATACATGAGGTAGGGCGCTATCAGGGTAATAGGGGTGGTGATACTGGAAGAGCGCACCCAGTAGCGAAGAATGAAATACAGGATATGACCAATGACCAGGCCTACAAAAACACCCATTACGGCCAGCACCAGGAAATCGGTGGCAGCTTTCTCAAAAACGAACTGGCCGGTCAGCACGGCGGCAATGGCAAAGCGGAATACGGTCAGTGAGGCGGCGTCATTCACCAGGCTTTCACCTTCCAGGATGGCCAGTCCACGCCTGGGAACGGCCATTCCTTTAAGTACAGAAGTGGCTGCTACGGCGTCAGGCGGGGAAATGATACCGCCCAGCAGGAAGCCGAGGGCCAGGGTAAAACCAGGTATGATGGAGGCGGAGTACCAGGCGATGGCCGCTGAGGTGGCCAGTACCAGTCCAAAACCGAGACTGAGAATAGATCGTTTCCATTTCCAGAGCTGCCGCCAGGAAGAATACCAGGCCGCTTCAAAGAGCAGGGGCGGTAAGAAGATCAGGAAAATAAGGTCAGGATCAATGGTCAGGTGGGGGATGCCGGGGATAAAGCTGATACCCAGGCCACCGATGACAAGAAAGATGGGGTAGGAGATCTTCAGGCGTTGACTCAGCATGTACAATAAAGCCATAATAAAGAACAAAGCCAGGATCAACAATAAATTGTGGTGTATCACGAGATAAAAATTGGGTTAAGAAATGTCAGTCGCACAAACCAACCAGGTAGATTTATTGTTCCCGTTTCCGGGAAGCGGTGAAGATAAAAAAAATCCCCTTTTTGGAAGGCCGATCTGCGGACATTAGAAAAAATGCTAATTTTCTAATATGGCTTTCTGTACATTTTAACATTTTGATGCCGATATTAGAAGTTTTCGGCGGCAAAAGCAAAAGGCCAATAAACGGGATGTATGAAGATACTTTTAATTGAAGATGAAGCCAGCGTGATCTCGGTGGTGCAACGCGGGCTTACGGAAGAAGGAATGGCGGTAAGTGTGGCGCTGGATGGTCCTACCGGCCTGCAAATGGCCAGGGAGCACCATTTTGACGTACTGTTGCTGGATATTATGCTGCCAGGCATGAATGGGATAGAACTGTGCAAACAGCTGCGGAAGGAGGATGTTCATACCCCCGTGCTGATGATCACTGCGCTGGGCAGCACGGAAAATATTGTGACCGGCCTGGACAGTGGCGCGGATGATTACCTGGTAAAGCCCTTTAAGCTGTCGGAGCTGAATGCCCGGATCAGGGCGCTCTCCCGCAGAAAGGTGGGCGGTAACCGCAGTGAGCACCTGTTGCAGGTGGGCGAGCTGCAGCTGAATACTGCGGCCAAGACCGTGATGCGGAATGATGTCCCCATCAGCTTAACCTCCACCGAGTTCCGGCTGCTGGAATTCTTTATGCGCAATGCCAACCGGGTACTCAGCAGGATGGAGATACTGGAGCATGTATGGGATATTAATTTCAATATGGGGACCAATGTGGTGGATGTTTATGTGAACTATCTCCGTAAAAAAATAGACAAGAATTTTGACAATAAAATGATCCATACCCTTGTAGGGATGGGTTATATCCTGAAACCCGGCTGATATGACCATACGCAGGAAGATCACTGGACTGATGACCATTCTCACGGCCGTAATTACGGTCATGCTGAGCGTATCCATCTATTATTTTACCAGCCAGTATATTGAAGACGATTTTTTCACAAGGATAAAGACCCGTGCGGGCGTAGCCGGCCAGGCCCGCTTTGAGGCCACTGACCATAATATGGCCTTCTATAACGAGATCCGGGAAAAGCACCTGCAGCGCCTGCCGGAAGAAAAAGAATATATCCTGGAGAACGGCGGGGCCACGGCCCTGCTGGATTCCCTGATACCCGGCGAGGCCCGTCCTTTCCTGCGCAATCTCCAGCTGAAAAAAGATGCGCGGCTGCGCAAAGGCGATAACTATTATTTCGGCACCACCTATGAGCATGCCGGCAGATCGTATATTATTATTCTTACCGCCCAGCACCAGCAGGGGGCGCATTTGCTCAGTAACCTGGGGACCAACCTGCTTACGGGTTTTATCCTGTCCGTAGGTATTGTATTCCTGCTCAGTCATATCCTGAGCAGGGAAGTGATGAGCCCTATACGGCATGTTATTGACAATGCCCGCAAGATATCAGCCTCCAACCTGCACCTGCGCCTGCAGGAGCGGAAAGGCAAGGCCAAAGGTGAGATGGCTGCGCTGACCCAGACCTTTAATGATATGCTGGACCGCCTGGAGACCTCCTTTGAGACCCAGAACAATTTCCTCAGTAAGGCGGCCCATGAGCTGCGCACACCGCTCACCGCTATCAGTGGTGAGGCGGAGCTGGCCCTGAGCAAACCGCGCTCGGCGGATGAATATATCAAGGCGCTGATCGTCATTGCCCGCCAGGCCGAGCAGCTGGAGCACCATACCAGCAGCCTGCTGGAACTGGCGCAGGCCGGTTATAACAGCAAGGAGCCTTTTATGTCTGAACTGCGCCTGGATGAACTGCTGTTCTCTGTAAAAAGACTGGTGGATTTCACCGACCCGGAGAACAAAGTGCAAATGGATTTTAACAACCTGCCTGAGCTGGACTACCAGATCACTATTGCCGGTAATGCCAATCTACTCAAACTGGCCCTGGCCAATATTGTGCAGAACGGGGTCAAATATTCCAATAACCAGCCTGTATATGTTTCCCTCAGCAGTGATGAGGCGCATTGTATCATTAGTGTCCGCGATACCGGCATTGGTATCCCGGAAAAGGAATTGAAATACATCTTTGACCCCTTTTTCCGGGCTTCTAATACCAATCCTTTTAAAGGATATGGTATCGGGTTACCGCTGGCCCAGAAAATTATCCGCCTGCACCGGGGGCAGCTCCGCTACTATTCCCGTGAGCATGAGGGCACTACGGTGCAATTGTTCTTCCCTTTTGTCTGGAAACCGGATTAGATATATTATAAGAACCTTCTAATGCCACTCTAATGCTCCCCTTAAGCCATGCTAATGGCGCCATGGTAATTTTGGTTATTCATTCATCCGAAATACTATTATCATGGCAACAACTATTATCATTCCCTCAAAAGGCACTGCGGCCTGCATCAACCAGCTTGCCCTTGCATTAGACCTGTTCAGGGATGTCAGTATCCATTGCATTTTCCTGCAGATACGTCCCATGCCGGATAATCTGAACGATATGATGACCCTGGGCCGGGATTCCAGCAAATTCGGCTTCTTTGACCAGGCATTTTATGATGGGGTTGAAGAGATGAAAGCGTTGTATCCTAAAAGGCTGACCGTTTCCGCGGAATATTTTTACGGGGATTCCTCTACCGTGTTCCGTAATTATGTGGACCATAAAGCCGCCGACCTGGTCTTATACGATAAGCAGGAATGGTTTGATTCCAAAAGATCCATGGGCGTGAACGTCTTTAAGATGGTCAGTCGCTGCGGCTGTGAGCTGATGTATATTTCCGGTGGTCATGCACAACTGGAAAGGACAGGCAAAACACCAGAGCCCGCTACAGCGCCTGTACCCGCACAGGCCCCGGCCAATGCGCCCGCAGGTGTACTGTACCAGTACAATGCACTTGATTCCAAACTGAATGCCCTGCAGAATGCTATTGACAGCAATCGCGTGGTATCCCGGAGAGTGAGCAATCTTTCCCGCTATTTCCTGAATGAGAACGTCATGGAAAAAATGCTGCTGAAAGCGGAGTGCTCTCTGTTGCTGCTGAAGAGTTAGACATTGATTCATCATTTAAAGCGTAGACTATGTTGTTGAGAGGAAGGATCCCGGTTACTTATATCATTAATAAGATAAAATACGAAGTCCTGGCTATTGCCCTGTACGCCACCCTGGTGTGGTTTTTCAGGGAGGATTTGAAAATACAGCATATCACTATTCCGCTGGGCGTGCCTACCATCCTGGGTACCGTACTTTCCCTGCTGCTGGCTTTCCGTTCCAACCAGGCCTATGACCGCTGGTGGGAAGCGCGGATGATCTGGGGCGCTATAGTGAATGACTCCCGCACTTTCCAGCGCCAGGTGCTCAGCTTTATGCAGATCCCTTATACGGCTGATGGAGAGACCAACGAATTCCAGAAGCGTATGGTGAACCGGCAGATAGCCTGGTGTTACAGCCTGGGTAATTCCCTGCGCAAGCAGAATTCCATGGAAGGACTGGACCGGTATGTTTCCAAAAAGGAAATGAATTTTATCCAGTCTATCGATAATGCGCCTTCTGCCATTATCAACCTCCACGGCAAAGATATCCGCATGGCCCTGGAAGAAGGATGGATCAACGAGTTTCAACAGGTCTCTATGGACGAGACGCTTACCCGTCTCTGTGATTCCATGGGAAAATGTGAGCGCATCAAAAGCACCGTATTCCCTACCACCTACAGCCTGTACCTCCACTGGGCGCTTTATTTCTTTATCCTGCTGCTGCCCTTTGGTGTGATTGAATATGTGGGGGTCATCGAGATCCCGCTGGTGACCATGCTGGCCTCTTTCTTTCTCCTGATTGAAAAAATGGCCGTACACCTCCAGGATCCCTTTGAGAATAAACCCACAGATACGCCAATGACGGCCATTGCCCGCAATATTGAGCGGAACCTGAAACAGGTGATGGAAGGACAGGATCATCATCACCTGATCCCCGAAGCCGTACCTGTGCCGTCCAAGCACTACTATATACTCTAAACCCCGGACTTGTCAGGCAGTGTACAATATTTTTCTTGTCAGTACTGCCAGGTGTCAGGCTGCATGGCCGCTGAATATCAGCGAGGCTATGCGGCCTTCACCTTTTTTAGGGGTAAGGAAAACAAGGGTTTAGCGCTTCATTGACGTACCTGTCCTGCTTGTACACACGCTGGTCCTGCATGCATTGTATCCTAATCAGGACGCATAGTGTACTGCTTTCCCTGGTTGATCAGATAGATTTATAGGGTTATTCTTCTTGCCATTTAAAACCTTATTAAAATGATCCTACGTCTACGTTCAACCAGGGGCGGCTCCGGCCTGCCCGTCCTGATGGTCGTGGCCATCCTTCTTTTACTGATCACTGCTTTCAAACCGCCCCTTTCTTCCCGGCCCCCTGCTGTTGCTGATCCGCCCGGCAGGACCCTGTCGGCCTTTGGTAACCTGCCGGATACCGTGCCCAGCCAGGAGGTCAGCTTCAGCTTTACCCTGGCCCAGTCCCGCATTACCAGCGCCGGGGTATACACGGCTGATAGTGTCCTGGTCAGGACCCTCTGGAGTAATGTACGTTATCCCGCAGGCACCCATACCGGGGTCTGGGATGGTACTACCGATGAGGCGCAGCTGGCGGGCAATGGCACGTATTACATTAAGGTGATCAGCAGCAATGCCAGCTATACCTGGGAAGGGACTATTGGCAATACCTCCGATGCCGATACCGGCATCACGGTGCAGCGCGGTCTCAAGGCTATGAATGCCATGATCATTCTCGGTAATTATGCCTATTACACCAAGGCTTATTCGGAAACCAGTCCCAGCCAGTACAAAATGCATGTAGACACCCCTGGCCGCCGGATAAGGATCCAGCCCACCGGCACCAGCGACCAGGCTACCGAGTTTATTGCCACCGATGGGGTCAATGTGTACTGGGCAGGTCCCGATGGGCGTGATACCTTGCAGAGCTTTGTCTTTGTAACCGCTGTGAGCAACAATGCCGACGTCCTGTTCCCTGCCGGCGTAGCACTGAAGATGAAGGTGGGCAGGACCTATCCCAGTACGCTGGACACCAGCAAGATCACCAATGCCAGCATCACGGGGCTGGCCGTCCAGGTGACCGGCTCCTTTTTCCTTACTGCCCGCTCCGGACAGAACCGGGTGCGTGTCCTCAGTAAAACAACCGGCGGGCTGGTCAATACGTTTACGCTGACCAATCCCGGCGTTATGATCGCCGATTCGTCCAATAATATCTGGATCACCCATACAGCCAGTGGCGTCCGGAAAGTAGAGCAGTTCAGTGTGGACAATGCTGGCAACCTGAGCAGTACGGGTATCAGCTTTACCGGGGCCACAGATCCCATGGCCATCTCCCTGGTGCCGGGTGGCCAGACCCTGGTGGTGGCCGATGCGGGCAATCACCAGCTGAAAGCCTTCAGCACGGCCACCGGCGCCGCCGAATGGAGTTATGGCCTGGCAGGTGGGTATGCCAATGGTCCTGATGTCAGCAATGATAAATTCTACTGGCGGGATGCACGCGGCAAAGTGGGCGCCTTTATCGCCTTTGAGGCCGACAGCAGTTTCTGGGTAGGCGATGTGGGCAATAACAGGGTACAGCATTACAGCTGGAGCCGCAGCTTCCTCAACCGCATGCAGTATATCCAGGGCTTTTACAATTGCAATGTGGATGGCGGTGATTCCTCCCGCGTATTTGCCGAATACCTGGAATACCATATCGATTACAGCAAACCGCTGGGGCATAACAATGGCTCCTGGGAACTGGTGAAGAACTGGGGCTATACCGTGCGTGCTTTCCGAGACGATACCTATAACCGGATGAAGGCGGTCAACACCCTGCCCAATGGCCGTACCTATGCCATGTTCATTGACGATTCCCTGGCAACAAAAAAATGGGAGATCGCCGAGTTACCCGCTACCGGTAACCTGCGGTTTACCGGGGTCAGTCTGACCTATGATTACTCCCTGTTGTATCCCGATGGCTCCCTCCGCAAAATGCCCCGCCGGATCATTGGACAGCCCATCATCCTGACCCGCAGACCGCTGACCGGTTTTACCGCTGCGTTTAATCCGCAATGGGGTTCAGCCGCGACCATTGCCACTACGCCGTCTTTTACGGGCCGGGATCCGGGCTTTGGCGGCAATACCAATAAGCTGCGCACCGGTGAAATGACCAGTACCAATGTCAACCTTCTCTTCGATGGCGGCGGTGCTGCGGATGGATACAATAATTATCACCTGGGCGGCATTAAGACCGGCGCTACCCAATGGCTATGGCGTACTGCCCTTAGCACCAAAAAAGATTATACCGGTCCTTTCCCTACAGATGGCAGTTATGATATTGGCAACAACGTGGAATACTCCGGTGTATCGGCCATGGCGGCCGGCCGGCATATTTTCTGGGGTTATCATGGCGAGTTCTGGAAGAACAGCCAGACCAACAAATGGCACCATGTGTACGACAATGGCCTGCTGGTAGCGCAGTTCGGCATCACCGGGCCGGAAGTGGCCGGCAGGGAATCCTATCCTGAAATGGCCGGCAATGCCTTCAGTGCGGCCATCGTGCGCATGAATGCCGACAGCATTTACCTGTACCACAATGATGAAGGACATCATGGCGGTATCCATCGCTGGCTGCTCAGCGGTCTGAGTACCGTGCAGGAGCAGGTGATCCCGGTAACCTTTACGGTGGGTGGAAAGGGATTGATGGCGGCTTACTATAATGAGCCGCGGCTGAATAATTTCTATCATGCGGGCAGCAGGGTGGACAGTATGGTCTATATCCACGATCTGGATAGCATTGGTGTAACGAATGCCAGTCGCTTCTCCGTGATCTGGACAGGGTATGTGCAGCCGCAGTATTCCGAGAAGTATATTTTCTATGCCAGCGCCAATAAAGGAGTGCGGTTGTTTGTAGGCGATAGCCTGCTGGTAGATACTGTAACGGCCAGCAGCTCCGGAGAATACAGTGATACCATTCCTTTACAGGCGGCCCTGCGTTATCCGGTACGGATGGAAGTGTACCAGGATGGCGGTACGGCTTCGGCGGGTCTGTCGTGGAGCAGCCCCAGTCTGGCCAAATCGCCCATTCCTCCGTCCAGGTTCACACCTGCGGCCTATCCTGATTATTCAGGCGGGTATGATCTGCTGGAGCGACTGCCCTATTACACCACACTGAAGCATGATCTCTATGGCTGGAAGCGGGATACTGTGGTGGATGAAATACCGCCGCAGGGACAATACACACCATTCTGGCGGGCCTTTACCAATCTGAAGGGCTACAACACACGTCATCCCAACCTGAATATTCAATACCAGCAAAAGGATATGGATACCAATACGGTGACCCGTCAGCTGGGACCGGTGATCCCGGGGCTTAGTAATTGGACCCTGTCCGGAATCATCAGCTACAACGGCAATTCTCCCAACGAGGGGCATCGCTATATAGGAACGGATGGCTCAGGCGGCAGTTTCCTGGAATTGCTGGATGATAATGGCAAAATACTGCTGCGCTTTTTCTGGAATATGAACTATGATACCAAAGTAACCAGGTTGTTTGTTAATAATATCATTCTTGATTCTGCTCATGATAATACGATGAAGCTTGTCTATGGCATTCCCCAGGAGCTGGAGGTATCCATGCAGAACGATAGTGTGCGGGTGAAATATGGGCCCTATCCGGTGCTCACTGTGCCTAAGCTGGAAGCTGCGGCTGTCTGGAACAGGCTTGGTCATCTGCGGTATTACTGCTGGACAAAGACCTTCAACTCTCTCAGGCAGATTGATTTTATCAGCCTGCATTATACTACCAGTACGGGTGTTGGCGGCAGTTCGCAGAAGCAAGTCGCCCAGGTGCTGGACCTGCTGCCGGAGAGAACGGCCAAACGGTTTGGGCTTTATCCCAACCCGCTGACCGGAACCGTATTCTATGTGAAAGTGCCTGCCAAAGCGGGCGGACAGCTGCGCATACAGCTGACGGATCTTTCCGGTAAAACCGTTTTCCTGCGTAGGGTCAATGCGCCGGAGAACAGCGACTATCCGCTGATCCTGCCGCAGCCTTTGCCACCGGGCGTGTATGTGGTGAGTATCAATAACCAGTATACGGAGAAGTTACTGGTGCGGTAGGAGGGCATGAAAATGCCGCCTCATTACTGAATGAGTTATACGGAATAGGGTGTTGCCTGCTGAAGGCGACACCCTTTCTGTTTGTAGCTGACAGGTGCTGCTATCGGGATAGCTGGACCTGGCGGCTTTGGATAGTGTGTGGGGGCACTTGTTGAGTTCGGAAATGGTATTATGAGCTTTGTGTAGCTGTGGGGTAAGCTGCGGGAAGGAGGTCGGGGCTGTCGGGCCGGCTGCAAATCTTGCGGGACTGCATAAAAAAAGGCCGGATAGAAATCCAGCCCGCTTTTTTATCCAATATCCTATGAAAAACCGGGTAGTATAGTATCAAATCCGTGCCAGAACCTGAAACCCGCTACAGGACTGGGTTCTGTGTTTTGGCATTGAGTGAATCCGGCCCGCGGCGGGAATTTTCTTCCAGAAATGAGATTGGGACGAACCAGGGATGTAGCTGAAGTTCGATAGGGCAGAGGGGAATCGGCTCCTTGGTTGCTCTGGTAGACCCCGTGGGGCTGTTCTGTGTACTTAAACTTCAATAAGCCTGTTTGTTGATGAGGTGCAGTCAGGGGCGTTTTATTGGCCGTCAGGTATGTCGGTTGGCTGATACTGTTTGAGTGCAGCAGGCTATGCCTCTTTGTACCGGGAATTGATAAATGAAAAGTGGATTTAGCTGAGCGTTTAAGTCACCTTACAGGTATTTGGTGAGGGATGAAATTTGAGAGTCGCCATTGGCCAAGTCCTTCGCTTGTGGGCATAAAAAAAGGCCAGATAGAAATCCAGCCCGCTTTTTTATCCAATATCCTATGAAAAACCGAGTAGTATAGTATCAAATCCGTGCCAGAACCTGAAACCCGCTACAGGACTGGGTTCTGTGTTTTGGTAATGCGCAAATCCGGCCCGCGGCGGGAATTTTATTCCAGAAATGAGATTGGGACGAACCAGGGATGTAGCTGGAGTTCGATAGGGGCTGAGGGCGGGATTTCATGCCTGCTGGACGAGTACATTTATCCGGTGAATTGAGCTGCTGTAAGAGGTGAGATTTCAAGCTGCCTGTTGCTGGGGAGGTTTGTCTTTGGTTCTTCGCTTGTGGGTATAAAAAAAGGCCAGATAGAAATCCAGCCCGCTTTTTTATCCAATATCCTATGAAAAACCGGGTAGTATAGTATCAAATCCGTGCCAGAACCTGAAACTCGCTACAGGACTGGATCCTGTATTTTGGCATTAAGCAAATCCGGCCCGCGGCGGGAATTTTTTTCCAGAAATGAGATTGGGACGAACCAGGGATGTAGCTGGAGTTCGATAGGAGCGGAGGGGAATCGGCTCCCTGGCAGACCTGGGGTTCTGTCCAGTGTATTTAAACCTCAATAAGCCTGTTTGTTGATGAGGTGCAGTCATAGGTGTTTTTTGTTAGCTGTCAGATATGGCTTTTGGCTGATGCTATTGGGTAGAGGGGGAGTGTGGGTTACTGTTTTAATTCTTTGTCTGTAGCCTGGAAGCTGTTCAATGGAATGTAGGCTACATCTCTGGACGAGCCCTTAATGGTAAAGCCTCTTCATTGGAAAGTAAAAGGCTTTATTTTTTCCCGCAGCTATTTAGTGATGGAAAAGGAGGGTTTGTCCTTGGTTCTTCGCTTGTGGGCATAAAAAAAGGCCAGATAGAAATCCAGCCCGCTTTTTTATCCAATATCCTATGAAAAACCGGGTAGTATAGTATCAAATCCGTGCCAGAACCTGAAACCCGCTACAGGACTGGATCCTGTGTTTTGGCATTGAGTGAATCCGGCCCGCGGCGGGAATTTTTTTCCAGAAATGAGATTGGGACGAACTAGGGATGTAGCTGGAGTTCGATAGGGCTGAGGGGCGACGGCTTTATGCCTTCTGGAAGAGTGCCTCTATCCGGTGTATTTGAGCTGCTGTAGGTGGTAAGAATTCATGCTGCCTGTTGTGGGGAAGTTTGTCTTAGGAGTTTCGTTTACGGTCATAAAAAAAGGCCAGATAGAAATCCAGCCCGCTTTTTTATCCAATATCCTATGAAAAACCGAATAGTATAGTATCAAATCCATGCCAGAACCTGAAACTCAACAGGGACGTGGGTTTTGGTTTTTGGCAAGTGCCTGAACTGTCCCGCTGCGGGACAGATTTTCCGTTTCCTGGATGCCAGGCCCTCTCAAATAGTTATAAGGGATGGCTAATTTTTTATAATCTTGCAGGGATACCCGGATGAATTACTAATCTGTCGGATTCCCCTTTTCTAAAAAAACTGATCGATCCCTGACCGGGCATAATTGCCGGTCCGGCCGGGAAAAACCACCGTTTCCCGATCGTCAACCCTTTTTATTCTGATAACTGCTCAGTAAATGACCCGTAGCACCTGGCATAATGAAGAAGTGCTGGCTGCCGGCATTCGTGCCGGGGATGAGCGTGCTTTTGCCTGGTTCTACAAACTGCATTTTGCCAGCTTCCTGTATTTCACCAATATGCTGTTGCGCCAGCTGCCGGAGTCCGAACATATTGTACTGCTCAACATGCAGAAACTATGGGAGCGCCGGACGCATTTCGATACCATTTCTAATATGCGGTCTTTCATGTATACTGCCTGCCGGAATAAAGCTTACGATTTCCTGCGGACAGGCGGCGGGCCCGCTCGTCGCCAGGAAGTGCTGATGCCAGATCTGGACAGCCTGGCCGCCGAAAGCCTGGACCCCGGCGCCGAAACAGCCATGATCCGCACGGAACTATTCCGCGAAATGCACCAGGAAATAGGCCAGCTGAGCGATCGGCAGCGGGAAGTGCTGACCTTACTGATAGCGGGTAGATCGCACAAGGAGATCGCAGCCGCATTGGGATTAACTGAGCCGGTAGTACGTAACCATAAGATGAAAGCCATTGCCCGGTTGCGGGAGTTGCTTAGCCTGAAGAAGCTGATCTCGCTCTTGTTGTTTTTTTGTTTGGGTTGATAGGGGGGCTGCGAACGGACCGATGGTTTTCCAGGAAAGGGAAAAGGCTTTTTCCCAGGTAAGAGAAGCCGCCTTGTGGGATCAGGAGGCAAAAGAAAACTGGAAAAAGATGCTTCCCCGGCGAGACGCTTTAAAAAAATGATCGTTTTATACATAGGGGGCTTCCCGTTGCCCCTTTATCGTTCAAAATAATTAACCGATGCAGGAAAGCTCAAAGCGAATACTTGAGTTATTGAGGAAGCGTATGCGTACTGGCCAGGAACTGACTGCCAACGAGCAGGAAGAGCTGGACCAGTGGCGGGCTGTCCATCCCGGTAATCAGGCATACTTTGATATCCTGGATGACCCGGAAGCTTTCACTGAAGAATTCCTGCAATATGCCAGGATCGCTGATACTTACAAAGATTTGGAGCCGGCCATTGGGGCGGCGATTCCGGCAGACCCTCCTGTAATGCCTGTTGCTCCTGTAATTCCCCTGTATAAAAAATGGTTGCCCTGGGTGGCAGCTGCGGTTGTTGCCCTGCTGCTGGTTCCCATTATCTATTTAATACTTCCTTCTTCCCCTGCTGATACAGCTAAAGCTGATCAACCTTCCGGTATGCAGCAGGAAAGTCTGCCTGCTGTTCAACAGGCAACCTTAACTCTGGCTAATAACGAGCAGATCCGGCTAAACGAAGCACCTGTGGGCCGTATAACAGCGGAGCAGGGTGCTGCTGTGGAGAAGCGTGCTGATGGCAGTCTTGTCTATAGTGCTGCGGGCGGTAATGCCCTGCACACCCTCACTACGCCAAGAGGTGGCTTTTATCATCTGACCTTATCGGATGGAACAAAAGTATGGCTGAATGCAGCCAGCTCGCTTCGTTTTCCCGCAGGCTTTACCGGTACTGCCAGGAAAGTGACGCTTAGCGGCGAGGCTTATTTTGACGTGGCTGCTAAAAAAGGAATGCCTTTCCTGGTAGAAACGGAGCGCGGCATAGTGGAAGTGCTCGGTACGCAATTTAATATCAGAGATTATCCAGAGGATGTTATGGCCACTACGCTGGTACAGGGTGCAGTAAAGCTGGCAGTCGCCAGTAGTGACCAGCAACCGGTATTGATGGCGCCGGGTCAGCAGGCATTGATCAGAGAGAAAACTGGGCTGGTGCAGCTGGTGCCGGGAAATATACAGCATGCCACGGCCTGGCGCCGGGGTGTGTTTTCCTTCCAGGAGATGGACTTGCGTCAGATCATGCAGGAGCTGTCCAGGTGGTATGATGTGGAGATCCGTTTTGAACCGGGCATAATTACTTCCGAGGTCTATATGGGAGAGTTGGATCGTACCCTTTCGTTACCCCGTTTATTGGTGCCCTTAGCGAAAATGAGTAGCCTGGAGTTCAGGCTGCAGGGAAAGACTGTAATTGTCAGTCATTGATTGAATAGTGCAGGGTTATAGCGCTTACTTGTCAGTTATATATACTAATCGTTTCAGCAGTTAACAGTTGCCGTTTTTCCCACCGTATTCCTTTTTCGTCAATTGTAATACCAAAACGCACCAACATTTATGGAACCAAACAACTGGTATGGCTCCGCAGGCCCTGCTTTGCCTGTGCCTGCCATGAGACTGCTGTATTGCCGCAAATGCCGGCTGTTCAAAAAATTACTCACCGTAAAAGTCCTGGCCTTTTTTCTGACCCTTGCCTGTTTGCAGGTAAGTGCTGGCAGCAGGGCGCAGGTCAGTTTATCAGTCAAAGATTCACCACTTGAGCGCGTGCTGGAAGAGATCCGCCGGCAGGGCGGCGTACATATTTTTTACAAAAGAAAGGATATAGAGAATGCCGGAAAAGTAACGCTGGAGTTAAAGCAGGTAGCTGTGGAAACCGCGCTGGATAAGGTATTGGAAGGACGGTCTCTTGCCTATAGCATGGAAGGGAAGAATGTCTTCATCATGAGAAGGGCGAAAGCCGAGGGTGTTTCAATGGATGATCCTGCGGATGATTCTTTGGTTTCCGTTCGCGGCACTGTTGTGAATGAAAAAGGAGAAGCCATTGCAGGTGCTACGGTGGCCGTGAAAGGGACGGAGTTGATAACCGTTACCGATGCGTCTGGTATTTTTTCGCTGTCAAATATTAAAGCAAGGGCCACCATAGTGATCAGCAATGTGGGCTATGAGGCCCGTACGTATAAGTTGTCAGGAGCAGGAATGCTGTCAATACAATTAAAGATCGCCGCCCAGGATATGAAGGAGGTGGTGATCTCCACGGGTTACCAGAAAGTGAGCCGGGAGCGGTTTGTTGGTTCTTATGCGCAGCTGGACAGCGCCAGCTTTCATCTGCGGCCGGGGACAAGTATTGTGGACAGGTTGGATGGAATGGTGACGGGTATGCTGTTTAACAGAAAAAGCAGCCAGTTTCCCATAAATATCAGGGGCATTAGTACTTTGGGAATCAATGGCACCTCTACCGATCCATTGATTATTCTGGACAATTTTCCGCTGCCTGCCGGTTTTACGATCAACAGGATCAATCCAAACGATGTGGAATCTGTGACTGTTCTTAAGGATGCTGCTGCTGCCTCTGTATGGGGCGCGCGTGCTGCTAATGGAGTAATTGTCATTACTACCAAAAAAGGAAGGTATAATCAACGGCTCAAAATATCTCTTTCCTCCAATATAACCATAGAGGAAGAGCCAGATCAATATTATGTGAAACGTATATCGCCTTCAGCATTTATTGATGTGGAGCAATTCCTTTTTGAAAAAGGATTTTATGACTGGACACTGTCTAATACATCCACCTGGCCGGTTATTTCTCCAGTAGTGGAGATCCTGGATAGAAAGAAAAAAGGTGAACTGACGGAAGAGCAGGCCTCAGCGCAGATTAATGGGTTGCGGCAGGATGATATTCGTGAAAGTTTAAAAAAGGATATTTACAGACATTCAGTTCAGCAACAGCAATATCTGAGTGTTGGCGGAGGTAATCAGTCTTTATCTTATCAACTGTCTGTTGGTTATAATAAACGGCTGAATAATATAATTGGCTCAAAACCTGATGAACAGTACACCATTAATAATAGTGTAAGTTTTCGTCCCTTCAGTTTTCTGGAAGTTGAAACAGGGATCAACTTTGTTCAGGAAAAAAATCGTAGTTATAATTATCTGTTGCCTTCCTCTGTATCTCCATATGCTGCCTTATCAGGGCAGGATGGGGCTTCGCTTGCTGTACCCTATAGATACAGGCAGGGTTATATTGATACGGCAGGCGCCGGAAAATTGCTGGACTGGCACTACCGCCCGCTGGATGAAATACGCAATGCCAATGTTCTGTTGACCAACAGAACCGTAAGAATGAATTTTGGCTTCAATGTGACGCTTGCCAAATGGCTGAAGGCAAGGTTGTCCTATCAGTATGTGACTGCTAATGCCAGTTCCCGGAATCTGCAGAACCTTGAATCTTTTGATACGCGGGATATTATTAATCTTTTTACCAATCCGGCACAAACCAACCCTAATCTGCGTAATCCTGTACCTATAGGAGGGGTATTGATGTTAAGCAGTTCGCAGCGGAATGATTATAATGTAAGGGGCAGTATCCAGGCAGATAAAAGTTGGAATGAACATGAGCTCAATGTTATGCTCTCTGGGGAATTGTCTGATAGTAAAGGTATGGGGGAGTCTCTTACTGTTTATGGTTATAATGATGAATTTGCTACTTCCCGTTCAAATATGGATTTCTTTAATTTCTATCCGCGCATTTATGCCGCTTCTCCATTTTCAACACAGATGATACCTAATAGCAATGGCTATAGCGAAGCTCCTATTATACGGTTTATTTCAGTTGTGGGTAATTTTGGATACTCATTGCGCGACAGGTATCATATTTATGGATCTGCCAGAAGAGATGGTGCAAATATCTTTGGTGTAAATACAAATAATCGGTGGAAGCCTATATGGTCTGCAGGAGCCGCCTGGGAAATATCCAAAGAATCTTTCTTTTCGCTACAATGGCTTTCATTGTTAAAAGTGAGAGCGTCCTATGGGTATACCGGAAATGTGAATAATACGGTGTCCGGGAAATTGACAATGACCAAGAGCCCACGTGTTGCCGGCTTTACATCACTTCCGTTTAGTACAGTTGGACTTGCGGCTAATCCGGACCTTCGGTGGGAGGAAGTGCGGATAGTAAATGCGGGACTTGACTTTCAGTTATTGAATAATCGCATTTCAGGTAGTTTTGAGGTATATAGGAAAAGATCTAAAGATGTCATCATTAATGGTTTACTGGCTCCCAGTACCGGGCTATTATCTTATCCACTGAACAGTGCATCGCTGAAGACTGCGGGCTTTGATCTGGATCTGAATACCCAGAATGTCCTGACAGGGAATTTTTCCTGGAACTCCGGATTGGGAATCAGTTATGCAAAAACAACTGTAGTTGATTACATAACATTGACCAGGTTCAAAGCAGAAGAATTTGTTAGTTATGATCTGAATGCTACAACTGGTCAGATACTTTATGGGCTTTCCAGTTACAGATGGGGTGGTCTGGACCCTGAGACCGGTGATCCTCAGGGTATCCTTAATGGTAAAATTACCAAGGATTATATGGCTATTATGAGTGATTCATTAGGCAATCAGGTTTTTCACGGTTCTTCTCTGCCTTTGTATTCAATGAATCTGCGGAACGATTTTCGTTGGAAAGGATTTACACTCTCTGCTAATATTATTGGCCGTTTTAATTATTATTTCAGAGAACCAGCGCTTAACCTGGATTACCGTGAAACATGGGCGGCCAATAATTACCTGGAAGATTATAACAGGAGATGGCAAAAGCCTGGCGACGAAACCTTTACCAATGTACCTTCTATGCTGTATCCATTACCATGGGATTTGTTTCTGCGGAGTGCATTCTATGCGGGCAGTTCGATACTTGTTAAACGGGCTGATAATGTCCGGCTGCAGTTCATTAATCTTTCATATCAATGGAATAATAAAAATAGTAGCCGATTGCCTGTTCAATCTGCCCAGTTTTTTTGTTATGTAAATAACCTGAACCTGATTTTATGGCGGGCAAGCCGATCTTATTATGACCCCGAGTTCAACAGTACTGGTTTAATTGGCGCCAGTGGCCCTTCTCCAAAAAACTGGACGGTGGGCGTAACTATCCATTTTTAAGTATTTAAGTCAGAATAATAATGAAAAATATATGGTTGTTTACCCGGATTAAACTGGTACTTCCAGTTGCCTTTCTGATACTGGTATCTGGTTGCCAGAAGTTTTTGGATCAAAAGATGAACAAGAGAGATATTATCCCTCAAAAACTGGACGATTTGCAAGCCCTACTGGATAATAACGAATCCATGAATGCAAAGGATCCGGCTCTACTGGAATTGCTGTCAGATAATTATTTTATAAGTAGGGAGAACTGGGAGCCATACGCTTCAACTTCAGAGGGGCAGCATTATATCTGGGCTGGAAATGCTTTACCTAATTCAGTAAGCTGGGATTTTGTTTATCAATTTCCTGTATATATATCAAATGTAACACTTGATCAGCTTGAGCAGGTAAAAATAGGTCAGGAGGAACAGCAAAAATATAATGCTATAAAGGGGGGCTGTCTTTTTCACAGGGCCTTTGGCTTATGGGAAATAGCGCAATTATTCTGTAGGCCCTTCAGCATTGAAAATGCATCTGCCCCAGGTATTGTGTTAAGAACTACTGCAAATCCAAATATCCGGTCAACCCGTGTGACAGTAAAGGAAACATATGATCAGATAGTAAATGATCTTAGAACTGCTGTCCTTTTATTGCCGGCAACGTCCTCATTCCCGACCCGGCCAACAAAAACTGCAGCTAGGGCTATGCTGGCCAGAGTGTTTTTGTCCATGCGTGATTATGATAATGCCTGGAAATATGCGGACACTGCATTACAGGAGCAATCAGGACTGATGGATTATAACACGCTTGTTCCACTTAAATCCCCTCGGATTGCCACTTTTAATAAGGAGGTAATATTCCATAGTTATTGTGCTCCAGTTGGATTTCTTGCAGACTATATGGCCAGGGTGGACTCAACGCTGTATAATTCTTATAATGAAAATGATCTAAGGAAGATTGTTTTTTTTAGGGAAAATGCAAGCCCCAATGCAGGAACCTATGCATTTCAAGGGAGCTATCACGGGAATGGAAGCGCCTCTCATGTTTTTACGGGGCTGACTACTGGAGAACTGTATTTGGTTATAAGCGAGTGTCTGGCAAGAAAGGGAATTATAAATGAGGCCATGCAATATTTAAATGGATTACTAGTAATGAGATGGAATAAGGATTTTCCTTTTCAGGCCCTGATAGCAGCAGATACAGTGGAAGCATTGGGGCTGATACTATCAGAACGTAGAAAGGAACTGCTATTCAGAGGCCTGCGCTGGTCCGATATCAGACGCATGAACCTTGAGGGTGCAAACATCACTTTGAAAAGGATTCTTGGAGATAGCACGTATCTGCTGCCTCCGAATGACGCCCGTTCTGTTATGCTGATCCCATGGAATGAAATTACCCGTTCTGAAATTGAGCAGAATGTACGCTGAATTGGCTGAAGTAACTCTTTGATTATAAACTAATGATTATTGAAATATGCAAAAGTTAAAGTTGTTGTTTTTACTGGCATTGGCAGGACTTATGACAGCCTGTTCAGTCTTCAAAAAGAACGCTGTAATTCGCAGCAGTAATCCGCAAGAAAAGGTTGCTGAGCTTTCCGGTAAAAATGATTCTGCCTCGCGAATAACAGTTAAGCCTTATAAAGAAATAATAATAGGAAAGGCAATCACAGATTCTGGCTTGCTGATCATTCACAGGGTTGACAATAGATACTATCTTGAAATTCCTGTTAGTTATCTGGGAAAAGATTTTCTCGTAGCAACAAGGATCTCCAAGGCGGCAGCCGGTAACAGGCCTTTTGACAACCTTCTGGGCTATGCTGGTGACCTGGTGAATGAGAATGTTATTGAGTTTGTTACTGAGCCTGGCAATAAGCTCTTTATTTATAGAAAGTCTTATTCTGAGCGGTCAATGGATAGTTCCGAGAACGGCTTATATCGTTCTGTACACAATTCTAATCTGCAACCTGTAATAGCGGCCTTTGATATTAAAGCATATGGGAAGGACTCTGTTAGCGTCGTAGCTGATTTTACAGAATTTCTGAATGGTGATAACAATCTGCTTTTTTTTGCTGCTATTTTTAAATCTGCTTATTTGGTCAATGCTTACCAGGCAGATAAGTCCTATATAAAAAGCAGTAAGTCTTTTCCTGCCAATGTTGAATTTCAATGCCTTAAAACATATACAAAATCGGGAACTGAGACCATCAGTTACGAATTGAATACCTCTATTGTTAAATTACCTGATGATATCATGAAGCCCAGGTTTGCAGATGCCAGGGTGGGATATTTTGTAAATGAGTATACAGATTTTGATGCGCCGCAGGGCGCCCAGGTGAGTGCTATGATCACACGCTGGCGCCTTGAACCCAGAGATGAGGACAAAGATGCTTATCTGAAAGGTAAACTGGTAGAACCCCGAAAACCTATTGTTTATTATATTGACCCTGCAACACCTAAAAAATGGGTTCCCTATATAATTGCAGGGGTTAATGACTGGCAAAAGGCATTTGAGAAGGCTGGTTTCAAAAATGCTATCTATGCTCTTGAAGCACCAGAAAACAACCCTGAATGGAACCTGTATGACGCCAGGCATAATGCTATTCTGTACAAAGCCTCCGTCATGGCTAATGCCAGTGGCCCACATATCCATGATCCCAGGAGTGGTGAGATACTGGAGACTCACATCAACCTGTTCCATAATTTGTTTGAGCTGCTGCATGACTGGTATATGGTGCAGGTGGGGCCTAATGATCCACAGGCCAGGAGAATGGTATTTGAAGACAGCCTCATGGGTAAACTGCTGCGGTTTGCCGTCAGTCATGAGGTTGGGCATACGCTTGGCCTTGCACATAATTTTGGATCGTCCTCTACTATTTCTGTTGATAGCCTGCGGGAAAAAGAATATGTGAAAAAAAACGGTTTTTGCCCTTCAATCATGGATTATGCGCGGTTCAACTATGTTGCACAGCCACAGGATCAGCTGGATGTCCACGATCTGCTTCCCCGGATTGGCGTTTATGATGAATGGGCAATCAATTGGGGTTACCGCTGGATGCCTGAAATTAAAAGCCGGGAAGAAGAGAAGGCCTTTATGAATAAATGGATCCGTGCTGAACTGGCAAAGGATAACCGGTTATTTTATGGGGGACAGCAATTGATGGTGATCGATCCCCGTTCGCAGTCAGAAGATTTGGGAAATGATGCTGTTGCTGCCGGGATTTATGGTATTCATAACCTAAAGGTAGTTATGAGTAATCTGATAGAGTGGACAAAGGAACCGGATGCAGATTATAATTCATTAAGCAGGTTACAGGATCAGGTGATCAATCAGTACCTTCGGTATATTTTCCATGTGTCCAATAATATTGGATTATATACGCTAACCCCAAAAACAGTTGAAGAGTCAGGTGCTGTAATAGAGGTTATTCCAAAACAAAAACAAAAGGCCGCTGTGGTATTTCTCCAGGAGCAATTGTTCAATACTCCGGCCTGGCTGATGAATAAAGAGGTTTTTAGCCGTCTTGGTAAGTATGGTCCGTACATATCTTATATAATCCAGAATCAGTTATTTGATTACCTGATTGAGTTTGACCGGTATTTCCGTATGAGTATTTTTGAGGCGGATTATCCGGACCAAGCGTACACTTTTGATGAAATGTTGACAGATTTTGAGAAGAATATCTGGAAGGAACTTGACCATAAAGTCCCAATTGATTTTTATCGATCAAATTTACAGCGTATTTATCTGGAAAGGCTGCTTGCTGCTGGTTCTGTAATTGAAGGGAACCCTATATCCAAGGCGTCCTTTGAATTGAAAAAGAGAACGGCATTTCTCTCCATTGTTCAATCTCATGTCAGAAAGACAAAAGCACTACTGGAAAAATCAATTCCAGCCTATAAGCAGGGTGAGTCAAAAAATCATCTTGTAGGTCTGCTAAATAAATTAAAACAATCCGATGGCCGGTCTTTGTCTGGTGCAAAGGGGAACGCCAATATGATGAATACTTTCCATAGCGGTAATGTTTTTAAAGCATTTTGTCCCCAGGCAGCTGATAACAGAAATGGAATGAGAATACTTTCTGGCTGCTGGACCGAGCTGGATTCGCTTTTTGGGCAGGAGTAGATGCCAGTAATGGGAAAGCAAACCGTCGCCAGAATAGCTGGCGACGGTTTATTTTTAGAAAGAATCTATCTTAGGGTTACTTCAATAGTATAGGTCTGTGTACTTCCATTAACTGTGGCGCTTATGGTGAAGGTGCTGGGCGACACAACAGGAAATGTATTCGGGGCTGCAATGTAATAAGCTTTCAGCGCATTATAGAAATTCTGAAGAGAAGTGGCGTCAATGTCCGGAGAGTTCGTGGTGGATGCGTCATAGGATACACTGATAGCGCGCAGGTTGCTTGAACCTGTACTGGGAATAGAAGTTGTTTGGAAGCTTCCCCAGTTGGATACTACATTGAGCTGGTCAATCAGGGTGCTGTTGCTGGTGCTTCGCGGGAAGGTGATGCTTGTAGAGAATAGGCTCCATTTGGTTACAGGAGTCTGCGCATCTGCCTTCGTAGCGCTCAATACCGTAACTGCCAATACCATCATGCCTAATAAGGCGGTTTTCAAACTTTTCATACAATAAAATTTAATGATTAAATGATTAATTAATTGATCGCCGGCTTCAGGGCGCGGACTAAACCCTTCCATGTCATTGCGGGGCATGGAAATTCCCGTTCTGCCTTTGTTGCAACGCCGGCAGTGGTCTTGATGGCCACAAGAAGTTTATGGTAAACCGATCCTTTGGCTGAAGGCTGTATAGAACAGCCACAGTCGTGCCTCCCGGAGGAACATACCCACCAGGACATACTACAGTCAAAGAAAAGGGAAATAAGAACTGCTGACCAGGACGGCCGAAAGGACCGGTCCTTCAATTGCATCTCAACCGTTCAATTGTTGTTTGTGTTGCCGGGCAGCTTGCGGAGTGCTGTTGACGGCAAAAAGGGAGATTGTTAACGGTTATAGGTGCAAGTTACAGTAAGAAACTATTCCAATCCGGATAAATGATATGCCATTCGGGAGTTTTATAAATTGCTGCTGTAAAACCTTACAGGCCCATTCCTTAGCCCGTTTGCTGCCATTGCTGCTTCTTCCAGACTGCCGGCGATACCTTCATCTCCTTCTTGAAGAACTTTATGAAATTGGTCTGTGCATGCCGGCCGGTAAAACCAATGTTCAGCCCGATATTCCGGATCGGCTTGTCTTCCAGCAATAATGCCTTGGCTTTTTCCAGCCTTTGCTGCAGCAGGTAGGCATAAGGTCCCATACCGTAGACCTGCTTAAAAGACTTTTTTAGCTGGTAATCGTTCAGATAGGCCATACTGGCTAATTCAGGGATGGTGTAATGGGCCCTGATGTTCTTTTCAATAGCCCTGGCCACAGAATGGATCTTTTCCAGTTCCGTTTCGGATAAGGTGTGTGTCATGAATAGGTTCTTTGTTAAGAATAATAGCTGCATACAGGAATGCAAACCAGCGATGGGCCGGTCTGGCGCTTTATTCTCTTGTTGTGGGCATGACAGGCTGCTTTCAGCATATGCAGAGGAGGGTAGGCTGAAAACAAGGTCGTTGATGAGAGCTGGCGTTATTGCAAGTGAACTAAAATTACCAATTGAGCCGGATGAATGTTTACCCAACGGATCAGTTTTTTGCACTCATACAGATTTTCTCTTATGCGGCCCACTATTTACCGGCAGAAAGCAGGGCTGTTCATTCCCTTTTCCATCTTCTTTTCTTGTCCCAAAATCTATGCCGTCCGTAAAATGATTTTTTTTAAATTTGTTCAGCACGATTTTTGATCATAGTTTACATTACCCAAAACGACCCTGCATTAGTGGCGCAGTACCCATCATATGATGAAAAGGAATTGCTGTTGCTGGTAGCCTCCGGCAATGAACAGGCCTTCCGCACGCTGGTCCATGACTATTCCGGGCTCGTTTTCAAATTTATCTACCAACACCTGGAAGACAGGCCCCTGGCCGAAGAGATTGTCCAGGATATCTTCCTCCGTATCTGGCTTTCCAGGGAAAAACTCGGCCAGCTGCATAGTTTCCGCTCCTTTTTATTGATCGTTTCCCGTAATCATGTCTTCAACGCCATTAAGAAAATGGTCCGGGAAAAGAACCGGGAATGGGACTGGCTGCCATCGCCTGAACCCAATGAAAGCTCCATCCAGGAACAGGAACAACTTTTCCAGCTGGTAGAACAGGCTGTTGAACAACTGCCCCCCCAGCAACAGAAAGCCTGGACCCTTTGCCGCCAAACCGGCCTCAAATATGAACAGGCCGCGGCCGAGATGCATGTTTCCAGGGACGCCGTCAAAAAATACCTGCGCTATGCCAATGACTCCATCAAAAAATATGTCCTGAACAAGACCTCAATTGGATGCTGGTGCCTTTTTTTCTTTTCCCGATAAAAAATCTGACCGGGCATATCCCCTTTTTGCCCGACTGGTTGTCTCTTGATATATAACCAACTATAATCAGATGGTGGATCCCAGACTGGAAGTATTGTATCAGAAATGGTTCAACAAGACCGCCACTCCGCAGGAAAAGGCGGAATTGCTGGCCTTGCTGGAAGCTGGCGCCTCCCGGGCGGAGCTGGACCCCCTGATCAACAGGATCTGGGAAGATCTCCAGGAAACCGGCGCTGATCTTTATTCCTATAGCGATAAACAACAGCTGGCAGATTCTATCCTGCAGGAATTTCCGGCAACGCCAGTGCTGGTCCAACCCGCTAAAAGGGTTTGGATGGTCCGCCTGGCCTGGGCTGCAGCAGCTGTTGTGGCTGTGTCTGGCAGCCTGCTGTTATGGGGGCTCACCGGTCGCAAACCTGCGACCCCTGTACAACTGGTCGCTGCTCCTGCCAGTAGTCCTTCCGAGATACAGCCCGGTCGCAACGGCGCTGTACTCACCCTGGCTGATGGCCGGCAGATCCTGCTGGACAGCGCCGGCAATGGCCTTATTGGCCAGCAGCAGGGCGCACAGATAACATTAAAAAATGATCAGCTGGTCTATGAAGGCAATGCTATTCCTGCCGGCGAAATGATCTATAATATTATGGTCACTCCCAAGGGAAGACAATTCCAGCTGCTGCTGCCGGATGGTTCCCGGGTCTGGCTCAATGCCGCCAGCAGCATCCGCTACCCGGTAGCTTTTACCGGTCAGGAAAGAAGGGTAGAAGTGAAAGGCGAAGCGTATTTCGAGATCCACCCGGACAAGGCCAGGCCTTTTGTGGTGGCCACAAAACAGCAGGAAGTGCAGGTGCTGGGCACCAGCTTCAATGTCAACGCTTATGAGGATGAGGGAACTGAAAGGACAACCCTGGTAGAAGGCAGGATAAGTGTTGAGCCTTCGCCCGCTACTGATGCTGCCGCTCCCTGGCAGCCTGTCCTCCTGCAGCAGGGTCAGCAGGCCAGGATCAATGGCCGGCAGCAGCCAGCGCTGACCAATAACCAGGCAGAAGCTGCTACAGCCTGGAAGAATGGTTATTTCAATGTGGAGAATATGCCCTTCGACCAGGTAATGAAACAACTGGAGCGTTGGTATGATATACAGGTACTGTATGACAAGGGTATTCCCAATATCAGCTTTGTGGGTGGATTAAGCCGCAACCTGACGCTGGAAGCCCTGATCAGGACGCTTGAAGTTTCTGAAGTGCATTTTAAAATGGAAGCAGGCCGCCGGCTTGTAGTATATCAATAAGTTTCAAACTATTCATTGCTGCCAGAAATGAAACCGGACCATGCGGCAACATGATCCGGATAATACTTCCTGTTTACAGGAAGTGATTCGTTCTGGCATCAGGAACCGTTCGTTAAAAGGCTTCTTATCACCAAAACTTGTGCAAATTATGCAAAAAACTGTTTATCCTGGACGGGGGGCATTCCAAAGCTTCCCGGACAGTGTTTCCTGCTTACCGGCGCCGAAGCGCAGGCCCGGCGGCAAGGGAAGGAAAATACTCATGGCAATGAAACTAACTACTTTATTCGTGATGGTCTGCTGTTTACAGGTGTCTGCAAACAGTAATGCTCAGACGATCACCCTTTCCGGAAAAAACCTGCCACTGGCCACGGTCTTTTCCGCCATTAAGAAGCAAACCGGCTTTATTGTTTTCTGCAATAAAGACCTACTGGAGAATGCCCGCCCTGTAACCTGCTCGGTAGCCAATATGCCACTCACCGAATTCCTGGACATGGCTTTGAAAGAGCAGCCCCTCTCTTACCTGGTAGAGGATAAAACCATTGTTATGATGCGGCGCAATGTTCCGGAAGAGAAACCAGCCAGCCCCTTCCTGACCCTGCTGATCAGCATCTCCGGCCAGTTGATCAATGCCGATACCAAAGAGCCGATAGGTTCTGCATCCGTGTCTGTCAAGAACACGAAGCACGGCACCACCTCGGATGCCTCCGGTAATTTTACCCTCGGTAATGTGGATGAGAAAGCCACGCTGGTCATCAGTTCCGTTGGCTTTACGCCATTTGAGATCCCTGTGGCCCGGCTGATGGCCATCCCTGCCGGTGGCAATGAAGCCGTAGGCGCCAACCTGCTTCACCGGAACAGCAATGGGAGTTTTATGCTGGAACTGAAAGCCCTGCCTTCCGCATTGGAAGAAGTGGTAGTACTGGCCTTTGGTTCGGTCAAGAAAAAAGACCTGACCGGTTCTGTTTCCACTGTGTCTGCCAATGTGATCAGCCAGCAGCACGTAACTACTTTATCAAGGGCGCTGGAAGGAACTGCTGCCGGCCTGCAACTGTCCACGTCTTCCGGCCAGCCCGGCAGTGAGGCCAATATCCGCGTCCGTGGGCTTGGTTCTTTATCTGCCGGTTCTGAACCACTGGTGGTGGTGGACGGTGTTCCCGCTGCTTTTCCACTCTCTTCCTATAACCCTGCAGATATTGAATCCATTGTGATCTCCAAGGATGCGGCTTCCAACTCCCTCTATGGTTCCCGCGCATCCAATGGGGTGATCCTGGTCACCACCAAGAAAGGCAACAGGGGAAAGACCAAGATCAACTTCGATGTTCGTCTTGGACAGAACAGCCAGGGCGTTCCGGATTTTGATATTATCAAGGACCCGGCAGAATATTATGAGATCGCCTGGAAAAGTATTTACAACTACGTCCGCTATAATAATGAAACCCCGGCCGCCGGCCTGCACCTGGATGATGCCGCAGCCAGGCAATATGCCAGCAATAACCTGTTCCGGGCTAATGCCGCTACCCTACAGAATCCCAACTACCTGGGCAACTATATGCTCTATAAGATCCCGGATGGCACTACCCTGATTGATCCTGCTACCGGCAAGGTTCGCAGTGATGCGCAGCTGCTGTATTATGACGACTGGAACGACTATTTCATTAAGAAGTCGACCAGTCAGCAATACAACGTAAGCCTCAGCGGTGGGAATGATAAGACCGATTATTTTATGTCGGTAGGTTATATGAGCGATCCCTCTTATGTGATGGGCTCGGATTTCAACCGCTACAACGCCCGTCTGAAAGTAAATACCAGTATCACCAAATGGCTCAAAGGCGGTATGAATATTTCTTACGCCCGCCGTTATTCCAATATTCCCAATTATTCCGGAGGTACTGTTAATACCAACGTATTTGCGTTCAAGGATTATTTTGCTCCCATCTGGGCGCTCTATGCGCACAATGAGGATGGCAGTATCAAACACAATGCCGCCGGCGAAGTGATGTATGACCTGGGTACCGGCGAGACCTGGTCGCCCTATGGCGCCACCCGCCGCGCCAGCTTTACCGGGTACAGCCCGGCCGTTTATTTTGAGAAGGACCTTACAGAGCAGACCTATGATGATTTCTCTGGTCGCGCTTTCCTGGAAGCCCGCTTTCTCAAAGACTTTTCTTTCAAAGTAGATTTCTCTATCGATAATATCTACACCTATAACCGGACCTACGGCAACAACGAAAGCGGTACTGCCGCCCGGGATTACCAGGGAATGGTCTCCGGCTACTGGGCCAAATCCATGACCTTGAATACCGTTCAGATACTGAACTGGAACAAGGAACTGGGCAACCACCATATTGATGTGCTGGCCGGTCATGAATACCGCTGGGCCAAGAATGACTATATGAGTGGTTCCAAGTCGCTGATGTTTGCGCCCGATAATCCGGACATGACCAATGCCATCCGCATCAACAGTCTCACCGGCAACGGGTCCAAATATGGTCTGGAAGGTTACCTGGCTCGTGCCAACTATGATTTCGACAGCAAATATTATCTCACCGCCAGTATCCGTACGGATGGTTCTTCCAATTTCCGGTACGACAAATGGGGGACTTTCTGGTCCCTGGGCGGCGCCTGGCGTATCTCCCAGGAAAAGTTCATGCTCCCGCTGGGCGACTGGCTCACCGAGCTGAAACTTCGTGGCAGCTACGGCACCCTGGGCAACCAGAACGTAGGCGCCAACCGCTGGACCGATATCTGGGCTATCTCCAATACGGGCTCTATCGAAAACCCGGTACTGGGTATTTACCAGTCGTCCGTAGGCAATACCGCGCTCACCTGGGAAAGCAATAATGTCTGGAACATTGGTGCGGATATCCGTCTCTGGGATCGGTTGTCACTGACAGTGGATTATTTCCGCCGTAAGACCATCGACATGCTCTGGGCCAAGCCCCTGCCTGCTTCTACGGGCCAGTCTACCAAACTGGAGAACGTAGCGGCCCTGCAGAACACGGGATATGAAGTGGAACTGGGGTATGAGCTGATCCGCTCCAAAGACCTGCACTGGTCTGTTAACCTGATGGCTTCTCACTATGAAAACAAACTGCTCTCCATCCCGGCAGGCGTAGGCTCTGCCAGCCTCAATGGAAACTATGAGGAAGGCAACTACCTGCGTGGTGAAGGCAAGGACTACTATAACCTGTATATGTACAAATATGCCGGTGTGGACAAGAATACCGGTGAAGGCCTCCTGTATAAAGAACTGCGGGCGACAGACAATCTCTCCCTGTACCCCGGTAAAAGTGTAGGAGATATTGTGACCACCAAAGGCAGTGATGGTACCAAGTTTGAAATGGGTACCGCTTCACCGGATCTTGTAGGCGGGTTCAATACCCAGCTGCAATACAAGAACTTCGATTTTTCTGTATTGACCAGCTGGCAGATCGGCGGACAGATCATTTCTCTCACTTATCAGAACCTGACCCTGAACCGTCTCCTGGGTGTACACAAGGATATGGCCAAAGGATGGACACCGGAAAACCCGGATTCCAATATCCCGATGTTCATGAACGGTGCAGTGAATTATTTCAACAGGCCCGTGGGCGGCGCACAGGGACAGTATTCCGACTGGGCCATGTTTGACGCCTCTTACTTCAATATCAAGAACGTGATGCTGGGCTACCGCCTGCCACAAGACCTTGCCCGGAGGAACGGTATTGAATCCCTGCGTGTTTTCTTCAGCGTGGAAAATCTGCATTTGTTCTCGGCCAAGAAAGGGCTGGATCCCCGCACCTCCTTTGATGGCGGCTCCACGCTGTCTGCCTTTGGTTTCCCGCAAACCCGCACCATCACTTTTGGTCTTAACCTGGGCCTCTAAATGAAATGAACATGAAAAAAATTATCATCATAGCAGGCTGTATCAGCACTTTCCTGGGTGCCTGCAGCAAATCACTGAATATTGACCCGGAAGGGACAATGACGAGAGAACAATTACAGGAGATCGTTAAAACAAAACCCGCTACTGTACTGGAGCCAATGGTCACCAGCATGGTATCACAGGTAAACGGCTTTGTCCCCCAGAACTCTGTGGACAGCCGGAATTTCCTGATCAGCAATCTGCTGCTGAACCTGAAAGGCAATGATATGGTGCTGGCCCATGTCAATGGTGGCTGGCTGAGTAACGATTACCAGATGCAGAACTACCGGGAAGAGAACGCCACCCGTACAGCCCTCTACTGGGGTATGTTCTATAAATGGATCTTCTATGCCAACCAGGTGCTGGACCTTATCCCGGCTGATTTTGATCCTTCGCAGGCAACAGAGACCAACAAGCTGATCATGAAATACAAGGCCTCGGCCCTGACCATGCGTGCTTTTTGTTATACCTATCTCCTCTGGCTATACCAGGACGATTATTTTCATGGCGGAAAGGACAAGGCCGGTGTTCCCCTGTATACCACTGTAGCCGGAGAAGAAGACCGGGCGCCAGCACAGGAAGTCTGGAACCAGGTGATCACTGATGCTACAGAAGCGGTGGCCCTCTTTAAAAGTTCAGGACTGTCCAATACCGCCAGCAGAACCGATTTTGATGCCTCTGTAGCTTCCGTGGTACTGGCGCGTGCCGCCCTGACAACAGGCAACTGGCCGGTAGCCATTTCCGCAGCAGAATATGTGATGGCTGCATATCCCACCCTGATGAATGAAACGCAATACACCACATCGGGGCTTTCCAATATCAGTCTGCCCGAAACTATTTTCGGTTATGATTTCTCCACTGCTTCCGGTAAAGGGACCAGTTCCTTCCCCGGCTGGATGAATATACTGGGTGAAGGTGGCTATGGCGGCAGCCAGGGTTCCTGGGTGGCCATTGACCAGCGTCTCTATGATCAGATCAGTGCTACCGATTACCGGAAGGGTAATTTTGTAGCTGACGAATTCATAGAGCACCAGTACGCCAGCTCAGTATTGCCTGAAAAGCATTATCGCTACTACAGCTATAAGTTTGCAGCACCGGCTATTGACGCCAATACCCCCAGTTATAACCAGGACGATATTTACATGCGCAGTTCGGAAATGATCCTGACCAAAGCGGAAGCGGAAGCCAGGGGCGGATTGGATGGCGATGCGCAAAACACGCTTTACATCCTGGCGCACGAACGTGATCCCAACTATGTAAGATCCATCAGTACCGGTGATGCCCTGCTGGCGGAGATCCGGTTGCAACGCCGGATTGAACTCTGGGGTGAATCCGGCTTTGAATTCTTTGATAATAAACGCTGGAATATAGGGGTGGATCGCCGGGGCTCTGCCAATCATACCAATCTGCTGGTAGTGCCAGCCGGAAAGCTGTTTACCCTGCAGCTTCCCCTGGCCACTGAACTGAACTACAATCCTCTGATCACAGAACAGAACCCATTGTAATCAATCCTGCCTGTTTTTATATTCGTACGCTCACCGTGGGGCGCTTTTAGTAAGCGCTGCCACGGTGACCTTTCGGAACACGCATTTAAAATCTTGATGCTTATGCAGTATGTCCGTTTTATGAAGAAATGCCTGGCCCTTTTCCTGTGCTGTTGTCTGACCTTTTCTTCCACTCTTTTTGCCCAGAAGCCTTCTCCGGCCTATGAAGGCAACTGGGTGCTGATCCCGGATTCCAGTTCTTTTATTCCTTATTTCTCCGGCTGCGAGCTGGCTGTCCGGCAGGGTAAGGATTCCCTGCAGCTTTCCTGGAAATGGCTGGGCGGTAATCCACATATTGATCAGTTTGCTGTTGCGTTGAATGGCAAGCCATCTTCCTATCCCATTGACAACCGTGTATGGCCCTATGAAAATTTTATGGGCGTCAATTATATCCCTGGTACCCAGGGAGTGGCCACCTATATACCCGGAAGGCCGGCAGCTTTTACAGTAAAGAACCGCTACCAGATCAAGATAGCCCAGGGGCAGGATTGGATGGAACACCGGGATGAATATGCGCTTTCCCCCAACGGACAGCTGCTGACCGTGAAGCATTACCGGAATCATCGTTCCCGGCCTATGAAATATGTTTTCCGCAAGGCGGGCGATAAAACGGCCTGGGTGCACGCCATGAAGAACAACTGGCTGTTGAAAGAAGGAATGGGGGAGAATGCCTTTTTCGTGAGCCTGCAGGGCGTGGTGAATATGGATACGGCCAGGCTTTACCTGGACTATCCCAAAGACTGGGAATACAAGGAATCCGGCAACCTGCAATCTTTTTATGAGCGCAGGCTCGGTTATAATTTTCTTCCATTGAACACCATAGCACAGGCTCTGGCCACCTTCAAAGATCATATCAAAGGATATATTGTATGGGACAAAGAATCCAGGTCCTCGCTCTGTGTGGCTTTCACCATGGCGGGACTTAGGAATGCCGTAGTGGTAACGCCGGAGCTGGTGCCCCTGATGGAGACATATCATATCCCTCTTTCAGCCAATCTTCAGGGCAGGTTCAACGGCAAATCGGATTATGAAGTGTTCAGCTGGGCCTGGCATACTTACCGGGATAGCTGCAGCAAGGATTATGTACTCTGGATGGGCGGCGTTGATGGCGATCAGATGATGCCCGGCATCGCGGATTTTGGGGTAGCCCGTAAAGCCCTGGTAGTAGATCTCAGCACTGCCCCCAAGGACACGCTGGAATACCGGCTGTCCGATTCTATTATGGCGTACATGAACCGTTTTGCCCTGGTGGTAGGCTGGCATAGTTATGCTAAAGACCTGGAACGTCATTATGTAACCCTGGCCTCCCGGCATGGTCTTCGCGTGGAAGGGCTCAACACTTTTCCCAACCTGAGTTTTACCAGCAGGACGCCGCCTTCAAAGGATTTCCGGTATAAGAACAATCACCAGCTGGTGAAAGGGAAGAACTATGTACCCCAGAATAAAGTATACATTACCTGCGTACAGACGGATGGCCTGGGACTGGGTTCCTGGAACAGCCCGCACCGTGGCAGTATTCCCTACTCCTGGGAAGTGACCATCAACTGGCATTGGATGGCGCCTGTGCTACTGCAGTATTATTACGAGAATGCCACGCCCAACGATTATTTCTTTGGTTCATTGTCGGGGCCTGGTTATATGTATCCCAAAGCCATCCCGGATTCCCTCTTTGTGCCGCTGATGCAGATTGCAGACTCGCTCTGTAAGCAACTTGACCTGAATGTATTTGAGACGATGGATTATTCTGAAGGCAGTTCCGGTACCGGTAATAATGACCTGCCTAAAGACCTGGTGGAGAAATATTTCAAAGCGATGCCGGATATGCTGGGTATTCTGAATGGGTATGCGCCATCTTATACTTTTGGGATGGTGGACAAAAAACCTTTTATTTCCTACGATTACTACCTGGATGAACGCATTCCCGAGCAGGATGCGGCTGACGATCTGAATGAGCTGATTGCCATCAATGGTCGCAAGCCATATTTCCTGGCGTTGCACGTCCGGGAGTGGAATGATATTGAGCGGGTGAAACGCATCCTGGACAAGATACAGGGTCCCAAGGAAGTGATAGCGCTGGATGTATTCCTTAAACTGGCGGCAGCTAATCCCACCTGGAAAGAATACTACTTGCCCCGCAAAAAATAACGGCCCTGGCCGGTTATGTGTGAGTTGTTATTATAGCCCGTTGCCAGCAGTAGCTGGTAACGGGTTTTTTGTTTTTGGAACTTTAAGTGTTTAAGGACTTTTTCAGTTCTGAAAAATGAGGCTCTATTCCCCATAAAGCCATATTCCCTATTACATAAATTCTCTTTTTTGCTCTGGTTACTGCTACATTAAGGATGTTAGGTGTTTTTGATGCCCATTCTCTTGTCCTTTTATTGGATGGGGTACTGCCTAAAATAAGGAATACCACATCAGCTTCTTTTCCCTGGAAAGTATGAATGGTACCACAGGAAACATTATCGAATTTAATAAATTCCTCTTTACAGTGACTGGCTACTAATTTGAAGGGAGAAATAATAAATAGTTTGTCCCGGTATCCGTTCATGATTACCTGAGCTACCAGTTTTTTCAGAAGTTCCACTTCTTCATGCAGTACGTTTTTTTCGAGCTCAAGTTTTCCTTTAACGTCATACCATTGGCTTTTATTAAGTATTTGGGGGCCATGCTCAGCAGGAGTAAGCATAACCATTTGATTATTATAGGCAATGGAATTGGATAAGGAAAACATAGGGTCTATGCATCTTCTGTGTGCTCTCAATGGAATGCCGGTCCATATCTGCTGGTCCTCGATGTTAATGTAAGTTCCATATTCAGTAACCCTATCTGCAAGGGACTGTACCGAGCTCTGATAAGGCGACCAGCAGGAGTCTGTGATAGCTGCATTTTTTTCCAGTATATGGGTAAGTCCGCGAGGCATGGTCACAACTGGCGGGATTTGCTGGGTGTCTCCAATAATGATACTTTTTTCACTACGCCAGATAGCGCCACAGGCGGATTGTGGAGTTGCCTGTCCTGCTTCATCCAGGAGCAGCCAGCCAATGGCGCCTTGTTGAAGCTTGTCCAGTAAGCGACTGATAGAGGCCAATGTTGTAGATACAACAGGGACGCAAAAGAAAAAGCTGTTCCACAACAGCTGGGGTATATCCTGGTCATAGTTGCCAGGATTTTTTCCTGAAATCATATTCAAAAAGGCGTTCAGGTTGGTGCGGAACTGTTGGGCATTACAGCAAATAGCATATTCGATTGTCTGCAAGGCGGCCAGGAAGATGCTGGACCTTAGCTCGTTTACACTGGAAGAAGAATAAGGTGTAAGTGAATGAATAGTTTCCAGGGTAAGGTCCAGAAACCCTTTGTCGGGTACATTTCGAGGCTCAATTTTATAGACGGTTATTAATGCCTTGCGGAGCTTTTGCAGCTTTGCTTCGTCCCTGCTGCTGGGTTTTCGTTTCTTCAGTAACGCTACCAGGAGCTGGTGATATTCGGCAGCCTGCTTTTGATATTTTTCATATCGGGTGATCAGTTTATTAAAATTTTCTACGGCCTCTCTGTATTGCTCCTGCCAGTGTTCTTTTTCCTGAGCAGCATTTTTTAGGAAATCATTCATGCCAATACCTTCTGCTGTGCTATACCAGTAATTGCTGGTAAATCTGGATCGATTTTCTGCATTGCCCAGGACCGCGCTGATCATTCCCCAGCCTTGATCTCCTGGGATCTTGGAGTTAGTTTTATCTTGCCGGGCAAAATGGACTTTGTGCGCAATATGTCTGAAATAGGCAGCCTCAGGGAAACTTTTTATATCTATGCTTTTTATTGATGGCAATTCGCGGGATATATTTTCCACTGCCCCATTGTTATTGCTGCTGACCAGAATTCCTTCCTTAGGAAAATTTTGATTATTCAGTTGGTAATAACCAAGGTACTCGTCTATTTTATTTCTTTTAGATTGAAAAAGCTGGTTTACATCGCCTCTGGCAATTATTTTGGCTTTTCGGACAATAATATCAGCAACAATATCACGTAGTAAAGTGGTTTTACCAGTGCCTGGCGGACCATTAATGCCTAATAGGCCTGACTTCTCTATCAGGCAGTCAAAAGCCAGATGAATGGCGGTTTGCTGCCCGGTATATAAACCGAAAGAAGGGTCTGCAGGCCATCTTCCCGGTGATTGGAATGCGGGATTCTGCATGGTAAGTATATTCTCTGCATCCTGCATTTCAAACCCGCTGGGAGGGGACTGGCGCAGGAAGGTTTCAAGTGGGATGCCAAGAGCGCCTGAAGTATTGATAAGTTGACTTAAGTCGGTCAGGTAAAAGCTGTTCAGAAATGGGGCTTCAGGTTCATCTTTTTCGTAAACAAGCTGTGAAATGCAGATGATTGGATATTCCGGTGTTATATTTCCTGGTGATAATTCCTGAAGGACATCCAGTTCTTTTTGCAGATTTTCCCAGCTTAGTCCAGCAGAGGAGTTTGTAGACCCGATTGAATCCTCGTATATATCTTCAACATCATTATCGTTTTCATCAACTTCTTCTTCAGTCTCTTCATCGGTATTTTCTTCATCATCGTAATAGTCTTCAGCAATATTTTCTTCCTCATCTTCAGCGGGTTGGATCTGGAATGCTAAACGGGTAAAAAAATCCTTTTGCGCCTCCTGCAGGATAGCAGGAATTTCATCCAGCGACTTTTTTTCTTTAATCAGTTTAATAGCATGGGTGAAGGAAGCCCGTACATAGGTTCGGTCAACAGGAGCACCCTGTTGATCTACTACAAAAGATGCGAGGCAGGTTATGCCCGAAACAGGTTCTCTGTAAAGCGCATCAGGATCCGGCATTAATTTTTCCAGATATTCTACTACAGATTGTTTGCTAAGACAATGAAGGTATAAAGTGTGTTTCCACTTTTTCCCTTTTTGTATTTGCTGTAGTTCTTCATATTCCCAGGGAAGCTGTTCGTCTACTGTCAGGTAAGAAAAGAATTTTTTTGATTTCTTGTCCTCGGGCGGTACATCCGGCAGGTTAAGAAGCTCAATGGACCTCCAGTAATTCAGTATATTACTTGCGATCAATTTTTTCTTTGCCATTTTACTGCTGTTGTTCAATAAAAGATAAGGATTATAGATAGGAACGCCAAAGTATATACGGAAATATTAAATTAAAATGTCATGAAGATGTGACGGTTATTGGGTTGAGAGACTTCCGTGGGGTTGATAGTCAATTTATTGATATGCGGCTGCCTGAAGAATGAAATGGTTACTCCTATTCATATGTCAACAGACAGGCACAAGCTGCAAGCAGGAAAGTATGTTGATGAGCAGAAAATGCAGGCTATTGGCCGTCGGATTGAGAACCTGCACATTCACAATGATGCTGCTTTCTCCGGCGTTACAGTCCGGCTGATACAGCCGGATCAGATAAGGACCAGTATAATTGTTGATCCTGCCAGTGCAGGTCGCTCCGGCTACAGGCAATGGGGCCGGTCGGCTTTGAAAACTACAAAGCTGCGTGGTTAAGATTGGCTCGCTCATACAGGCTGCTTTTAGTAAAAGACATAATTAACAGGGCGTCCATAGGCAACTTAACCGAAACTTAATTTCCGGTTTAAGTTGCCTTTGACAACTTTGTGACCTGTATGAATCATGTAGGCGCAATACAAAATGGTGACCAGCCTGTTTTTGAGGCTTTATACCATTCCTACCACCAGCGTTTTTATTTTTACGTGCTAAAGCACACTGCCTCTGCAGAAATGGCGGAAGAGGTGGTGCAGACTGCTTTTATGAAGCTCTGGGAGAAAAGAACAGACCTCTCCGGTAAATTTCCTGTTGAAGTGCAGTTGGCCAGGGTTGTCCGGTCTGTTATGATCGATGCGCTGCGCCGGAAAGCTGCTGAACGCAAAGCCCTGAATGTACTCCGTCAATCCACTGAAGAAGCCATTAGCAGTGATCCTATAGTAAGTAAGCAACTGAATGAAAAAGTGGCCGAAGCCATTGACAGTTTGCCTCCTGAATGCAGGAAAATATTCATCCTCAGCCGGGAAGAAGGCCTCTCCTATAATCAGATAGCAGATAGTTTGTCCATTTCACCCAAAACAGTGGAGAACCAGATCTCCAAAGCATTGAAAGTGGTCAGAAAGGCTGCGGCTCTTTGCACCCTCCTGCTATTTTACTGAGCATATCAGTCCCCCCTGCAAGCAGATAGATTACCAAATTGTTACCCCGTAGGGGTGAAGTTCCCTTCATCCGAATCTTTATTAACAGCACCGAATGACAATCGATAAGGAATTAATAGAAAAGTTTTTCAGGAACCAGTGTACGGATACCGAAGCGGCCATGGTACAGGAATATTTTGCGCAACATCCTGAGCAGGCAGAGCAATATCTTCCATTGCAGGAAATCCTGGCTGACGGCCCGGCCAGACTGGACGAGGCTGTAACAGAACGGATGCTGCGGCGGATTCGTGAAACCTATCCTGTCAAAGGCAGGGTTATCCCTGCTAAAAGACTGATCTGGTATGCGGCGGCCGCTGTTATGTTGGGTATTATAGTGGTAAGCGGAAAGCTCCTTTTTCGGGAGACTGAGAAGGAAAAGACTTTGGCTATAGCCGCCACCGTAAAGAAGAATAGCGTACAGTTGTTGAAAACAGTAGAGAATGAGTTGGCAAAACCTATGGATGTCCGGCTGCCTGATGGATCTGCTGTCAGGATATTTCCCGGTAGCCGCATCCGGTATCTCCCGGATTTTGAAGAGGATAAACGGCAGCTGCAACTGACAGGGAAAGCCCAGTTTGATGTGAGAAAGGATGTTGCCAGGCCATTCACCGTGACCACCACAGATGTTACGGTAGCTGTGCTGGGAACCTCTTTTGTGGTAACAGAGCTGACTGATCATAAAACTACCATACAACTGATTGCAGGCAGCGTAGCTGTGCGCCCCCGCTATGCTAAGAAAGATTACAAGCAGGTGATATTAAAGCCAGGTGATGAACTGATGGTCACCAGCGACGAACAGGGTAGCTATACCATGAAAAATGTCCGTCGGCAGCAGCAGGCGCTCCGTCCACTGCAGCAGGAGGAAGATCCGGCCAGTGATACCGATGCGCTTACGTTCAAGAATCATCGATTGAAGGATATATTCAGCAGGATGGAAGAAAGGTTTGGCCTGGTCATTAAGGATGAAACGGGCGCAGGTATTGAAGAGAAGCTGTTTACCGGGAAATTCATGGCGGATGATGACCGTGAATTCATACTGAAAACTATCTGCAACCTGCATGGACTGCATTACAGGATAGATGGCGATACTGTATTGATCACAAAATAATAGCTTAAAAAAAGTCTGTCGAAATAAGTAAATGCAAAACCATGTTTTGCATGCAAGGAATCCCTTACCATAAATTTCACACCAAATGAAACAAGCAACCATGCTATTGAAGCTGCTGCTTATGGTGCCCATATTACTGGGTACAATGAGCGCCGCCGCACAGTCGCCCCAGATCAAAGGGACTGTACTGGATGAACAGGGTAACCCGCTAATGGGGGTGACCGTCATTGTTAAGAAAGGAAAGACGGAAGCAGCTTCGGCTGTTACAGAAAAAGATGGCTCTTTTTCTGTGTTGCACCTGAAAATGTCTACGGCCTACGACCTGAATTTCAGCTACGTAGGGTTTGAAGCCTATGTGGAAAAAAATGTGGTGGTGAAAAGCGATATGAGTGCGCTGCTGATCCGTATGAAAAAGCAACAGAATGATCTTGACCAGGTAGTGGTGGTTGGTTATGGTTCCGTGAAAAAGCGTGATCTGACGGGTTCCGTCACTTCAGTGAAAGGGCCGGACCTGACTGCTTTTGTGGTGCCCGACCCTGTGATGGGATTGCAAGGCCGGGCCGCTGGCGTGCAGGTTTCCCAGAATACAGGTGCGCCTGATGGTGACTTCACCATCCGCATCAGGGGTGTGAATTCTATCAAAGGGAACAATTCGCCGTTGTATATAGTGGATGGTATCCCCTTCAGCAACTATTCTATCAATTCCTACGACATTGAATCTATAGAGATCCTGAAGGATGCCTCTGCTACGGCTATTTATGGCTCCAGGGGCGCCAACGGTGTGCTGATCATTACTACTAAAAGAGGAAAGTCCGGCAGGACCAATATCAACTATAATTTTGATTATGGTATGCAGTCTCGCATCAAATCCCTGGATCTGATGGATGCCCAGGAATGGGCCCGGTTTTATAACGAATACCTGGTAAATGCGGCTATTCTTACCCAGCCGGCCTTCACAGAAACGGAGATCAGTGCTATGGGCAAGGGGACCGACTGGCAGGACCTGATGCTGAAAGACGCTCCCATCAGCAACCATAACCTGACTTTTTCCGGTGGCTCGGAAAAGACCCGGTATTTTGTCAGCGGTTCCGCTCTGTTGCGGGACGGGCTTATTCAGAATAGCTCCTTTAATAAATACAATGTCCGGTCCAGCCTTGACTTTTCTCCTAACCAGTTGCTGGATGTAGCCCTGCAACTGGGTTATTCATCGGTGGCCAGGATGAACCAGGCGGATGGTGGTGGCAACGGCGGGTCTTCTATGTTCGGTGCAATCTATTCGGCCTCGCCGCTGTTTACGCCTTATGACGATAATGGGAAATACAGGGATCTTCGTTCTGTATATGCCTGGTCGTCCCATGAGTTGAAGAACCCCGTGATCATGGCCAATGAAGCTGCCTATAAAACGGTCTTTAACCTCAGTAATATGAATGCTTCTGTGAACTTCAAACCGCTGCACGGGCTTTCTATCCGGTCCTCATTGGGTATTGAAAATTCTGATGGAAGGTATGATGGGTATACTACGTCTAAATATATCTACCAGAACAACAGCGCATCGGTCAATCACCAGCGCTATACCAGCCTGACCAACGAGAATACCATTAACTATGCGCTTGCCATGGGCAATGAGCATAAGCTGGACATGCTGGCGGGATATACTTACCAGCAATATGTCAGCAGGCGGATCTCAGCTTCAGGTAATACCTTCCTATCAGATGGTTCCGGTACCAACGACCTGGGTTCGGCGGAGATTATCAATACACCTGCTTCTGCTTATACCAAATGGGTGCTGATGTCTTATCTCGGTCGTCTCAATTATACCTTCCGCGATAAATACCTGTTCACTGCCAGTATCCGGGCTGATGGTTCCAGCCGTTATTCTGCTGGTCAGCGCTGGGGCTATTTCCCTTCTGCGGCAGTGGCCTGGAGAGTTTCCAAAGAATCCTTCATGGATGCGTTGACGGCTGTGTCCGATCTGAAGTTACGCGCCAGCTATGGCAAAACAGGCTCCACGGCTATCGATCCCTATTCTACCCAGAACCTGCTGCAGTCAGGCAAAGCCGCCACCGGCAATGGCAACTATACCTATTATGCTCCGGGCAATACCTATCCCGGTTCCCTGAAATGGGAAACAACCACGCAGTACGATATCGGTTTTGATCTTGGTCTCTTCAACCAGCGTATACGGATCACCGGCGATTATTACTACAAATTCACTACCGACCTGCTGAATACTGTGTTCCTTCCTTCTTCTTCGGGTTATTCATCCACCACCAGGAATATCGGTCGCATGAATAACATTGGCGTAGAGTTGGCTATTGAAGGAGATGTTATTCGTAAAAAGGACCTGACCTTTACAGCTGCGCTCAATATCTCCCATAATAAGAATGAAGTGGCAAAACTGGCTGATGGGGTGGACATCTTTGGCACGACCTTCACCAACTATGGATCTGGCGCCATCACTATTATCCGGGAAGGACAGCCCCTGGGCGCTTTCTACCTCTACAAGGATGCCGGCTTCAATGAACAGGGGCAGCTTTCTTATGTAGATATGAATGACGATAAAGCCTTTACAGACCGGGCTGACCGGTACATCGCCGGATCTCCCTATCCTGATTTTATCTATGGGTTCAATGGTGATCTCCGTTATAAGAACTGGGCGCTGAACTTTTTGATCCAGGGTACCCAGGGCAATGAGGTCTTTAACCTGAGCGAAATGCGGAACTACAGCTATTCCCAGGGTATGAATATTGAAAGCAAAGTATATTACGAGAGCTGGAGAGAAGGAAAAGATAACAGCAATGCCAGATATCCCCGCATTGAAAGGGTAGGCACCCTTCGTTACTCGGACCGCTTCCTGGAGGATGGCTCTTATCTACGCCTGAAAAATATCAGTCTGGCCTATTATATCCCTGTACCGGAAAAGCTGCAGTGGATCAGGAGCGTCAGTATCTACGTGAGCGCCCAGAATTACCTGACCCTCACAAAATATAAGGGCGTTGACCCTGAGATCAACTCTAAGGGGGATGATATCAACAGCGCCATCGATCATTTCACGTACCCCAATACCAAAACCTTTTCGTTTGGCGCCAAGGTGCAGTTTTAATTGACTTTTAAATCATTGATGATATGCGAGTGAATACCTGGTTATTGTTGTTCTGTCTGCTGTCGGGTGTTGTGCTGAGCTCCTGCGAAAAAGCACTGGAAGAAACGGATTTTACCTATTCCATTTCCAGCACTTCTTTTTACAATACCCCCAAGGAGGCCAATGCTGCTGTAATGGCGCCGCTGGATATCATGCGGGCTTCCTATGATGCCAACTGGTTCTCTACCCTGGAGATCAATACTGAATATTGTTATCCTAAGGGCGTTTACACGGGCTATGCATATAACGGCATAGTGAATGCCACCCATGAAACCCGTCTGGCCACCAACTGGACCAATATCTATAAAGCCATCCTGTTCTGTAATACAGCCATCGGCAAGCTGCCGGCGGCCAATGCCATGACCCAGCAGGAGATTGCAAGCTACCTGGCTGAACTACGCTTTTTACGAGCGCTGAATTATTTCAATATTGTACGGCATTGGGGTGGGGCGCCGCTGCGCACGGATAAGAATATCACTGAGTGGGACCTGCGCAAGAGTACGGTCAGCGATCTCTATGCTTTCATTACAGAAGAGCTGAAGTTTGCCATCGACAATTGCCCGGATGTTCCCCGCCTGGTGGGAACGCCTGGTAAAAATGCTGCTAAAGCCTTGCTGGCTGAAGTATACCTGTATACGGAGAACTACCCGGAAGCGAAACGTTTGTCGGAAGAAGTGATCAACAGCAATGCCTATTCCCTGGTCAATGTAGGTTCGGTACGGGATTTCGATAAAGTATTTGGGTACGATCTGGTGACATCTTCCGAAGAAGTGTTCTATATAAAAACTTCGAGGACGGATAATAAGACCTGGAACTACTTGTCGTACACAGCGCACCCCCAATACCAGATAGATGGTAAGCGAATGGCCAATGGTTTTGGGTACTTCACGCATTTTACCGATCTGCGCAATCAGGTGATTGAAGACTGGGATACGGAGGATTTCCGGTATGGCCGCAATATTGGCTTTTATGTTTTCGGGGCTTCTGCCTATGGCAACTATACCTGTCTGCTGACCAAATACTGGGATCCCAATTCTTCTGATGGCAATGGCAATGTGTCCATTCCCCTGATCCGTTATTCCGATGTACTGCTCACCTTTGCAGAAGCCAGTGCAAGAGTGGCAGGTACTCCCACAGCAGCTTCGATAGAAGCCATCAATAAATTACGCAGGCGTGGTTACGGGTTTGATCCTGCAACTGCCAATGCCACTATAGACTACAAGCTGGCAGATTACGCTGCCATGGGCGACTTCATTGATTTGTTGGTGAAAGAAGAAAGGTATGAGCGGTTCAACGAGGGTAAGCATTGGGATTTTACAGTGCGGGTAGGCAAGGCCCAGGACCTGGTAGGCGCTTATTATAATTTATCCGGTACCTATACCACAATAGCGCAGAAACATTACCTGTGGAAGATCCCGGACAATGAGTTCAACTATAACAAGGCATTGAACCAGGCGGTGGATCAGAATCCTGGTTATTGATCAATCCTAATGTAAGGAGGGCTGATATTTGCCCTCCAGTTTAAAAATTTTAAGTATGAAGAAGAGTATCAGTTGCATAGTCCTTTGCTTTCTCGCTGTAATGGCCATGGCCCAGTCTGTCCAGGAATCGCCTGTCAGGCTAAGGGTGGCTACTTACAATGTAGGCCACTTTAACCAGGGGCGTCTGGGCGGTTTCCAGGGTGAGCGGGCCAATATTGAAGCCATGCGCTGGCGTGAGTGGATCGGCCAGCAGGGGCTGGATATCCTGGGCGTGAACGAATGGAACAAAAACTTCGATAAAGACAGTACCATTGACGCCACGCAGGAGTTGCTGAAGCCTTATTATAACAATACCTATTTCGGTGAACGGCATACCTGGATCTATAATGGTATTGCCACCAATTACCAGCTGACCAATATCCGGCAGAAATACTGGGCCGGCGACTACTATGCTGTCATCGGTGATCTGAAAATTGGTAACCGGGTCATCACGGTGATGTCCACGCATATTCCCTGGCAGAAGGACTGGCATGCAGCAGCGCTGGATTCCTTCCTGGTGGAGCTGAAAAAATACAAATACCTGATCTGTATGGGTGACATCAATGCCCTGGATGCAGAGCAGTTCCGCTTCCAGGAACAGGGCCTCAATATCGCCAACGGCGGCTACCAGGGTTGGTTTTGCACAGCCCCTACCGGCAGGGCCTTGGGTAAGAAAGATGGGATCAATATTGATAATATCATTACCAGTCGCAATATCAAGATCATGACCATTTCGGCTCCCTTCACCACGCTGAACGACCGGGATCATCTTCCGGTGTTGGCAGAGCTGGTGATCACGGATTGAGTGGCGTGCCACAAACATGGAAAAGCCCCTTGCAAAAGGGGCTTTTTTTGTTTGTGGAAAAGATAGGCAATAAGTTTCTGTTCAGCATTAAATTGATAAAAATAATGCAATTCAATTTAAATATCGTAAATATGCAACCGAAAATAAATTTTAATGACCAGCTCAGAGAATCTATATTTGTATAACGAACTTGATCGAAGTGTATACGGAACAAAGTATTTCTTTGTAAGCGTTGGTCGAGAACAACTCGTAAAGGTTGTTGAGTATGCTTATGTGGGCGTAAAGGAAGGTAGATTGACTTATAATTTAGGATTCGGCACGTATGGGGCAACCGAAGATAAGTTGCTGGATATTGATCTGTCAAATAACGGGGATGCTTATAGGGTACTAAATACAGTTTTAAGCACTGTTCCCCATTTTTTGTGTCATTATCCTGGTGCTATGATCATGGTAGCTGGAAGTGATAGCGCAGATGCGTTTCCGAAATATTGCCGGACTATTTGCAAAAAGAAATGTATTCCGCCCGACTGCAAAAATGCAAATCGTAGAATTAATATTTACAGAAGGTTTGTCAATAAAAATTTTGCGGCACTGTCCAACTTTTATAGGTTTTTGGGTGGAGTGAAAATTAACAATGTTGATAATGAGTATGTTGTAGAAGAATATGTGGTGAAAAAAAACTATGATTCTGTCTTCTTAGTTAAAAACAATAGCTAATTTTGTCATATGAAAGCAAAACAATCAAAAACTTCGGTTTCAAATAAAGCTGCTGAGGCATTATTGGCTGCTGCAATGGCAAAGCTTTCAGGCAAAGTTTTATTTAAGGATAAAGTTGAAAGAGCAAAAGCTATTCTAAAAAAAGCTGTATTCCCGGTGCAAAAACCTTCCGTTTAGTAAACGATTCTACCCATTCATTCTCCTATTTTACCAATATTTTTTTAGGCTTTTCCAATTAGCGGCTGCTGTTTAATTTAGTTGCTGAAAAACAGCTGTATTCCTGTTGCGATCCTAACAAAGCCTTCATGAAAAAAAACGCCGCATTTATCTTCTTTCTGGTTTGCCTATTCTCTTTTGACAGTTTTGCCCAACTGAAACTTGCTGGTTTTGATACCACGAGACTGAACGGTACACACGACCTGCAATTGCCAGCCTGGGGACCTTACTCCAAAAAATATGCAGGCATTTCCCATGTTCCGGATCCCGCGTCCGGTATGCGGTTCGATTTTTCCGTACTGCCCGGTTACTACAGGAACAAGCTGCTGGTGCCTAATGTGCGGTTTGAATCCTTATACTTTCCCTGGAAAGTGGCCAATGACCTTAGCTCCATTACCTACCGGTATGAGCTGGAATGGAAAGACCAGGTATATACCGATGTAACGTATACCCTGGTGGATTCGGTTTCAGTACTGGTCTCCATGCACAGTGTCAACAATACGGCGCTGCCGCAAAATCTGTCCCTCAACCTGATCGCTTCTGTTGAATACCCGGACAATTATGGTGAGCGAACAATAAAGCTGGCGCCTGGAGCGCAATGGATCAATGCGGTTAATTATCGTTCATTGTCGTTTGCTGCAAAGAAGCCTAATAGCGACCTCGTGTATGATGGGTGGATGCGCGGAGAAGTGCGGAATGCGCGTTTGATGGATGGACGTGGAGTAGGAGAGGGGTTTGGCCGACAGGCAGGTGATATCATTGAGTATGTCGTCAATTGGCCGGCCGGTAACAGGAAGGGTATGCTGCAGTTTGTTTATTCCATGAAGAATGGCCGGGAATCAGCTGTGCAGCTCTCGGGTCTGGTCAACCAGAAGATCATTTTCAAACCCAGCGATACGCTGGCTGTACTCAATGTTCCCTTTGAAGCAGCTGGCAATAATACGGGACACCTGGTGCTGACTTCCCTGGGTGGCGGCGAGATCCTGCTGAATGGCTTAGTGCTCAGCACTGAGCAGTCTGGCGAGTCCTTCAGTATGGTTCCTGCACCGATGCGTAAGACACCAGTAACGCAGGAAAACAATACTGCGCGAACCCTGCTGCTGAAATACCAGGACATGCCGCTTTATTACGGCCTCACCTGGGACAAGGAGCCTTTTAAGATCCGCAGTATCCGTAATGATGAGCTGGATATCTTTTTCCGGAATGAAACGCATAACCATGTGGCCAAAGTGCTTAATGGAAATGGTAAGGGAGATTATGCCAATGTCTTTATCAGGCCAGTAGAGCTGGCGCCTTTTTCCTCGCAGACAGCTACAGCGTTGCTGCGTTGCGGGACACAGGATGCTGTGCTGGCAGGGCTGAAAATTGACGCTTCTCAAAAAAAGCTTGTATTGAATAATAACAGCCCATCTGAAGAGAAGGGAATATTGGAAGAAGGCCGAAAATACCTGTTCAGCCAGCAATTGCTGAAAAGTACTTTATTATCGAATGTGGTGTATCCTGTTTATACGCAGGATCAGTATATAAAGCATTTTACGCCCGGCAAGTGGTGGAATAGCCTGTATACCTGGGATGCGGGCTTTATTGCGTTGGGATTGTCATCTGTCAATCCAACACTGGCGGCAGAATACATTAATACTTATATGACTCCGCCGGGTGGTCAGTCAGCCTTTGTTCACCACGGATCACCTTTGCCGGTACAGGCTTACGCTTTCCTGGACTTGTGGAACAAGACGCAGTCGAAGGAACTGCTCGCTTATTTCTATCCCCGGCTCAAACAGTATTACGAGTTCCTGGCCGGGCGGAATGGTAGCTCTTCTACCAATGTGCTGCCATCTGATCTGCTGAAGACCTGGGACTATTTTTATAATTCCGGTGGCTGGGACGATTATCCGCCGCAGGAAGGGGTGCATCACCAGCGCCTGGAAGCGCGTGTAACACCGACGATCACCACCGCGCATGTTATCCGGGTGGCTAAGATACTGAGCATGGCGGCCAGGGCGCTGGGGCAGGACACGGACCTGGAAGCATACAACAGGGATATCAGCCGCTTCAGTACAGCGTTGCAACAATATTCCTGGGATGCAGCGAGTGGTTATTTTTCTTATGTGCTGCATGATAATACCGGCAAGCCAACAGGCTTTTTTAAAGACCCTGTATCGGGCGCCAATTTCAATATGGGACTGGATGGCGCATATCCGCTGATGGCTGGGATATGCTCAGCTGATCAGCAGGAACTGCTGCTTGATAAGATATTTTCACCCAAACATATGTGGAGTCCTTCCGGTATCACGGTGGTGGACCAGTCGGCTCCTTATTACCGGACAGATGGCTATTGGAATGGCGCAGTATGGATGCCGCACCAGTGGTTTGTATGGAAGAGCATGCTGGACCTGAACAAGCCTGAACTGGCTTTTAAGGTGGCTGAAAAAGGGCTGGATGTGTACAAGCGGGAAACCGATGCTTCTTATTTTACTTTTGAGCATTTCCTGGCGGCATCAGGCAGAGGCGCGGGCTGGCACCAGTTCTCGGGCTTGTCTACCCCCGTGCTGTCCTGGTTTGATGCCTATTACAAAACCGGAACTATAACACCCGGGTTTGAAATATGGATCAATAAACAATCTTTCAATAAGGATCATTCTTCCTACACTGCTGAGCTGTCTTTTGATCAGGCTACGCAGGCGCATCAGCGCACATTGCTGGCGGGCATGAACCCGGCATTCGGGTACAAGGCAACATTCGATGCCCAGGCTGTGGCCATAAAAGTTCTGCAGAAAGGTGTGCTGCAGGTGGCGCTGCCTGCTACGAATAGTAATGGGATATTGAAGATTGAACGGAAATAATTGTGGACTTCAATAAGCCGTTTGTAACTGCACATGAAACCTGAAAGCAGGTTGTTGAGGATGATAAAAAGGATGGCAAAGCATTGGTATATAAACAGGAATATAGCAGATTGCCGGCATGGTGAAAAAGGAAAGGATATAAGTAATTAATTAATTGTCTTGGTGTTTTTACGAAATATCCCTAACATTGACCTGTGATTTTTATTCAGTATATAGATAGCAGCACAGCACTGAAATAAATTATCATTTAACCTTAAACCATCTTGAAGTGGAACCGAATCCTTTGTACAGCCCCATGCGCCAGACTCTGAGCGCGTTATACCAGGAACTCATTTCTTTATCTTCACCTTTATTTTATTCACAGTTTTTTGTTTTTCGGCGAACCTGCGCTGGATCCATCAATTAGTACCGGCTATAAAATAGAAGGGCCTTATCAGGCCGTCTTTCCAGTGCCGGAAGCTCACTGAATGGCTTTACGATCAAACAGTACTTGTCTGTCAAAATGAATACGACAGATGCAGCTCCCTAAGGGGCCGCATCTGGTGTACGGCGTTATACAACCTCCAATCTAATCACCTACATTCCCTAACCATGAAACAAATCCTATTTCTTTTCATTGCTGTCCTTGGTCTGACCTCCTTATCGGCGCAGTCCATTGTCAAAATAAAGGCCGACAGCGTCCGCATGTACAATGGCGACTGCAATGCCGAACTCATATTGGAAAATGGCACAAGAAATGTCTCTGGTTTCCTGTTCAATAAAGGCAACGGAAGAACTGAGTTCAGGTCAGGTTTAATAAGGGTAAATGATAGTGTCTACCTGATAGGGACGGATACATTGAGTTTCAGCAAAGGCATAAATAGCCTGAAGGGAAGAATAGGCAGTGTCAACCTGGTCGGAACAAGTTATCTTGGGATCACTTCCGGCAGAGGAAGCACAGGTTCTTCTGAGGGCACAGGTAACCGTAATAATGTATACATCGGTAACAGGGTTGGAAATAGTAATACGTCAGGAGGCAGTAATGTATTTGTAGGAGAAGAAAGCGGCAGCAATAATACTACTGGTAGTAGCAATGTTTTTTTAGGCTATTTATCCGGGAATGGCAATACAGCTGGAAAAGAAAATGTATTTATCGGAAAAGAAGCCGGGTCTTTGAATACTTCAGGAGAAAACAATATTTTAATTGGCACTGCTGCCGGGAAAAACAATAGCGCATTAAGTAACAATATTTTTATAGGCAACAATGCCGGTGCAAATAATAAATATGAGGGTGGTAATAATGTAGCAATAGGACTTGACGCAAGTGGAAATGCGCCAAAGATTTTCAAATCTGTATCCATAGGAGATTCGGCAGGGTACTCCAGTGGTGATACAGGCGCTTTGGTAAGCTACAATGTTTTTATAGGATCTCTTGCAGGTAAGTCCAATCATTTTGGACAACACAATACTGTGACAGGCGCTTTTGCAGGATATCATCTGCATGATGGCAATAAGAACAATTTATTTGGATTTTATGCAGGATATAACCTCGCTGATGGTTCGCAAAATTCCTTCTATGGTGATAGTTCCGGTTATTCTGTAACCAATGTTTCAGGATTGACATTTTTGGGATCGGGAAGTGGAAAAAACAATTCTACCGGATCACAGAATGCTTTCTTTGGTTACCAGTCCGGTTATTTAAACAATACAGGCAGCAATAATACATTTTTAGGGCATTATGCTGGAAGATTGAATACTACAGGGGGTAACAATGTCTATGTAGGCGCAAATGCAGCAGGTAATGCTACTACGGGTAATAATAACATAGCAATAGGCAATGGGGTACAATTGCAGGTCCCTTCTGGCGACAACCAGATCAACATTGGCAACTTTCTATACAAAGACGCTGATGGCAACTTCGGTATAGGCTTGTCTAATCCGACATATAAATTGCATGTCAATGGTACTGGTAAATTTGAGTCAACGATTACCACAAGCGGATCAATCATTGCTGTTGTAGCTAAAACAGCTGCTTATACATTAAGCCTCAGCGATGAGTTCGTTTGCGCCAATGCAGCTTCTGGGCCGTTTTCTGTCACGCTGCCGACTGCACAAGGGCATGCCGGCCAGACTTTTACCATTAAAAAAGTTGATGCTTCGGCAAATGCAGTATCGGTAATAACCACTTCTTCACAGACAATTGATGGGGTAACAACTTACTTACTGGCCAGCGAATGGAAGTATGTCACTGTAGTAAGCGATGGAGCTAACTGGCTGATTAAAACAAATAATTAGTTGTATAAAAGAATATTCCCTTTAGGACAGATCAACTTAAATCTACTCAATCCATGAAGATAGTACTGTTAATCCTGTCTGGCGTCGTTCTCGCGAATACCGCACAGGCGCAACTAATTTACGGGATCAAAGGCGATAGTATTCGTATTTACAACGGCACCTGCAATGCAGAGTTGATTGTGGAAAACAGCAGCATGAATGTGTCGGGGTTCCTCATCAATAATGGAAATGGAAGAACCCGGTTTCAATCCGGGCTTATCAGGCTAAATGATAGCCTGTATTTGATAGGAAAGGATACGCTGAATTTCAATAAAAGTGCCAGTAGTATTAAGTGGTTTAAAGGCAGTATTAGTAGGATAGGAACAAGTTACATTGGTATTACTTCTGGTCCATCGGGTACCGGAACAGCTGAGGGCACATCTTCCAACTTAAACAATATCTATATAGGGCTAACGGCAGGAAATGAAAATACCTCAGGCGCCAATAACGTATTTCTGGGTCCGACTGCAGGAAGCAGAAATACTACAGGGGCCTATAATGTTTATCTGGGGAACGGTGCTGGTGGTGCGAATACCACAGGCATTAATAATATAGTGCTCGGTGCGTTATCAGGAGCATATGGCAATGCAGGAGCCAATAATATATGTATTGGATTCGCTGTTCCAGGGAACAATGTTGAAAATAGTATTTACATAGGTCGATCCACGAGCGGTTTAAATAGATATGGCGGTGGGAATAATATCGCCATCGGCACTACAGCAAGCAGCCATGCTCCCCGGATTTTCAGGACGATCTCAATAGGCGACTCTGCGGGGTATTCAAAATCACACACAACTGGAAATACTATAAGCAATAATGTTTTTATAGGGGCGTCGTCTGGTAAATTATATAGCCTTGGTATTAATAATACAGCAATAGGTGCTTATACCGCTGAGCAGTTTAATAATGGAGACTTGAACAGCCTGTATGGTTTTTATTCCGGGAACGGTCTCATGAACGGTTTTTATAACTGTCTTTTTGGAGACAGTTCCGGTTTCGCTTTAGCTGATATTTCGCAATCAACATTTTTTGGATCAGGTAGTGGTAAAGCAAATGCTGCAGGAATCAGGAATGTTTTTTTGGGGTATCGGTCCGGCATCATGAATACCTCTGGCAGCAATAACAGCTTTTTAGGGCACTCCGCTGGAAATTCAAATGTAACCGGGAATAATAGTGTTTTTTTAGGAAGCAATGCCGGTGATAGCGCAAATGCCGGTAACAACAACCTGATCATCGGCAGCAGTGCTCAATTACCCGTTTCCACAGGAAATGATCAGATCAATATCGGTAATTATCTTTATAAAGATGCAAGCGGTAATCTGGGTGTTGGACTAATCAATCCTTCCTATAAGCTCCATTCAGCCACTTCCGGGAAGTTTGAGGCCGCGCTTACCACAAGAGGGCGGATCACAGCCTTTATCAGCAAAACTTCCTCTTATATCCTGAATAATACAGATGAGTTTGTTGCTGCTAATGCAACGGCTCTTCCCTTTACTATAATATTGCCGACTGCACAAGGTAAAGTCGGACAAACGTACACCATTAAAAAGGTGGATGCTTCTGCAAATGCTGTAACCCTCGTTGCTTCCTCATCACAGCGGATAGACGGTGAACCGGAATATCAATTGACCGCTCAATGGAAATGCATAACAGTGGTAAGTGATGGCATTAACTGGATGGTGCAGGCGAATAAATGATAATATTCAGTTTTTCCCGGTCTCCTCATCGGGAAGGCATTTTAACTGTGAAGGCATTAAAAAACGGGAATTCTCAATACTTCATTGAACACTCCCGTTTTTGTACCCGGGATGGGATAAATTTTGAACCAGGTAATGACGAGTTTATAATTTGTTATAACCTGCCAGGGTAAAGTGATTTTTTATTTTTTACTTATGGTGCATTCTTTTTATTCTTTTTGATGCCGTTTTTTATCCAAATGATAATTTGAATAATGACACCGATGGCCCCTAAAGCTGCAAATCCAAAAAGCCAGATTTTTTCAGCCGGGATTTTTATATCATCCTCTTCTGCAGTAGTTAAAATAGGGAAATAAGAGCCTGTTTTGAGAGGGGCGGTTTCGAGAGAGTCAGACAATGCTGAAAACGGTTCTGTTTTATTTAATGAAACTGGAGCAATGGTTAATTGCTTAGTGGGATTATATGCTAAGCTGATTGTTTGTGTTTTTTCATCATACTTAGAGAAGGTATATCTATAGGCGTCTTCTGAAATTCTGCTAACAATTAAGGTTGATTTATTAAACTCGGGATAAAATGTTTTGTTGGGTACTGGACATTCGATGATTATCTCTCCGTCTTCAAACTCACTCGGAGTTATATCTAAAGAGAATACAATTGAATCATTTATAGTCTGTAACATAAATTTAGAATCACATAGCTCAGCATTAGAGAAACTATCCAGGAATAATTTAAAATTCTTTGTATTATCTGATTTAAGGTCAATGTATACTAGAGACGTATCATTTGAGCATGAGTAGTTTAATCCAATTTGATAATCGCTACATATTTGCGTTAGATGCGCAAGCCCTTCTCGTATATATCTTCTATAGTTAGTTTCGGTTGCTGTGTCTTCAGCCTGCTTCCTTTTTAATAGTACAGATATATCGAAATCATGATCATTCGCATTAATTTTTATCTTTTTTATCTTATTAACCATGGAACATGAGAGCAGCAATTGTCCAACCATGAAAAATAAACAGAGATTAGCCAACACTCGTGTATTCATTTAGATAATTTTCGGGGGTGAATTTATGAGCAGGGATAATACGGATAGGAATAGACTCAGTTAACATCGAAATAAAAATATAAAAATGTTCTCAGATAAAAATGACCCCTTTCGGGTATCTCTCTCCCATTCAAGGCAAACCTTTTTCGTAATGTTTGCTACATGGTGAAAACTGTTGTGTTGCTAACGCTAAACAGACTTACGTGCAACAGTTATTACCCAATGGCGATTCCACCAACAATTACTGGTTCGCAGCCGATACCTGCTGTTCAAGCAAAAGATCAAGTTGGACTCCTTCACAAAAACAAAGGGAAGCACTGTGTTCGATCTGTGTCCACAAGAGCAGCAGATATATGATCTATCCATAAAGCTGGCTGATATCTTCCGTCAATGCAAATGCAAGGGAAAAGCCTTTAATGGAGTATCGCTCTGTCATAATGAAGTTGAAACGGTAGGAATAGGATCGTTCAGAATGGTATCAAGATCTAAACGGTATGCGTAGGAAAATAATACCCACAGAAATTTTACTTGATCCCTCAATCTCAGAGGCGCGTATGCGGAAAAAGAAAAAGGGAATCTTCAGTTTTGTCTTGAAGATTCCCTTTTTGTACCGGGGACGAGAGTTGAACTCGTGACCTCAGGGTTATGAATCCTGCGCTCTAACCGCCTGAGCTACCCCGGCAAGGTTCCCGAAACATTGGCAATCAGCGAATAATTGCCAAACGGGACGCAAAAATAGAGAAAATCCGGGTCCCGAAAAAAGTTTTTCACTAAAAAGAATCGGGACCCGGACAGAATTTAAAAGAATTATTGTGCCACAGCTTGTGCCGTGCTGATGGCTGTACGGCCAGGATATACTGTCAGCGCGGCTTCCAGGCAATCCATGGCTTTGTTGAGATCATCGGTATTCAGTACGTAGGCCAGTCGCACTTCATTTTTTCCCAGGCCTGGGGTGCCGTAAAAACCGGTGGCGGGGGCCAGCATGACGGTCTCCTGGTTATGCGCAAAGGCTTCCAGTAGCCACTGGCAGAATGTATCGGCGTCATCGATGGGCAGACGGGCAATGGCATAAAAAGCGCCGCCGGGGTTAGGGCAGAATACGCCGGGCATGGCGTTCAACCGGGAAACCAGTACATCGCGGCGTTTCAGGTACTCCGCCTTTGTGGCGTCAAAATAGTTGTCGGGCAGATCAATAGCGGCTTCACCGAGGATCTGCGCAAAAGAGGGTGGGCTGAGACGGGCCTGTGCAAATTTCATGACTGTATCCAGGACCTGTTGATTGCGTGTTACCAGGGCGCCGATCCGGCCGCCGCAGGCGCTGTATCTTTTGGAGATGGTATCCATCAGGACCACGTTCTGTTCAGCGCCTGCCAGTTGCATAGCGCTGTGCTGTTCGCCGCTGTAGCAGAACTCGCGGTAGGCTTCGTCGGAGAACAGGTAGAGATCATGTTTGATGACCAGCTCCTTCAGGGTTTCCATTTCTTCTTTGCTGTAGAGATAACCTGTGGGGTTATTGGGATTACAGATCACGATGGCCTTTGTTTTGGGGCCGATCACTTTCTCAAACTCGCTGATGGGGGGAAGGGCAAAGCCGTTCTCTATATGGGCGGTGATGGGTGTTACCACCACGTCGGCGGCTACGGCAAAGCCGTTGTAGTTGGCGTAGAAAGGCTCGGGGATGATCACTTCATCGCCGGCATCCAGGCAGGCCATAAAGCCAAAGAGAATGGCTTCTGAGCCGCCGGTAGTAATGATGATCTGGTTATGATCTACTTCAATGCCCACTTTTTTGTAGTAGTCCACCAGTTTGCGACGATAGCTTTCGTTACCGGCGCTATGGCTATATTCCAGCACCTTGAAATCGGCCTGGCGCACGGCGTCCAGGATCTGGGCCGGCGTTTCAATGTCGGGCTGGCCGATGTTGAGGTGATAGACCTTAACTCCTTTTTTCTTGGCGGTTTCCGCAAAGGGAACCAGTTTACGAATCGGTGAGGGCGGCATCAGCTGGCCGCGATGACTGATTTTTAGCATGCGGCAAAGATATGGGGAATCAATGCTCGTTTTCCCAAATTTTGATGAACGCAGCTTTGTTAATGACCAAAGCCATAAGTTGCTGGAAATGAGCCGTGGAACAGTCTGTGTAACAACGGCATAGCCGCTGATCCGTCCCCAAAATAAAACATCCATCCTGCAAGCCCGTCAGGTTACTATCCCTTCCAGAACACCTTCTCCTGACTGGAAAAGGAACCCGCTAAGAGGTCTTTCCACACTGCTCCTGGTTCGTCCCAAAAACAAAACATCCCGTCAGGTTGCTACCCCTTCCAGAACAGCTTTCTCCCAACCGGAAAACCAAACCATTTAAAGGGCTTTCCACACAGCTCCTAATTGTCCCCCTATCTGGTCGCTTCTGCTAACCTAAAATGAAAACTGCTAAGCGGTCTTTCACATTGCTCTACTTCGTCCCCCAAAACAAAAAGCCTGCCCTCAACAGGGGCAGGCTTGCAATATCATGCAGCACTAACTATTAACCTTTTTTAGCGCCTTTTTCTTTTTCGTATTTAGCATAATCGGTTTCATTCAGCACTTCGCCGGTGATCTTGAGGTCCAGCGGCATATCAATACCAGCAACTTTGATGGTGATGTTCTTGCTGAAGGGTCCGAGAGCGGCGGCGTTAAAGCCGGCAGTGATCTTGTTGGTCTTGCCTTTGGCTATAGGAGCTTCCGGTTTAACGGGGGTAGTGCAACCGCAGCTGGCAGTAGCCGCTTCAATCACTACGGGTTTGTCAGAAACGTTGGTGAAAACAAAGTCAAAGGTTACAGGTGCGTTCTGTTTGATCTTCCCGAAGTCGTGCGTCACTTCCTTGAATTTCACAGCAGTTTCAGCGGTCTTGGCTGTTTGTGCAAATCCAGTGGCGGAAATGGCCATCACGCTTAAAGCCAGGAATAAATGTTTCATACTAAATCGATTTATTGTTGTTGATATTTTAATAATGATAAAGACGCATTTGCCGGTGCAGAGGTTGTAGCTGATCTGTATACATTACCGGTAATGGTCAGTACTTTGGTCTGGTTGCTGTTGTACTGAATGGTAATGGATTTGGTAAAATAACCGTCTGCTGCAGCATTGTATCCTACTTTGATCTGTGCGGTGGCTCCGGGTTTAATCGGTGCGCGGCTCCACTCGGGGGTAGTACAACCGCAGGTAGCCTGCACATTGTCCAATAACAACGGTTTGCTGCCAGTGTTCACGATCTCAAAAATATGGGTAACGGGCCTTCCCTGGGGGATCTTTCCAAAGTCAAAACCGGACTCTTTCAACTGAAGCGTTTCCGGCGGAGTAGCTGTTGCAGCACTGCCTCCCGTCTGGGCAGAAGCGCCGGCGGCCAGGAAAATCAGGAGGAGAAGCGTTGACCAATTTTTCATAGTATTCAATCTTTGCGTGGTAACGTATTCAAAATTACATTTTTAACGGGGTAAGCGCCAATAAATTTTAGGGTTAATGACAATTTTTTAACATCTGACTAAAAAGCATGTATTTGGGTATATTCTTTATACTTTTACGCCATGGAAAATACCATTCACAACCCTTTGTTTGCCAATGAAAAGTTGTCATTCGACAAATTCCGCGAGGAAGTGCTGAACGACTACCGCCTGGCATGCGAAAGCAGGGAGGCCAGCCTCCTGGGACGTAAAGAGGTCCTGACCGGAAAAGCCAAATTCGGCATTTTCGGTGATGGTAAGGAAGTTGCACAGATTGCCGCCGCCAAGTTTTTCCGCAATGGCGATTTCCTTTCAGGATATTACCGTGATCAGACGATTGCTTTTGCCACCCAGCAGGCTACTGTTGAAGAATTTTTTGCCCAGTTGTACGCAGATCCGGATATAGCCAATGATCCGCATAGCGCCGGCCGTCAGATGAACTCGCATTTTGCTACCCCACTGGTGGATGAGCAGGGCGAGTGGCTGGATCTCGTGAACCATAAGAATATTGCCGCCGGCCTGGCGCCCACCGCAGGCCAGATGCCCCGCTCACTCGGCATGGCCCTGGCTTCCAAACTCTTCCGTCACTCGGATGTGCTGCAGGACCTTACTCATCTGAGCGATCTGGGCAATGAGGTGTGTTTTGCTACTATCGGTGACGCCTCCACGTCGGAAGGCCATTTCTGGGAAACCATCAACGCCGCCGGTGTACAGCAGGTGCCCCTCGCCGTTTTTGTCTGGGACGATGGTTACGGTATCTCCGTGCCTAAAAAATTGCAGACCACAAAAGGCTCTATCTCTGAAGCCCTCAAAGGCATGCAGAAAAAAGAGAATACCAATGGTTTTGATATCTACCGCGTAAAAGCCTGGGATTATGCCGGCATGTGCGAAGTTTTTGAAGCCGCCATCCGCAAGATCCGGGAAACACATATACCAGCCCTCTTTCATGTGGAAGAAGTGACACAGCCGCAGGGACACTCTACATCAGGTAGCCATGAGCGTTATAAAGGCCCCGAGCAGCTGGAATGGGAAAGAGAATGGGATGCCAACAAGAAAATGCGCGAATGGGTGCTTGATAATGAACTGGCTTCTGAAGATGAGCTGCATGATATAGAGATCAAAGCCAAAGAATATGTTCGCGAAAGCAAGTTGCGGGCCTGGGAGAAATTCAGTGCGCCTATCAAAGCACAGGCTACCCAGACCATTGCTTATTTTGATGAACTGCTCAGTCAGGGCGCTGATCACCACCACGTGATTGCCCAGACCAGGCAGGAGCTGGCCACCACCAAGGAACCGCTGCGCAAACAGATACTGGCTGCCATGCACCGCGTACTGCGGACGGTGGGGGATATCCCCCAGGCCGAGGCCCTGAAAGCATATTATAAAGGTTTGCGGGAAGCAGGGTATACCCTCTATAATACGCATCTCTATGATGCCAACAGGAGCCCGCTCACTATACAGGGTACCGAACTGGAATTTGCCACCGATGCACCCATGGTCAATGGCTATGAAGTGCTCAATAAATATTTTGACGCCCTCTTCCAGGCCAATCCAAAAGTGCTGGCCTTTGGGGAAGATGTGGGCAAGATAGGTGATGTGAACCAGGGCTTTGCCGGACTGCAGGCCAAATTTGGTGTTCATCGCATCTTTGATACCGCCATCCGGGAGCTGACCATCATGGGACAGGGTATCGGCCTGGCCATGCGCGGCCTCCGTCCCATTGCGGAAATTCAGTACCTCGATTACTTATTATACGGTCTCCAGCCGCTCAGCGATGATGCGGCTACCCTGCACTGGCGCACCAAGGGCCGGCAGAGCTGCCCGCTTATTGTCCGTACCCGCGGCCACCGGCTGGAAGGGATCTGGCATAGCGGCTCGCCGCTGGGCATGATGGTGAACGCCCTGCGTGGTATGCATATCTGTGTACCCCGGAACATGGTGCAGGCCGCCGGTATGTACAATACCCTGCTGCAGGGCAATGATCCGGCGATTGTGGTGGAATGCCTGAACGGCTACCGCCTCAAGGAACGGCTGCCCAATAACCTGCTCGACTACCGCGTGGAGCTGGGCGTACCCGAGATCATCCGTGAAGGGGCTGATATCACCATCGTTTCCTATGGCTCTACACTACGTGTGATCCAGGAAGCAGCCGTCATTCTCCAGCAGGCTGGTATCAGCTGCGAGGTGGTGGATGTTCAGACCCTCCTGCCTTTTGATACGCACCAGGTTATCCTGGAATCACTGAAAAAGACCAACCGCATTGTCTTCATTGATGAGGATGTGCCGGGCGGCGCCAGTGGGTATATGTTCACACAGGTCATGGAAAAACAGGGCGGCTTCCGCTGGCTGGATGTGGCGCCACGCACCATCACCGCCAAGCCGCACCGCGCCAGCTATGGCACTGACGGTGATTATTTCAGTAAGCCCAATGCAGAAGAGATAGTGGATGTGATCACTGAAATGATGGCTGAATAAAAAGAAAGAGAAAACAAGGACGCTATGTTGAACACTGTGGAGAAAAGATTTGTCAGGTATTGGGAAGAACAGCGGGAAGGCGGCTTCTGGGCTTATTGCCTGCTGTACCTGCTGGCCGGCACTTTTGTGGCTACCCTTGTCCTGTACTTTGTGCTGAATATGTTCTCCGTGAAGCTCCTGGGACTGATATGGAAAATTCCTTCGGTCAGTTTTGTAACCATTGCCATCAGCATTGTTCTTTCCTGGCGCAGGAATGAGCAGAAGCTCAGGAACCTGATCCAGCGAGAGGTCCGGGAAGCCAAAAAGCTGGATGAGATCCGGCTGACCGGGAAAGACCTGGATCTGCCCCGCAATAATTAAACGTATACTGTTCAATAAAAAAGTATCCACCGGGAAAAGCAACACCGCCAATGGTGGCTTGCTCTCCAGCCGGTGGATGCTTTTTTTATAATGGCTTAGGCCAGGTTATGGAACACTTTCTGAACGTCGTCGTCCTGTTCCAGCTTGTCTACCAGTTTCAGTACTTCCTGTGCCTGCTCTTCGCCCAGCTCAACCGTGGTGCCGGGGATCCATTCCACTTCAGCGCTGATAGGTGTAATACCTTTTTCTTCCAGGGCTTTCTGCATATTGCCGAAATCAGTGAAACCTACGCGGATCACCAGAACGTTCTCGCCGTTCTCACCGGTGCCTTCACCCATTTCTTCCAGGCCATTGTCAATCAGTTCCAGCTCCAGGTCTTCCTGGCTCAGTCCTTCGGGTTTCAGTTTGAATACACCCAATTTCTTGAACTGGAAGCTTACGCTGCCGCTGTTACCGAGGGAGCCATTGCCCTTGTTGAAATGTGATTTTACGTTGGCCACGGTACGAACGTGGTTGTCGGTGGCTGTTTCCACCAGTACGGCTACGCCATGGGGCGCATATCCTTCGTACAGGATCTCCTCATAATTCTCCATCTCTTTGCCGGAAGCGCGTTTGATGGCGGCTTCTACACGGTCTTTAGGCATGTTCACGCTCTTGGCGTTGGCCATGCAGCGGCGCAATGCCGGGTTGGTGGCGGGATCAGGGCCGCCGGCTTTTACGGCAATGGCGATCTCCTTTCCGATCCGGCTGAACTGTTTGGCCATCCGGTCCCACCGGGCAAACATCGTGGACTTACGAACTTCAAATATCCTACCCATATAACAATTTTAATACAAATGAGTGTTTAACGCGGCCTTTTCCCACCGGTATCCGGGGTTTTCAGGCCGGTTTGCAAAAGTATACTAAGCGGCTGGCATAAAAAAACGCCCCGGCATGCCGGGGCGTTTTTTTATGGGATCAGGTCCTAAGACCTGCCGAGTTTACTATTTTTCTTGCTGTAGGCAAAGTAGATCACCAGGCCAATGATCATCCAGGCTACTGCGGTCAACTGGGTATTGGCATCCAGTGAGATGATCATAGCGGTACATACCAGGATGCCCATGGTGGACACAAAAGGCACCAGGGGTGTTCTGAACGGACGCTGGGCGTTGGGATCAGATTTGCGCATGATCCATACACCGGCGCTCACCAGTATAAAGGCAAACAGGGTACCAATACTGGTCAGATCGCCCGCCATATGACCCGGAACAAAACCGGCAAAAGCACCTACAAACAGGAACAGGATGATGTTGGATTTGTAGGGCGTGCGGAATTTGGGGTGCAGGTCGGCGAAGACCTTAGGCAGCAGGCCGTCGTTCGACATAGAGTAGAACACGCGGCTCTGGCCCATCAGCATCACCAGGATCACGGAGGAGAAACCAGCCAGGATAGCTACTGTCACCAGGGTGGCCAGCCATTCGTGGTTGGCCATATAGGTTTTGATAGCATAGGCTACGGAAGCCTCACGACCGGATTTCTGGAAATCAGTGAAAGGCGCTACGCCGGTGAGCACATAAGAGAACAGGATGTACAGGATGGTACAAACCACCAGCGAACCCAGGATACCGATCGGCATATCACGCTTGGGATTTTTGGCTTCCTGTGCTGCTGTAGACACCGCATCAAAACCAATGAAGGCAAAGAATACGATGGCAGCCCCACGCAACACCCCCAGGAATCCGTGGTTATAGGTGGGCGCATAGGAATATTCAGAGCCATCCGGCAATATGGCCGGCGGCTGATCTGCAGGGATGAAGAAGGGAACGTGGTTCTCCGGTTTGATATACTGCCAGCCGATAGCAATAAAGACTAATACAATAGCCACTTTCACAAATACGATGACGGCATTTACAATGGCGGACTCTTGCGTACCTTTTATCAGCAGCAGGGAGAGGAGCAGGAGGATCAGCAGGGCCGGTGCATTGAAGATACCGGTATGCAGTACTCCGCTGGCGTCCACTGCGGACTCCAACGGAGAGTGGCACCATTCATATGGTATAGCCCCCCCCATCAAGTTGTTTAAGTATTCACTCCAGGCAATAGATACTGTGGCGGCGCCGAGGGCATATTCCAGTACCAGGGCCCAGCCAATGATCCAGGCAACCAGCTCGCCCATGGTAGCATAGGCGTAGGTGTAGGCGCTTCCCGCGATGGGGATCATGGAGGCAAATTCCGCATAACAAAGGCCGGCAAAAGCACAACCAATAGCGGCGATGATGAAGGAGATGGTTACAGCCGGACCAGCGTGGCCGCCAGCAGCAGCGGCAGTGCGCACAAACAAACCGGCGCCGATGATGGCGCCGATTCCCAGCGCTACAAGGTTACCAGCGCCCAGTGTCCGCTTCAATCCTTTCTCGGATTCGGCGGCCTGTGCCAGCAACGCTGTCAGGGACTTTTTACGGAACAAACTCATAACAGTCAGTTTTCTCTTTTTTTTCCAGGTGATATAATGTAGTTCAAGTTTTGACGAAGGCGGAAAGATACTGATTTATTAAAATCGCCCAAGGTAAAAGATTTGTCAGGGGGAGCTTATCCAGATAGGCGGAAAAGCCCTGATCAGCAGGGGCTTTTAAACATTAATTGTTATATTGCGCACCACTAATACCTGGAACAGGCTTCATGAAAAAGAACAGGCTCACCTTATATATTCTGGTCGCTATGGTGCTGGGCATCCTGGCTGGGTACCTGGTCCATACCAATGGATCCCCTGAATTCATTAAAGGCTTCTCGAAGAATATCAACCTCTTAGGGAAGATATTCATCCGGCTGGTACAAATGATCATTGCGCCGCTGGTATTTGCTACCCTGGTGGTGGGCATTGCTAAGCTGGGTGATCTCAAGGCCGTGGGCCGTGTAGGGGGGAAAGCCATCGGGTGGTTTATCACCGCGTCGCTTATTTCCCTGCTGCTGGGCCTGGTGCTGGTCAATGTTTTTAAGCCCGGTCATTATATAGACCTCTCCCAGGCTGATACCGAAGGGGTAAAGGACCTGATGAGCAAGACCACCGAGTTCTCCCTGGAGAAATTTGTGGAGCATATTATCCCGCGCAGCGTGATTGAGGCTATGGCCACCAATGAGATATTACAGCTGGTGGTGTTCAGTGTTTTCTTCGGCGTTGCACTTACCACACTCGGTGATTATGGCAAACCGCTGATCAAAGCACTGGACGTGGTATCCCATGTGATCCTGAAAATGGTGGGTTATGTGATGAACTTTGCCCCCCTGGGGGTATTTGGTGCGCTGACCGCGGTAGTGGCTACCAAGGGGCTGGGCATCTTTAAATTCTACCTGGTCTATTTCGCTTTCTTCCTGCTGGGGATCGCGCTGTTATGGATAATACTGATCAGTGCCGGCTACCTGATCCTGGGCGGCCGTACCAAAAACCTGCTGCGCCGCATCGGTAACCCCCTGCTGATCGCTTTCAGCACTACCAGCAGCGAGGCTGTATTCCCAAAACTGACTGAAGAACTGGAAAGGTTTGGCTGTAAGAACAAGATCGTTTCTTTTGTATTGCCCCTTGGTTATTCTTTTAACCTGGATGGCAGTATGATGTATATGACCTTCGCCAGCCTGGCCATTGCACAGGCCTATAATGTACCACTGCCCCTGGATCAACAGCTCAGCATGCTGCTGGTGCTGATGGTCACCAGCAAGGGCATCGCAGGCGTACCGCGCGCTTCCCTGGTGATTGTGCTGGCCACCTGCGCCATGTTCAATATTCCCCCCGAAGGCGTGGCCCTTATCTTACCTATTGATCATTTCTGTGATATGTTCCGCAGCATGACCAATGTGGTGGGCAATGCCCTGGCTACTTCCGCCGTCAGCAAATGGGAGGGCGAACTGGGACCCGAAATGGAACAGCCTATTGACCAATTGGCTACATAGCCTTAACAAATTTTAAAAAACAATTCCAGCAGAAAACACGTTGAACGCGTAACCCGCAACATTCAAACACATTTGTATGGACCTGATCTTGTTAGATTTTCAGTGGACTCAGTTATTGCAGCCTCAATTCTATATCGAAAATGGAGGCGTCTGGTTATTACTCTTCGTGATCTTTGCAGAAACAGGCCTGTTTGCAGGCTTCTTCCTGCCTGGCGACTCCCTGCTTTTTGTTGCTGGTATCTATGCCCACAAAATGGATGCTGTGAATCCCGGCATCACCTACCAGTTCCTGAAACTGTTTGGGCTGGGCGGCATTCAGAATGAATGGCTGGACCTGCTGGTATTATGGGCCCTGATAGCCACAGCCGGTATCCTCGGTAATATGGTGGGGTACTGGACCGGCCGGAAGATCGGCCCGTCCATGTATACCTGGAAAGATAACCTGCTCTTCAAAAGGAGGTTCCTGCACCAGGCCCATGAATTTTACGACAAACGCGGCGGCCTCGCCATCATTGTAGCCCGTTTCCTTCCCCTGATCCGGACCTTTGCACCTATTATTGCCGGTATCGTGGAAATGGACAGGAAGAAATTCACCTATTATAATGTAGTGGGTTCCGTTGCCTGGGTAGGCAGTATGCTCCTTGGCGGCCACTTCCTCCAGAAATGGATCTATGATGGATTTGGTTTTGACCTGAAAGAACACCTGGAGATCATTGTACTGGTCATTGTACTGATCACCACCGCCCCCGTACTCATCAAGCTGCTGTCCGGAAGAAAGAAAAATCCCGACAGTGTGCCGCCGCAGACACCGGAAGAACCGTCCTGACATACCAAAACATAGCCTAACTGATTGCTTATGGAGAAAAAGCCTGCCACGCTCTTCAACGTTGCCGTCATCGTTGCTGCGCTCGGTTATTTCGTAGATATCTACGACCTGCTGCTGTTCAGTATTATCCGTGTTCCCAGTCTCACCTCCTTAGGGCTTACGCCCGAACAGATCACCACTGATGGCGAAAGCATCATCAGCTGGCAGATGGTAGGGCTTATGCTGGGTGGTATCTTCTGGGGCGTCATGGGGGATAAGCGGGGGCGACTGAGCGTTCTCTTTGGCTCTATTATTTTGTATTCACTGGCCAATATCGCCAATGGCTTTGTGCAGACGGTGGAGCAGTATGCCGCCATCCGCTTTGTGGCCGGCCTGGGCCTGGCAGGGGAACTGGGCGCCGGTATTACGCTGGTGTCCGAGCTGACCCCTAAAGAGAAAAGAGGCGTGGCCACTTCCCTGGTGGCAGGTATCGGTCTGACCGGCGCCGTGGTAGCTTTTGTAATGAAGCAGTACTTCGACTGGCGGGTCTGTTATTTTATTGGCGGCGGTCTTGGCCTCCTGCTGCTGATCCTCCGGATCTCCGTATTTGAATCCGGCATGTTCCACCATGTTAAACAGCTGCCCGTACAACGTGGCAACCTGTTCATGCTGTTCAATAACTGGGATCGCTTTAAAAGATATATCCTCTGTATCCTCATCGGCCTGCCCACCTGGTTTGTGATCGGCGTGCTGGTCACTTTTGCCACGGAGTTCGGCGCCAAAATGGGGATCACGGAAAAAATAGATTCGGGCAAGGCCATCATGTTTGCCTATGCGGCTATCTCCATAGGCGATATTGCCGTAGGGCTGGTGAGCCAGTGGCTGCGCAGCCGTAAAAAAGCCCTGTTCATTTTTTACGGCATCACCATGGTGTTCATGGTCCTGTTCTTCACGGTCCTCTGGAACGGCACGGCCAACAGTCTGTACTGGATCTGTGCCGGGTTGGGATTTGGTACCGGCTTCTGGGCTATCTTTGTGACCATGGCCGCCGAACAGTTCGGCACCAACCTGCGCGCCACCACGGCCACTACGGTGCCCAATATGGTGCGGGGCCTGCTGGGACTGTTCATCCTGCCGCTGTTCAAGTACCTGCGGGGAATTGAAGGAGTAGGGTATGTGCAGGGTGGCCTGTATACCGCGGTGATCCTGATGGCTATTACCATCACGGCCGCCGCGCTGACCAGGGAAACCTTTCATAAGGACCTGAATTACGTAGAGCAATAAACGAAGCCTGTAACAGGCATTATTTGTACCATGAAATTCCTGATCATCCGTTTTTCTTCCATCGGCGATATTGTGTTAACGACACCCGTGGTCCGGTGCCTGAAAAAACAGATCGTGACGGCCGAAGTCCATTTCCTCACCAAGCAGAACTTCCGCTCCATTGTAGCACACAATCCCTATATTGATCGCATCCATTACCTGCAGGACAACCTGGAGCAACTGGCCCGGACCCTGGTGGAGGAGGACTATGATTATGTAATTGACCTGCATCATAATCTCCGTACGCTGAAGGTCAAGCGTGCCCTCGGCAAGCAAAGTTTTAGTTTCAGCAAGCTCAATATCCAGAAATGGCTGCTCACCGCTTTAAAGGTGAACCGGATGCCTGATGTGCATATTGTAGACCGCTACCTGGATACGCTGAAAGTTTTCGGCGTGCGCAATGATGGCGGCGGGCTGGATTATTTCATCCCGGAAAAGGACAAGGTAAAGGACAGTGATATTCCTGCTGCTCACCAGGCAGGGTATATCGGGTTGGTGATCGGCGCTGCGCTGAATACCAAAAGGTATCCGCTGTCTAAGCTGCAGGCCTTGTGCCAGGCGCTGGAGCATCCGGTGATCCTGCTGGGCGGGAAGGAGGATGCGGAAGCCGGGGCGGCTATTGCAGCCATTGACCCGGTCAAGATCTACAATGCCTGCGGCAAGTTTAACCTGAATGAATCGGCCGACCTGGTACGGCGGTCGCGGCTGATCATCTCCAATGATACAGGCCTGATGCATATTGCTGCTGCCTTTCAGAAGCCCATTATCTCGCTCTGGGGAAATACGGTGCCTGAGTTTGGCATGTATCCTTATTACAAGCCGCTATCCGGCAGCCAGCATGGACGGAATACCGATGCGCCTTTTGATATACTGGAAGTGCAGGGGCTCAGCTGCCGGCCCTGCAGCAAGATCGGGTATAAGAAATGTCCCAAAGGGCATTTTAAGTGCATGGAAAATATCAGCACCGATATGGTGCTGGAGCATGTCTATGCGCGGTTGGGCCGCATCCATTAACAGCATTCAACAATACCATTGCCGGAATATTTTGGGACGAACCAAAGAGAAACCTGTTCATTGGTTCGAACCAAAAAGAATTTCTATAGGCCTGAAGCAGGTCCCTGTTAAAAGGGTACACCCGCATATGGACTATGCTGACGATTGTTTGGGACGAACCAAAGAGAAGCCTGTTCATTGGTTCGAACCAAAAAGAATTTCTATAGGCCTGAAGCAGGTCCCTGTTAAAAGGGTACACCCGCGTATGGACTATGCTGGTGATTGTTTGGGACGAACCAGTGAGAAGCCTGCCTATTGGTTCGAACCAAAAAGAATCTCTATAAATCTGAAGCAGGTCTCTGTTAAAAAGGTACACCCGCGTATTGACTATGTTGACTATTGTTTGGGACGAACCTAAGAGAAGCCTGTTCATTGGTTCGAACCAAAATAAAATCTCTATTTGGCTGAAGCAGGTCCTTGTTTAAAAGTTACACTCGTTTATTGGCAATGCTGGTGATTGTTTGGGGCGAACCAAAGAGAAGCCTGTTCATTGGTTCGAACCAAAAAATACTGCTGTGTTGGATCGGAGCGAGGCTGTGTCAATAGCCTAAACAAAAAAGGCTGCCCTTTCGGTACAGCCTCTCTGCATTACATATACGAAAATTCTTAGAGCGTCTTCAGCACATCGTTCATGGAGCGAACGGCGTCTGCGCTCTTGCTGAACAGTGCCTGCTCGTCGGCATTCAGCTTGAAGTCGAGGATCTTCTCCCAGCCGTTTTTGCCAATCACTACGGGCACGCCCAGACAGATATCTTTCTGGCCATATTCCCCTTCCAGGGATACGCAGCAGGTGAAGAGTTTCTTTTCATCGCGCACAATGCTCTCTACCAGGGCAGCTCCGGCGGCGCCGGGTGCATACCAGGCGGAAGTGCCGATCAGCTTGGTGAGGGTAGCGCCACCCACCATGGTGTCATTGACGATCTGTTGCTGTTGCTCAGCACTCAGGAAATTGGTCACCGGCACGCTGTTCCAGGTAGCCAGGCGGATGAGGGGGATCATGGTAGTATCGCCATGACCGCCTACCACAACGGCATTCAGGTCAGCGGGGCTGCAGCCCAGGTGCTGGCTCAGCTGGTACTTGAAGCGGGAGCTGTCCAGTGTACCACCCATACCAATGATCCTGTTCTTGGGCAGGCCGGTAGCGGTCAGCGCCAGGTAGGTCATGGTGTCCATGGGGTTGCTGATGACAATGATAATAGCATTGGGAGAATATTTCAGGATATTCTCGCACACAGTTTTTACGATACCTGCATTGGTACCAATGAGTTCTTCCCGGGTCATTCCGGGTTTACGGGGCAAGCCGGATGTAATTACAACCACGTCAGAGTTGGAGGTCTTGGCATAATCGTTGGTGCTGCCGGTGATACGGGTGTCAAATCCCAGCAGGGCAGCTGTTTGCATCATGTCCTGAGCCTTTCCTTCTGCAAAACCTTCTTTGATATCCAGCAAAACTAATTCTGTGGCCAGTTCTTTCCGAGCGATATTATCAGCACAGGTAGCGCCTACAGCACCTGCACCTACGACGGTTACTTTCATCAGAAAACAATTTATAAGGTGAAATCAAATTTTTTTGCGGCCCAAAGGTATGGGTATCTCATTCAACCTATTTCAACGCCTGCAACAATTTTTCAACTTTAATATTCCCTTCATGACTCAGCAGGAGTTTCCCTTCCTTGCTGTATAACGCTATGAATGGAAGGTTGCGTATATCATAAAAAGGAGGAAGGATGAAGTTGACATCTCTGCCCAGTTTGTAGTTGGAATGTTTTTCAATATGGTACTTTTTATGGAATTCCACCATCTCGTCAAATGGCTGATAAGTGGCCAGCACCACCTGTATATTTTTCATCTCTTTTGTATGTGCCAGCATATCATCCATTTGGTGCTGGCAATGATCACAGGAAGGACTGAAATACATAATGACGGTCGGTTGTCTTTTTAACAAGCCGCTGGTCAGTGTGGTACTATCTACTTGTAGCAACTGCAGGGTAGGGAACAATTTCTTCCTTTCGGAAGGCGTGGGAGCCTGGGCAAAACTGAACTGCAGGCAGAAAGAGGCGGCCAGGAACAAGAACCATTTTTTCATCGGGAATCCTTTTGGTGAACTCCGGCGGGTAGGAGGCCGGAGGGAATTGACATTAAAAGTAATTGGAAAAGAGGGGAAAAAAAATTTGTCAATCTACGGAAAGTTCGTAGGTTTACGAAAATATCGTAGATATGCATAGTTTAACACCGCAGGAAGAAGAAGCCATGATGGCCGTCTGGAAGATCGGTGAAGGGAACGTAAAGATGTTCCTGGAGCAGATACCCGAGCCCAGGCCGCCCTATACCACCCTGGCCTCCACTATCAAGAACCTGGAGAAAAAGGCATTTCTCCAAAGCCGGCTGGTGGGTAACGTATACCTGTACCAGCCAGTGGTGAGCGAACCGGAGTACAAGAAAAAATTCATGAACGGGGTAGTGAAGAACTATTTCGACAACTCCTATAAGGAGCTGGTGAACTTTTTCGTGGAGCAGAAAAACCTGAGCCCGGAAGAGCTGCAGGAGATCATCCGCCTGATTGAAGGAAAAAAATAAAGTACCCAACAAACCTTGAGTATGGAATATATCCTCAAACTATCTATCAGTCTCGCCGTGGTCTTTGCCTTTTACTGGCTGCTGCTGCGCCGGCTGACCTTTTATAACTGGAACCGCTGGTACCTGGTGGCGTATTCTGCCGCGGCTTTCCTGATCCCGTTCATTGACCTGTCCAGCCTGCTGCAGCCCCAGAAACTGCAGGCCTTACCGCTGCAATATGTACCGGCCTTTTATTTTCCCGGTACTGCGCCCAAAGCAAGCAGTGTCAACTGGGCCTGGCTGGTAGGTGGCCTGGCGCTGGCGGGCAGTCTCTTCCTGCTGCTGCGCCTGTTGCTGCAATACCAGGCGCTCCGCCGGATCCGCTCCCGCGCGGTATTACTGATGGAAGATGGCGTGCGCCTGTACCATGTGCCGGAGAACATTTCGCCTTTCTCTTTTGGCAATGCCATTTTCGTGAACCAGGAGCTGCACAGTGAAGCAGAACTGAAAGAGATCATCCACCATGAATTCATACATGTAAAGCAGAAGCATTCCCGGGATATCCTCTGGGGCGAACTGCTCTGCATTATCAACTGGTACAATCCCTTTGCCTGGCTGATCCGCCAGGCCATCCGCCAGAACCTGGAGTTCATTGCGGACCACCAGGTGCTGCAGTCGGGCATAGACCGCAAGCAATACCAGTACCTGCTGTTGAAAGTGACGGGGCTGTCTGCCTATAGTATTGCCAATAATTTCAGTTTCAGTTCACTCAAAAAACGTATAGCCATGATGAACAAAGCAAAAACTGCCCGTGTGCAGTTGATCCGCTTCCTTTTCCTGCTCCCCGTGCTGGCCGTTGTATTACTGGCCTTCCGCACCGCCGTACAGGAAGTCAAAGTAAAAGAAGTACTGGGCTGGGAGTCCGGCGCCCCCGTAGCCGATACCATTCCCACAGTAAAACTTTATCAGGATTCTGAAGGGGTGGTGACCGTCATTACCGACACCGCCGTTTTCTATGGCGAAATGCCTGCTGAGATCAAAACCACCAGGATCAGCAACCAGAAAGTGACCATTACCCTGAAAAATGGTAAAACGGAGGTCTACAACCTGAACAGCAAAGCGGACCGCGAACGGCTGGAAAAGAAATATGGTCCCTGGGTTATACCGACCCCTCCGGCTCCGCCAACCCCTGGCGCTCCGCTACCACCCCCACCGCCACCGCCTGTGGAGCCCGCCACCATGGCCGAAGCTACCGAGATCATCCTGGAAGCACCGGTAATGGTAAGAGTAGATACCGTCAGCCCCCCCATCATTGTAACGGGTAAACCGGCTCCTGCTAAAGGTTCCATCAAGGAGGTGACCGTTACCGGACATGCCAGCCCTGTTATAATAAGAGGAGTGAAGGACGGCGCCCAGCCCCTGTACATACTGGACGGCCGGCCAATCAAATCCCTGGAAGGCATCAATCCGGATACCATCGCCACCGTGGACGTGCTGAAAGATAAAAGCGCCACCGCTATTTATGGGGAAAAAGCCAAAAACGGGGTGGTGCTGGTCACTACTAAAAAAGCAGCCGGGACAGCCGATATACATATCCAGACCAAACCAACACCCCAGGCCGGGCCTGTACAGCTTTCTGACGACCTGTGCCGGTTTGGAGGCCTGTTGATCATTAATGATAAGAAATTTGACTGCTCCAAGGGAAAAAGCCCTGATATCAGGCCCGAGCAGATTGAATCCATCAATATCTATAAGGACAGCGTGGCTGTAGCCAAATATGGTCCGGAAGGCGCCAAAGGCGTGATCAGCATCAAATTGAAGTAATAAACCGGTAAAAACCGGAAAAAGGGCAGGCCGGGGTCTGCCCTTTTTTCTGCCCCAAAGGGCCCGGAAGGGAGTTTGCAGGGAATGCTTTTTACTGTAGCTTTGCCACCCCCACGGTCCGGTCAGTCTGTTTACAGGGATCTCCGGCGGTGGGCAACCTGAAACAATCATTCAAAACCTGTAAGAATTTTATGGCAACTACAGCAGATATCAGTCGTGGCCTGATCATCAAATTGGACGGTAGTCTGTATACCGTAGTGGAGTTCGGAGAGAACAAAACGGCCCGCGCAGCGGCCAAGGTATGGGCTAAACTGAAAGGTCTTGACAACTCCCGCAGTATTGAAAAGACCTGGAACTCCGGCGATAATATCTTCCCCGTACGCGTGGAAAGGAAGAATTATCAATACCTCTACAAGGACGATTCCGGCTATAATTTCATGGACAGTGAAACCTTCGAGCAGATTGCTGTGGAGGAAAAGCTGGTGGATGCTCCCCAGTTCCTGAAAGAAGCCCAGGAAGTTTCCGTACTGATCAACACCGAGACCGAAATGCCCATGAGCGTGGAGCTGCCGGACAAGATTGTACTGAAAGTGACCTATTCTGAGCCGGGCGTTAAAGGCGATACCGCCACCCGCACCCTGAAACCTGCTACCGTGGAAACAGGCGCCACCGTCAACGTGCCCCTGTTTGTCAATGAAGGGGAACTGATCCGTGTCAATACCAAGACCGGCGAATATGTTGAACGGGTTAAAGAATAAGATTACCCTGCTGGACGGCCCTGGCAAGCCCATGGCTGAACACTGAAAGTCAATATATATATGGATAACAGTGGTCCTGTTATCCATTTTTTTATACTACTCCGGCGGTTTGCCTTTTATGACGATTTTAGGATAATTTACTACGTAATCCTTATCTTAGCCGCCTGTTTTTCTGATATAACCGTCAAAAATTTATTTACAGATGGATTTTAAACAAATTCAGGAGTTGATCAAAATGATCAACAAATCCAACATCGGCGAAGTGACCATTGAGGAGAAAGGATTTAAACTAACGATCAAACAAAAAGAAGAACCTGTACAAAATGTGATTGCACCCATACAATCACCCATAGCGATGCCTGCTTATGCACCTGCTGCACAACCCCAGGCTGCTATCCCTGCTACCGAGAAACCTGCTAAAGCTGCTGAAGCGGCTGCTGATAACCTGCTGACCATCAAGAGCCCGATGATCGGGACCTTCTACCGCAGCTCTGCCCCCGGCAAACCTGTTTTTGTGGAACCCGGAGATGAGATTACCCCCGGCAAAGTAGTCTGCATTATTGAGGCCATGAAGCTGTTCAATGAAATTGAGAGCGAGATCAAAGGGCGCATTGTGAAGATCCTGGTGGATGACGCTTCCCCGGTTGAATACGATCAACCTTTATACCTGGTGGAGCCTAACTGATTTGGAAATGGGATATTATAGCCGGTGAAAAGCCTATTGCCTTTTCCGAACCCTGCTGTGTTCCCCTTATTCAAACTTTTATATCACAAATTGAATCCATGTTTAAAAAGATATTAATTGCCAATCGTGGGGAGATAGCTCTCCGGGTGATCCGCACCTGCCGGGAAATGGGGATCAAGACCGTAGCGGTTTACTCCACGGCGGATAAAGACTCCCTGCACGTGAAATTTGCTGATGAAGCGGTTTGTATCGGGAGGCCCGCCAGTAGCGATTCTTACCTGAATATTGCGCATATCATGGCTGCAGCCGAGATCACCAATGCCGACGGTATCCACCCCGGTTATGGCTTCCTGGCTGAGAATGCCCGCTTTGCAGAGATCTGCGGCGAACACAATATCAAATTCATAGGACCCACCCCGGACCAGATCCGCTCCATGGGGGATAAGATCACTGCCAAGGAAACCATGATCAAAGCCGGCGTACCGGTGATCCCCGGCGGTGAAGGCCTGCTGGAAAGCTATGAAGAAGCCCAGGTCCTGGCCCTCGAAGTAGGATACCCCATCATCCTCAAAGCTACCGCCGGTGGTGGTGGTAAAGGGATGCGCGTAGTATGGGAAGAATCCGAACTGGAGCGCGCCTACACCACGGCCCGTGCCGAGGCAGGCGCCGCTTTCAAGAACGATGGTATCTATATGGAGAAGTTCGTGGAAGAACCACGCCATATTGAAATACAGGTGGCCGGCGATCGCTACGGCAAGGTCTGCCACCTCAGCGAAAGGGACTGCTCCATCCAGCGCCGTCACCAGAAGCTGGTGGAAGAATCCCCCTCCCCCTTCATGACCCCCGAACTGCGCCAGCGCATGGGCGAAGCCGCTATCAAAGCCGCTTCCGCTATCGGGTATGAAAGCGTGGGCACCATTGAGTTCCTGGTAGATAAGCACCGCAATTTCTACTTCATGGAGATGAATACCCGTATCCAGGTAGAACACTGCGTTACCGAGGAAGTCACCAATTTTGACCTTATTAAGGAACAGATCAAGATAGCCATGGGCGAACCCATCAGCGGCCTCAACTATGAGCCCCAGATGCACGCCATTGAATGCCGGATCAATGCGGAAGATCCCTACAATGATTTCCGTCCCAGCCCCGGCCGTATCACCACCCTGCACCAGCCGGGCGGTCATGGTATCCGCGTGGACTCGCATGTATATGCCGGCTATGTGATCCCTCCCTACTACGATTCCATGATCGCCAAGATCATCGCCGTAGCACGCACCCGTGAGGAGGCCATCAATACCATGAGCCGCGCCCTCAGTGAATACGTGATAGAAGGTATCAAGACCACCATTCCTTTCCACCAGCAACTGATGCGTAACCCGGCCTTCAGGGCGGGCGACTTCAACACCAAGTTCCTGGACAATTTTAAAATGGTGTAAGGACCTATCCCGTTCTTAACAATAACAACTGATCTTATTGGTAATAAAAAAGAGCTGCCCGTTCCCGGTGCAGCTCTTTTATTGTTCGCCTGTTCGTTTGCCTGTCTATGGATAAATGGTCTGTGGGTAAGCGCCTGCCGTATAATTGATGGTGCGTCTTTATTTAGTGCTGTCTTTGTCTTTTTCCATGATATCCGCTTTCTTTATGCCCTGCACTTTCTTGCGCAGCTCCTGCTGGTATTTCCGGTATTTCACCTGCTGATCAGCGGACAGCATGCCGTTGATCTTTTTTTGCCGCTCCTGGTACAGTTCCCGGCTTTTTTCTTTCTTCTGAGGTACGCTGAGGGTGGAATCAGCATTGACAGCCTGGTGCTGTTTCCTGAATTCCTGGTTGAGGGTCTTCCACTGCTGGCTCTGCTCTTTGCTGAGGCCCAACTCTGCTTCCAGCCCCTTTTGTTTGCCGCCGTGTTTTTGCTGTCCGGGCGCTGTTTGCCGGGGGCGGATGGTATCGCGTTTTTCCTGGGCCTGTAATACTCCTGCGCCGGTCAGTACTGCCAACGCCAATACGAGGATCTTTTTCATGTATGCTGCATTTTTTGTTTTACCAATGGCTGCTGTCAGCCATATACGGAGTATAAGACCAGGGGAATACCGGTAGGTTTAACCGGGCAGCAAAAGAATGATTGGGTGGCCAGCCGCTTCTATGGTATGGCAACAGGTTGCCCTGGTTCACTGGCCCGGGAGAGGAGGCCGTTATATAATAATTACAGGCTTTGCGCCAGCTCGTCTACCTTATCTTCTACCCCAAAAAATGACGCGAGGCGGCGGATAACGCCTTCTACCAGCGCATCGGGGCAGGAAGCGCCGCTGGTCACCAGGATATTCAGTGGGCGCTGCTGCGGCAGGTAATCGGCCGAAAGCAGCTCCTGCCTGGTATGGTAGTTATAGTGCAGGATATTGTGCTCACTTACCAGCTTTTCCTCCGAGTTAATAAAATAGGTAGGTAGTTTAGCCTCGCAAAGCTCTACCAGGTGAGTGGTATTGGAAGAATTATAACCACCTACCACGATGGCCAGATCGGCCGGTGTTTCCAGCATATGGACCATGGATGTCTGGTTGTCGTTGGTGGCATAACAAAGGGTATCCCGTGTATCGGCAAATCGTTCGCCAATGGTATTGTCGGCCAGCTGGAAATACTGCCGGATGACTTGCTTCAGGTAATCAGCAATGGCCTGGGTATCGGTGGCCAGCTGCGTGGTCTGGTTCACTACACCGATCCGCTGCAGGTCCCTGGCGGCGTCAAAGCCAGGTGAATAGCGGCCGGCAAAGGCTTCATAAAATCCTTCTGCCGGTTTTTCGCCGGTGATATATTTCGCCAGCTCAATGGTCTCGGCCATATCGTTCACTACTACGGAAGGTGCATTCTGTGCGGCATGCGAAAAAGTGGCCCTGGTTTCCTCATGTTTGGGCTTGCCATGGATCACAATGGTATACCCTTTCTTCGCTATCTGCTCACTGCGGTTCCAGACTTTTTCCACGAAGGGACAGGTAGTATTGTATTTCTCGGTAGGGATACCCAGCTCATTGAGCTTTTGCTCTATGTCCAGCGTAGTGCCAAAAGCGGGGATGATGACCACATCATCCGCTGTCAGCGATTCAAAAGAGATCAGCTGTTTGCCGTAGGTGTCCTGCAGGAACTGTACGCCGCGTTCTACCAGGTCGGCATTGACCTGCGGGTTGTGGATCATTTCGCTGAGCAGGAAAATACGTTTGCCGGGATTTTCTTCTATTGTGCGGAAAGAAATTTCAATGGCGTTCTCTACACCATAGCAGAAACCAAAATGGCGGGACAGGTAGATCTTCAATGGGCCCATGTCCAGGAGGGTAGGCGTAAAATCCTTTTTCATCCTGTCCTCCTGCTTCCGTTTGTTCTTGACGGCGCTGATCAGGGGACTACGGTAAATGATCGGGACATTGAAGGTCTTCATGGGGTCAAAGTTAGTATATTCGCGGCATGCAGCGTCGATTTACACCTGTCCCATGGTTCAGCCATGCCAGCCTCTATGAAGTCAATATCCGCCAGTACACACCGGAAGGAACTTTTAACGCTTTTGCCCGGCACCTGCCCCGCCTGGCGGATATGGGGATACAGATCCTCTGGTTCATGCCCGTCACTCCTATCAGCCAGCAAGGCCGTAAAGGCGAATTAGGCAGCTATTATGCCTGTTCTGATTATGTAGCTACCAATCCTGAATTTGGCAGCCTGGAAGATTTTAAGGCAATGGTCAGCCAGGCCCATGCCCTGGGTATGAAGGTCATCATTGACTGGGTAGCCAACCATACCGGTCTGGACCATGTATGGACCCAAACAAGTCCCGGTTTCTACAAGCAGAATGCCGACGGTAAATTCTATGATACACACGGCTGGGATGATGTGATAGACCTCAACTACTACGATCAGCCCATGCGGCAGGCCATGATTGACGCCATGGCCTTCTGGGTCCGGGAAGCAGGCATTGACGGCTTCCGCTGTGATATGGCCCACCTGGTGCCGCGCGATTTCTGGCAGCAGGCCCGTACTTCCCTTGATCCGCTGAAACACCTGTTCTGGCTGGCGGAAACGGAAGACCTGCACTACCTGGAGGTCTTTGACTGCTGTTATGCCTGGCGCTGGATGCACCTCACGGAAAAATTCATCAAAGGGGATGTGGATACCAGGAGCCTGGTAGAGCTGCTCAACAGCTACGAGAAAGAATTCCCGTATAATACCTGCCCTCTCTTCTTCACCAGCAACCATGATGAGAACAGCTGGAACGGTACCGAATATGAAAAATATGGCGATGCCGCCCATATACTGGCCGTACTATCCTGCACCTGGGACGGGCTGCCCCTGATCTACAGCGGACAGGAACTGCCCAATCATAAGCGACTGAAATTCTTTGACAGGGATCCCATTGAATGGGGCAGCGGGCAACCGGCCCTGCATGATTTTTACAAAGCCCTGCTACAGCTGCGGCTGCGGCATCCGGCCCTGCAGGCTGGCAGGGATGCCAACCCCCAATGGCTCAGCACCAATGCCGGCGGTGCAGCCCTGGCCTGGGTACGCAAGGCCGGCGATCGCCGGGTGATCACCATCCTGAATTGCTCCAAAGACCTGCTCCTGCTGCAACTACCCGGTGTGAGCGGTCTATTCACCAATATCTTTGACGGTACGGTGCATTCCCTGGATCCGGAAACCGCATTGCCGCTTGACGGCTGGCAGGCCCTGGTGCTGGCGGATTAAGCGCATTCAAACATACTTCCATAAAAAAATCCCCGGCGTTCTGCCGGGGATTTTTTTATGCATTGCGCTGCAGATTATTTCGCATTCATATTGATCACGATGGGGTATACTCCTTCATAGCCAGGATAGATACCTTCCAGTTTCACGGAGCCCGTAGCCTTTTCGAGGATAGCGGACAACTCGCTCACGGATTTCACTTCCTTGCCATCGGCTTTCAGGATCACATAACCTTCCTGTACCCTAACCTTGCTGAAGATACCGGTAGCGCCAATGGATTTGATCACTACACCGCCGTTAATGCCCAGTTCTTTTGCATCTTCCTTGCTTAAAGTAGCCAGGTCGGCGCCGAGCTTATCAAGGTTGGACACTTTAACGAGGTCGGTATTGCCTGCATCATTGCGGAGGGTAACGGTGGTAGTACTTTCTTTACCGTCGCGGCGATAGGTAACGGTCACTTTATCGCCAGGGCGGTAAGTGGCTATCTGGCCTACCATTTCAGCACCGGACAGTACAGGGAAACCATTGATCTTGGTGATGAAGTCGCCGGTCTTGATACCAGCTGCGGAAGCTGCGCCATCTTTGACGGCTTCCAGCACATAGATGCCATCGCCTTCTTTCACACCCCTGCGTGTTCTTTCTTCATCGCTCAGGGATTCAGGGGCATACTGGATGCCCAGGTAAGCGCGCTGAACGGTGCCATGCTTCATGAGGTCGGCCACAATCTTCTTCACAATATTCACCGGGATGGTGAAAGAGTAACCGGCATAAGCGCCCGTGGGGGAAGCAATGGCAGAATTGATCCCGATCAGTTTGCCATCTGTATTCACCAGGGGACCACCGCTGTTACCGGGGTTCACGGCAGCATCTGTCTGGATGAAAGATTCTACGGGAGTATTGCTCTGGCGGCGGTTGATATCCAGGGTCCGGCCTTTGGCGCTCACGATACCGGCAGTCACGGTTGTTTCCAGTGAAAGCGGGTAACCGATAGCCAGCACCCATTGGCCAACGCGCACATCATCAGAGTTGGCATAGAGCAGGAAGGGCAGGCCCTTGGCTTCTATCTTGATCACGGCCAGGTCGCTGCTGGGGTCAGCGGCTACCAGTTTGGCCTTGAAAGATTTTTTGTTGTTGAGGGTCACATTGATCTCATCGGCGCCATCCACAACGTGGTTATTGGTGACAATGTATCCGTCCTCACTGATGATGGCGCCGGAGCCGGAAGCCTGCTGGGGTACAGAACGCATACGGGGTCCGAAGAAATCATCGAGGTCCATATCAAACATGTCGCTGAACGGGCTCCTGCTGCGGGGCAGGTTGTTAGTGGCCGTACGGGTCACTTTTGTTTTGATGTGAACAGTAGCGGGAATAGCGGCATTTGCAGCTGCGCCAAAATCCACGGGGGCGGCGTCTCCGCCCTGACCGTTGAAGCCGGCGTAGTTGGCAGGCACCTTACCGGTATCATTATTATCGTTCTGATACACGTAAGTCCCGCTCCTGGAGAAGTGATTATAGCCCCACAACGTAGCAACAGTGGTACCGGCACTGAGCATTACAACGGCTACGACTTGTTTGAAATTCATATTTTCTGGGATTTAGAATTGTTGTTAAAAATAACAATAGCGTTTCAAATTACATGCCTAAGCACAAACAAATTAACGCAGGAAAACCCATTCAGTTAACGCCGCCGGCTTGTTTAACAATTAATTTACTAAAGTCTTCGTACTTGCTGCGCGTAAGACTAAGACACTGAAGGACTTCCTGTCATAAATCCAGTAAAAATTGCAGGGTATCCACGCCATCTGCATAATCTGTCAGGGAAGGGAGCTGGGCCTGCCCGAAAGCGAGCAGTCCGGCGCCGGCCAGGCATTGCAGGTCCTTACTTTCCTGCAGGCTGTTGATCACTGCGGCGGGATCCGAATAGGTTTCATAATTGACCTGGCTGATAGGGGAGAACAAGGATTGCTCTTCTACCAGCAGCACGGAACTATTGGTCATATAGTACTGCTTGTTAAGGATCAGGAGGGCCAGCTGGTAATCGTAGTTATTGCGGTATTTGTGTTCATCCGCCAGGTAGTTGTATTTATTAAAAGCATCCAGCAGGGGCACAAAATCATACGCCTGCGGCACATAGAGCTTGGTGATATTGCGGCAGCCCAGGCCAAAATATTCATGAACATCATCTGCCAGCCTGTCCAGTTCTTCGGCAGATTCCTTTCCCGTAAGCAGGGCTGCTGAGGTCCGGTTGCGGCGGATAATATGCGGGTATTTGGCAAAATAATAGTCAAAATAGCGGGCAGAGTTATTGCTGCCGGTAGCTATATAGGCATCACAGCCTTTGAGCAGGGTGGAGAACTGGATCAGCGATTGGGTTTCCGGCGCCCATTCCCAGCATTTATGGACCAGGTGTTTTATCAGGGTCTCATCTTTGGAAGAGGCTTTGATGGTCTGGCGGTGGCCGCTGATGAACACGCAGAGCAGGTCATGAAAACCTACCAGGGGAATATTCCCCGCCATTACCAGCCCGATATTTTTGGGCGAAGGCTGGGTAGCCGGTACCCGGTAGCGGGCAACCCAGGCAGTCAGCAGCTCTTTTTGCAGGAAGGCTTCGGCTATCCGGGTAGTGGCCAGCTCAATAAAGGCGGGCGTGAACCAGGCGTTCTCCCGGTGGGCTCTCTGCTTCACTGACAGCCACTCCTCATTGTCTGATAACAGGTACTGGCCCAGCCTTTCCAGTAAATCAAGCCGTTGTTCTAAAGTCATTAGATTGTATATTTGTGGGTGCAAAAATAACTGTATCACCCCATTTAAAACTATAGCAGCATATGTCGATAAAAATAACAGATGAATGTATCAACTGCGGAGCCTGCGAACCGGAATGTCCCAATAATGCTATCTATGAAGGGGGAGTGGAATGGGCAATTACAGATGGCACTTCTGTTAAAGGACCGTTCACCCTGCTGGACGGCTCGGTAACGGATGCGGACGAACGGCATGCCCCTATCAGCGTGGATACTTACTTTATAGTTCCCAATAAATGCACTGAATGCCAGGGTTTTCACGAAGAACCCCAATGTGCGGCTGTTTGCCCGGTAGACTGCTGCGTACCCGATGAGCTGTACGAGGAAACCGTGGAAGAACTGATGCTGAAGAAGGAAAAACTGCATGTCTGACCATTAAAATGTGCAGAACTTCCTGCCTGAAAACTTGACTTCGGCGGCCTGATTTCGTAACTTAGAAGTACACAATAGTGAATGTAGCCTTAGCTGCTACTTACTTCAGGCGGGTGATATTTCCCGCTGTTAAAGGTGAAGGAATAACGACCTTCACCTTTTTTCATAAACTATTCCGCCAGCCCACCTTTTTTCGTTTATTTGCTGAAAATTAAAAAAGCGAATGAAGCCTGTTATCGCATTTGTTACAGGAGGTTATTCTTCTGAAGCCGTGATCTCCTATAAAAGTGCCATTACCATCCAGCAGCATATTGACCGGGACAGGTATGAAGCCTATACCATTGATATTACGCCCCGGGGCTGGTTCTATACAGATGACCAGGGCATGAAGACCGAGGTCAACCGGGCTGATTTCACCCTGCCGCTGGGCGGCAGGATCATTCATTTTGACGCCGTACTTATCGGCATTCATGGTACGCCGGGGGAAGACGGTAAACTGCAGGGGTATTTTGACCTGCTGAATATTCCCTACACTTCCTGCGATGCCGCCAGCTCCGCCATCACATTTAACAAAAGATATACAGTGGCCGTGGCCGCCTTTGCCGGCATCCATGTGGCCCGCTCCGTTCATATCTTCCGCCACAGCCCGCTGGCCCCGGAAGCCATTCTGCAACAGCTGAACCTGCCCGTTTTTGTAAAACCCAATAACGGCGGCTCCAGTATCGGCATGAGCAAAGTACAGCAGCCGGAAGATCTGGCAGGCGCTTTGCAAAAGGCTTTCCAGGAGGACGACCAGGTGCTGGTGGAGGAATTCATTTCCGGCCGGGAATTTACTGTAGGCGTTCTGCGCCGGGGCGATGAGATCATTGTATTGCCTATTACAGAAGTACGGACCCACCGGGATTTCTTTGATTTCCAGGCCAAGTATGAAGGCGACAACGAAGAGATCACGCCAGCGGAAATAGCCGAGGCAAAGGCCAATAATATCCGGGCGGCCGCCCGCCGGATCTATGCCAGCCTGAACTGCCGGGGCGTAGTGCGTATTGATTTTATTTACAATGAAGCCCAGGATGCTCCCTATATGCTGGAGATCAATACCGTGCCCGGCCAGAGTGAGGCCAGCATTGTTCCCCAGCAGGTGAAGAAGATGGGCTGGAGCCTGAAAGAGCTTTATAGCGTGCTGATCGAAGAGGCGCTGCAACGTAAAACAGCAGCTCCTGCCAAAGACCAGGGCTCAGGCTATTTTTAGAGACAGTTTTGATGGACGCCTTTGCTTTGTCCTGCGTGCCAATCAGCGCCAATGGCCGTAAGCCAACCGGAATAAACATATTCACTAAAATACAGACGCGTGTTTAAATTCATTACGGGAAAACCACTGTGGGCCAATATACTCTTTGCATTGGGGATCATAGTGGTGATACTGTTCATTTTCCTGCAATCGCTCAACCTCCTGACCAAACATGGCCATACGCTTACTATCCCGGCAGTGACCGGCAAATCGTATGATGAGGCCAAAAAGATACTGGAGGAAAACGGGTTTGATGTAGAGATCCAGGATTCAACCTATAACGATACAGCCGCCGCCTTATCCGTGCTGCGGCAGTTTCCGGATGCAGACGAGGTGGTGAAGGTGAACCGTACCGTCTATCTCACCATCAACCGCGCTGTTCCGCCTACCATTGAAATGCCTAACCTGGAAGGGCTCAGCTTCCGCAGTGCGGAGATCGCCCTGCAGCAATATGGGCTGAACCTGGGAGATACAACCTATAAGCCGGACTTTGCCAAGAACTCAGTACTGGAGCAGCACCTGAACGGGCAGCGCATCAAGGCAGGCACCAAACTGCCGATGGGCAGCGCCATCTCGCTGGTGCTGGGCAGTGGCCTGGGCAGTGATGAATTCACGGTGCCGGACCTCACCGGTATGACCTACAACGAAGCCCGTATCCTGATGGAATCCATTGGCCTGAGCTTCGGCGTTGTTTTGCCTGATGGCGATGTACGGGATACTTTAAATGCATATATTTACCGGCAGGACCCCGAGCGCTTTACGCCGGACCAGCAGTTAAACCGCATCCGTCAGGGCCAGTCAGTGGATATATTCCTGGGCATTAAAAAGCCGGTACGCCCGGTGGATTCCCTGCCCGCATCTTCCACGCAGCCTGCTGATTACTGATAACAGCCATTATTCAATCTATTCATAATACCCATCATCGTATGCAAAATATTACACCGGAAGAACTGAAAGCCCGCCTCGACAAAGGTGAAACTGTTAACCTGGTGGATGTGCGTGAGCCCCATGAACATGATGAGTTCAATATTGGCGGCCAGCTGTTGCCCCTGGGTGAGATCAGGAATTTCCAGGTTGATGAGCTGGAACCGCTGAAAGAGCAGGAAGTGATTGTTTACTGCCGCAGTGGTAACCGCAGTGGCCAGGCAGCCATGCTGCTGGAAACAATGGGCTTCCAGGATGTCAAGAACCTCACAGGTGGCATGCTGCTCTGGCAGGAGAAGTTTGGCGGCAATTAATCCCTTTTATTTATTGTTTTACCGGATACTGACAACCGGCGGCGTTACCAGGTCGTTGAGCAGCTGGTTGACTGTATTGGTATTGACCTTCCCGTCGTGTATATAATACCGGTAGCCGGAGCGATAGAGCTCACCCGGGTTGATGCTGAAGGCGCCATCCACTACGGGTGAATACACAAAGTAGGGCATAGTAGGATGTACCCGGATGGCCTGAGGATACCTGAAATTATCAGGAAAGCCCAGCACCGTGGCGCCTACGAGAGCTTTGTTGACCGTTCCGGAAGCATCTACCCAGCGCACATGGGTATGGTTGGCGGCTGAATCTTTCTTCCCCTCGCTGGTCAGCAGCTGCCAGCGCTGTTTGAAATTCTCCTTATCATCCGGGTTCCATTCGCGGCTGCCCCGGAAGCCGAGTCCTCCATAATGATATTTGTTCAGGTACAGGGTGTCTGTGCTGGTATTGCGTTGTTCTGAGACCAGGTCGAACAGGAAGTAATGCTCAAACGGGTAAACGTTGATGGTCCAGATTTCCTGCAGCACTTCGCCGTGGGCCTTGCTTTTGTGGCGCAGCTTTACCTGCAGCTGGCCCATGACCGGTCCGCCTGTTGCTTTGATCACTTCCATATGTTCTACGGTGCCCAGGTCCTTGGCCTGGTTCCAGAAATCAATAAAACTGTTGCGGAAAGTAGTGCTGGTCCAGGCGGTGAACAGCGCGTGCTGGTGCATATGGCCTTCGGGGAAATCGTCGGTCAGTACCCTGCCATTGGGGCTATAGAGCGGGTGGATGAATCCGCTGCGCTGGAACAGCGACAGGCTGTCTACCGGCGGCAGGGAAGTCCTGGTATGATAAAATAGTACTGGCTTATGATGACTGCTGAGGAGCAGGCCATAATCTTTGCTGTCAATGGTCACTGCGGGAGCAGTTTTTTTCTTTAGCGGCTGCAGTTGGTAGCTGATACTGGCATTGGCCGTCAGGCTATCAGGCAGCATGAACACAGCCTGCCGGTTATCCAGCAGCTGAACAGGTGTGCTGCGCCGGGTGACGGGGTTCACCAGTTGCCAGGCGCTGTTGGCGGGCAGGGCTTTGGGCAATGTGAAAAATATGGGCGTCTGGAAGCGTGGATGCTGTCCGGCATTGACCTCAACCGTCAGGGTCTGGGCATGGGAAACAGTGACCAGCAGCAAAGCAATCAGGAGGAGGGGAATAGTGCGCATCTTTAAATTTACTACATCCTGCTGGCTCTGCTAAATAAAAAACCGCCCTGAAATGGCTCAGGGCGGTGATTGGGAGAGGGTTTTTCAGTAGTTATAACTTCACCTGCAGGGCAAAGAGGAAATTGATAGTGGCCATCGGGAAATAAGCGTTTTCCGTAATGAGCGCGCCACTGTCCTCGTAGCTGTAGGTATAGCCGTTGGCAACGTATTTTTTATCAAACAGGTTATTGACCTGTCCAACCAGGGTGATCTCTTTGAACAGCAGTCTGGGCAGCGTATAGCTGACACGCGCATCCTGTACATAGTAGGCTTCCAGCATATGGTCTTTGCTGGCGGTATTGTCCAGGTACTGGCGGCCTACATATTTACCCAGCAGGCTGATGTCCAGGTTCTTTACCGGCAGGAAACTGATCATGCCGCCGCCCATCAGGTTGGGTGAAAAAGCGATATCGGTATTACCCACTTTATCAAAATCCTGGATGCGGTTCCTGCTGAGCGTCAGGTTAGCGCCGGCCTGCAGCCATTGGGTGACGCGGACCTTGCCCTGCAGTTCAATACCCATGCGGTAGCTGTTGGGCACGTTACTGCGCAGGTAAGCGCCCACATCATTGATACTACCGGTCAGCACCAGCTGATCTTTGTATCGCATATAGTAGGCGGTGGCGCCCCAGGAGAACTGGTTGTTCCTGCGTTCAATACCCAGCTCAAAATCATGCATCCTTTCCGGTTTGAGGCCGTCGGTATTGGCTTCAAAATCATTCCGGTTAGGTTCTTTGCTGCCCAGCGAATAGGAAACATAGAGCAGGTAGTCCTTCAGGCTATAGGTAAGGCCCAGCTTGGGGTTCACAAAATCATAGGTATTGCGCACTTTGCGGTCAGGCGCTTCCCGGAAGCCATTCAGCTGGTAGAGGACGCGGCGGTATTGCAGATCACCGAAGATCTCCAGGCCGGGCGTGATAGCGTACTGGTATTTTGTATAGGCGTTCACATCTGTTTTGTAGGCTGTGAGGTTATACCAGCGATGTTTATAGGGGATGGCGGCCTCTGCCCAGATCACTTCCCCGAAATGGTTACCATCGTACCGGTTCCAGCCGCCTCCGATGGTGAACTGGTGGCGGTTGCCTTTGTGCTGTACGGAGAAGATCTGGCCGTAGAAGTCGTTGTCCAGCCAGAGCTGGCGGATCAGGTCCGTGCTGGTGCTGGCGCCGTTATCGGGCAGACCGTAGGCGGTATATTCCGCTTCTGCTTTATATTCTTCGTAATAGCCTTTGCCTTTGGTGAGGAAAAAGGCGGTATTGGCTGTCCAGTTCTTACTGAGCTGGTGGTTGATGAACAGCTGGTAATGATCCTGCTGGTAGTTATCGGTCTGGTTATCGTAGGGATCACCGGGCTTGTCCATACCGGAATAGTTGATGGTCCGGTTGGTTTCCAGGTCGGCCGCAGAAACGCCGTTCCAGGCCTGGTAGGTCTTTTCCTTACCGCCAAAAACATTCAGGCGGATGGAGGTCTTTTCCCCGATATAGGCGCCGGAGAGGTAAAAGGAACGGAGATCACTGGCGGCGCGGTCCACATAACCGTCGCTGCTGATCTTTGAGATCCGGGCGTCAATAGTAAAATGATCATTGATGAGGCCGCTGCCTGCTTTGACCGTATGCTTCCAGGTATTGAAAGAGCCGGCGCTGTTGTTAAGTTCTCCATAGGCGTTGGTATTCACCTCATTGGTGCTGAGGTTAATAGTGGCGCCAAAGGCGGAGGCGCCATTGGAGGAAGTGCCCACGCCCCGCTGGATCTGGATGCTGTTGAGCGAGGAGGAGAAATCCGGCATATTGACAAAGAAAGTGCCCTGCGATTCTGCATCATTGTAGGGGATGCCGTTCAGGGTCACATTGATACGGGTGGCATCCGTGCCACGGATGCGGATACCGGTATACCCGATGCCGGTACCGGCATCAGAGCTGACCACGGCAGAGGGCGTCTGGTTGAGGATGAAAGGAATATCCTGTCCCAGGTTCTGCTTTTCAATCTCTTTTTTGGTGAGATTGGTCTTGGTAAAAGGCGCTTTTTCACCGGCGGTGATGGCGCGGACTTCCACGGGCTGCATGAAGAGGTTAAGCCGCTTCAGGCGGATGGTCTGTGTGCTGTTGTCCGGGCTGACGCTGAGCTCGGCGGTCTCAAAGCCGATGCTGGAGATGCGGAGCGTATAGCTGCCGGAGCGGATGCGCTGAAAAATGAATTCACCCTGTTCATTGCTGCTGGTACTGGCAAAATTGCCCAGTTCAATAGTGGCCGATGCTACGGCGGCCGATGTTGCTGCGTCGATTACTTTGCCGCTGATCTGCTGAGCCAGTAACCAATGGGATAACAATAAGTAGCAAATCCCCAAAAACAATTTTTTCATGTCCATTACGTGTTTAAATGGTGCGGGAGGCGATTTTTACCACCATCCGGTCAAAATTGATTTGAAGGAAATGCTGCGAAAGCGAAGTGTAGTAACTACTATAGATTGGACCTACCTTCCCTGCGCAGGCATTACCCTGATCAGGTTCTACGGGTATCATCTCAGCCGACGGTCTGGAAGACCGGCAGCACCCCGAGGAAACTGAGAAATGATGAAAATGTCTCTTTGGCCAAAGAGGCGGCAAAGATAAGTGTAAAAAAATTATTAAAGTTGTAACAATCCGGAATAGCTGTTCGTCACACTCCTAAACAGCCCTTATGCAACGTATTATACTCAGCAGCCTTTTCCTGTTCACCGTTCTGGCCGGTTTTGCACAGGAGAAAGTGATCAACGATCCCAATGCAGAAGAACGGTCCGTAGGCAGTTTTTCCAGTATTGAAATGCGGGATGGCATTGACCTGTTCCTTTCCTATGGTGAAGAAGCTAAGGTACTGGTGAGTGGCGCCACCCAGACAGACAGGGACAAGATCAAAACGGTAGTGCAGAACGGTGTGCTGAAGATATATACAGAGGGAGGGCCTATCAAGATAAGCACGCGCGACAAAAAACTGAAGGCGTATATTGCGGTACGTTCCCTGGAGGGCCTGTCGGCTACCTTTGGGTCAGACGTTTCCATCAGTGGTACGCTGCGGGCTGAAAAACTGGATATCAAGCTTTCAGGCGGCAGTGATCTGGACGGCCGGCTGGCAGTTCAGTACCTTAACCTGAAAATATCCGGTGGATCGGACGCCCGTATCAAGGGCCAGGTGGAGAGTTTTTCACTGCAGGCCAGCGGTGGCAGCGACCTGAAAGGATTTGACCTGGTTTGCGATAAGGCCAGCGTTTCCTGCACCGGCGGCAGTGATGTCCAGCTGACCGTGAATGGCGAGCTGAATGTGGAGGCCCGTGGCGGCAGTGATGTAGAGTATAAGGGCCAGGGCCATATCAATAAGAGTACTACCAGCGGCAGCAGCATCCGTAAAAGAGCCTGAGCAGAAATGCTTTGATAAACAGTGCAGATTAAAATTATATATATGATAAAGCGGTTTTTATTATTGCTGTTGACAGCCCTGCCTTTGTGGGCGGCGGCACAGCGGCAGATCATCAATGATGAAAATGCTGTACCGCGGGATATAGGGTCGTTCCATGCCGTGAAGATATCCAGCCCTATCACCCTTTTCTTATCGCAGGGCGAAAGGGAAGTGCTGGTGGTAAGCGCCTCGGAGGAAAAATTCAGGGATCTGATACGGACAGAGGTTCGTGATGGAGAACTGCATATCTGGTTCGACAATAAGAATAATCTCATTCGCAACAACCAGCACCTGAAGCTGCGGGTATATCTCTCTTTTAAGGAGCTGGACAAGCTGCAGGTTTCCGGTGCTTCCACGGTAGTGGTCAGTGGCACCCTGGCGGTGAACCAGCTGAGCCTGGATATGTCCGGCGCCAGCGATTTCAAAGGGAATGTGGAACTGGGCTCCCTGAATGTAAAGGTGAGTGGTGCTTCTGATGCGGTGGTGAGTGGCAAGGCTGGGACGGTGACCATTGATGCCAATGGCGCCAGTGATTTCAAAGGATATGAATTGCAATCAGACCAGTGTTCGGTAACGGCCAGTGGCGCTTCGGATGTAAAGATCACGGTCAATAAAGAGCTGAATGCAAGGGCCAGTGGCGCCAGCAGTGTTTATTACAAAGGTGAAGGAGTTGTTAAAGAAATGAAATCGAGCGGCGCCAGTACAGTTGGCAAACGAAGTTAAGCAATACCATGCGTTGCTTTGAAATGGCCGTCTGTGGCGGAATTGAAAGAAATGCGCATAGCTGTTGACGTGAGATGGACATCCGGATCACAGTGTTTGAGTGAAAAACATTTTGCAAAAAATTGAAATGATTTTTGGTAGTAACCGATAAGAGTGTATATTTGCACTCCACATCGCGAAGTAGAGCAGCGGTAGCTCGTCGGGCTCATAACCCGAAGGTCGGAGGTTCGATCCCTCCCTTCGCAACAAAAGAAAAATCCTGACAGGACATACCAGTTAAACGGTGTGTCCTGTTTCTTTTTAGGGCTGTTAAATGCCTCCTGAGCAAACTCATACCGGACAGTCCTTGTTTTATAATCAATAGTTGCTGCTCACAATTCTTTCTCAAAACAAACGCTATTCTCCACGCCCGCATATTGCCCGTAGTTAGGGATCTGCCGGTAGCCATTCTTCTGGTATAGCTGAATGGCTTCGGGTTGCCGTTTGCCTGTCTCCAGCCGACAGCTGGCATAGGACAGCTCCCTGGCCCATTGTTCCAGTTCGGTCAGCACAGCGGAAGCGAGTCCCTTGCTCCTGTGTTCAGGAGCGGTGTACATACGTTTTACTTCCATACAGTCTGTACTGAGCGGCTTAATGGCGCCGCAGGCAGCGGCCTGCCCGTCAATATAAGCCACTACCACCTGGGTGAGTGAAGCACTGCTGTTGAACTGTGCATAGAAAGCATGATCGGCTCCATCCCTTTGGGCCAGGTCGGCGTTCAATGCGCTGACAAGGCGGAGGAAATCGGGGTTGGTAGCCTGTGTTCTGGTGATAGTGAGCATATGGATATTATTTATGAAATAAATTTCGTGTAAGGATAAATGATATATTTGCGCCCAACAAGCCCCCTCAATTTACTTTTTTAAAACACTCCACCGGAAAGGAAACTACCCGAACGATCCCTCATGCTGCAGCAGAAAGAATGGCTGTGAAATATTATTTTTAAAATTAAAATACAATTTCAGAAAATAAAATTTAATTTTGTTTTCTGAAAGGGTGAAAGGAGGCTTTTTTTATGGTAGTTATCACCTTTAGCAGGTTACGGAGATATGTATTGGCTAATCCGGGCTGCAGGATTGGATTGTATCACTGGGCCAGGAATACGGAAAGAGCGGATTGGGCCTGTTTTGCGGATGTGAAACGCAGTTTTCCTTCTGTGGACTATGTGGGCAATGACAGGTTTGTCTTTGATATCCACGGTAACAGGTACAGATTGATTGTCATGATCCATTTTCCCATCAGAAGTGTGTACATACGGTTTATCGGAACGCATGCAGAATATGATAAAATAACTGATATTATCAACCTTTAAAAATTGACATCATGGCCTTTTCCAAAATCAAAACTGAAAATGACTACGCTGTAGCCATTGCGCAGATCGAGGTCTTTTTGAAAAAAGGCTTTGCCAATCTCTCTGAAGAGGAAACTGCGCTCCTTGAAAAGATCTCCAAAGCCGTTGCGGCTTATGAAAAAGAGTATTATCCGGTGCCCAAGCCCTCCAGTATTGCTGAAATGATTGAGTTGAAGATGTATGAAATGCGCCTGAACCAAAAGAAACTGGCGGAACTGATGAAGATTGCACCGGATAAACTCTCCCAGATCCTCAACGGCAAGCGGGAGCCCGATGTACCTTTTCTGAAGGCCGCCCACCAGCGCCTGGGCATTGACGCGGCCTTTCTGCTGAACCATGCCTGATCATATGCCCTATTATGGCTGATCCGGGCAAGCCTGGATACCACCCTGCCTATTGTCTCAACCCCTCGCGGAATGCATCAGATGGTGATCTGCTGCTAAGCCTGCCTGAATATACCCCTTCCCGGTCCGGCGCCTGTTTCGGGCGGCATTTGTAAAAAGCCCGGCCGCCCCGCCTTTATTTCATACCTTTGCAGGAATTTTTCGCGGGAAAGGGGCCTGTATTTCCATTTCAGGCCCTATTTGTTTCCGTAAATAACAGGCGCACAACAATATATGAAAACGGGTTTTGTAAATATTTTCGGCCGGCCCAATGCCGGTAAAAGCACCCTGCTGAACGCTCTTATGGGCGAGAAGCTGGCTATTGTTTCTCCCAAGGTGCAGACCACCCGTCATCGTATCAAGGGTATCCTGACCAGTGCTGATCACCAGATCATTATCTCCGATACGCCCGGCATCATTGATCCCAAGTACAAACTGCAGGAAAAAATGATGATGGCCGTGAAAAGTGCGCTGGAGGATGCCGACCTGGCCCTGTTACTGGTAGATGTCAACGAAAAATGGGAAGAGTCCGATGAGATCTTCCAGTCGCTGAAATTGCGGGTCCCTGCCATTGTGGTGATCAACAAGACAGATAAGGCCAGCGCCGCCACCAGGGATAATGCCCTGGCGTTTTTCAGGGAGAAATCCTACTGCAGGGAAGCTATAGGGATATCAGCCCTGAAAGGACTGGATGTGGAACTGCTGATCCAGGCCGCTCTCCGGTTCCTGCCTGAAGGCGAACCCTTTTTCCCGGAAGATGAAATGACCGACCTGCCCACCCGCTTCTTTGTAGCGGAAATGGTGCGGGAAAAGATCTTTTACCTCTTCCAGGACGAGATACCCTACCATACCACGGTGATCATCACCGAATTCAAGGAAAAAACCACATTAATCAAAATAATTGCCGAGATCATTGTGCAGCGGGAATCGCAGAAAGGCATATTACTGGGCGAAAAAGGCAAGATGATCAAACAGCTGGGAACCGATGCCCGGAAAGATATTGAAGCTTTCCTGGGACAAAAGGTCTTCCTGGAACTGTTTGTCAAAGTCCGCCCCAAATGGCGTGATAATGATCTCATGCTGAAAGAATACGGTTATCATTAAAAATCAGGAACAGACATGGCAGGTTTTACAGTTGCAATAGTGGGCAGGCCCAACGTAGGTAAAAGCACTCTATTTAATCGCTTGCTGGAACAGCGCAAAGCGATCGTGGATGATATCAGCGGTGTTACCCGCGACCGCCAGTACGGTGTGGCGGATTGGAATGGCAAGACCTTCAACGTCATTGACACCGGAGGTTTTGTACCCCAGAGTGAAGATGTATTTGAAAGGGAGATCCGTAAACAGGTGCTGGTAGCCCTGGAAGAAGCCAATGCCATCGTTTTTATGGGCGATGCCGCCACTGGTATTACCGACCTGGACGAGGCCATGGCCGATCTGTTGCGCCGGACCGACAAGCCGGTGTTCCTGACAGTCAATAAAGTGGATAACCCGGAAAGACAGCTGGAGGCCACCGAATTCTACGGGCTGGGTTTCGATAACATCTTTTTCCTCTCTTCCATGAGTGGCAGCGGCACCGGTGAACTGCTGGACGCCATCACCGAGATCATCACGGAGGACCAGTCCACCGATACAGAAGAAGAGAACGCCCTGCCCCGTTTTGCCATTATGGGCCAGCCCAACGTAGGGAAATCTTCCCTGCTCAATGCCCTGATAGGCCAGGAGCGGACCATTGTCAGCGATATTGCCGGCACTACCCGCGATACCATTCACACCAGATACAATCTTTTCCAGAAGGAATTCATCCTGATCGATACCGCCGGTATCCGCCGGAAGACCAAAGTGCATGAGGACCTGGAATTCTATTCAGTGATCCGGGCTATCAAGGCCATGGATGAAGCCGATGTTTGTCTGCTCATGCTGGACGCTGAAAAAGGCATTACCGCGCAAGACCTCAATATCTTCAGCCTCGCCTCCCGGAAAGGGAAGGGGATTGTGCTGTTGATCAACAAATGGGACCTGATGGAAAAGGAAACCAATACGGCGCGCGACTATGAGGCCGAGCTGAAGAAAAGGATCGCCCCATTTTCTGATGTGCCCATCCTGTTCGTTTCCGCCAAGGATAAGCTCCGGATCCATAAGGCCATTGAAACGGCCCTGGAAGTGTATAGCAACAAATCCCGCAAAATACCTACTTCAAAGCTGAATGATGTGATGCTGAAGGCTATTGAAGCCTATCACCCGCCGGTGGTGAGGGGGAATCCTATCCGGATCAAATATGTTACCCAGCTGCCTACGCGTGTGCCTTCCTTTGCCTTTTTCTGCAATTTCCCGGACGATGTCAAGCAGCCCTATAAGAATTACCTGGAAAACCAGTTACGCCAGAATTTTCCCTTTAAAGGGGTACCGGTGCGGCTGTTCTTCCGTAAAAAATAGGGTAGAAGGGGTATTTCGGACAAGCTGGCTGGAATGGGGCAGTTGACGCCTGAACTTATTTCAACTATTTGAGTATTAATATCCCAAATGTTTGCATAATAGCAAAAACCGATTACCTTTGCGCGCATCTCATTAAAACTCAAAAAGCAAGTTCGCATGAAAAAATTATTCGCAATCCTGGCTGTAGCCGGTGTACTGGTAGCCTGCAATGACAGTGGTAAAACTGAAGACGCTAAAGCTGCTGATTCTGTAGCTCCCACTGCTGCTCCTGCTCCTGACAGCACCCTGGTTACTCCTGACTCTACCAAGACTGCTGACAGCACGCACATCCATGCTGATTCTGCCAAGTAAGTAGTACAGTGTAAACAATACTCACTTCTTGCAAGAAGTTGCCCCGGACAGGTTCCGGGGTTTTTTATTGCCTGAAACATTGGTATGCTGCCCTGATCGGGCGCTTTGCGACAGTCAACGTCCCTACAAAGGAATACAATTGTACTTGGGAAGATAAGCCGTGGCCCATGTAAACAGCCGTCTGATCACCATCTTCCTGAACTTGCTGGTCCTCAACGCGCTTGCCCTTGGTTCGTCCAAAAATATCTCTATCCCCACCAAACAGTAAACGGCTTTTTTTGAGAAGATAAGCCGCAGCACCAGGCAAGCTGTCTGTAGCCCGCCATCTTCCTGAACTTGGTGGCACTCAACGCGCTTGCCCTTGGTTCGTCCAAAAATATCTCCAGCCCCGTCAAACAGCAAACAGTTATTTTTTGGGAAGAAGGGCCTCGGAGCCAGGCAAACTTCCTCCTGCTCAAGCTATCCTGAACCTGCTGACAATCAACTTATTTGCGCTCTGTTACGTACAGGTTCTTGCCAGGTCCCGCCGATACCCCTCCCTTATATTGGAGAAAACGGCCCCGCCCCGGTCATCTTTCCCGGCATACCCCTCAAATTTGACATTTTTCGTATGTCCAAGGGAGATGGTTAATTAAACAACTTTTTTCTTGCGGGCCCGGGTAACCGTAAAACCTGGCCGCGGCGCGGTGTCTGGGTAGTCTGGGCGGCCGTTTCGGAACGTTTTTCCAATCGCCGGAAACCGCGGTTTTGCTGTGGAAATCAAATTTTTCCAAAGCTTGCAGGGATTGTCTATTTATTGTAAATTGCTGGCCTGAACCACAGACTTCTCCTTATTCCTTAATATTCCGCTTCCTACCTAAAAACCTCTGCGATCCACATCTCCTGTGCATTTTAGTGCTTAAACTACTCTACAGTATGCAAAAAATTTACTTGCTCTTCGTGGCATTATTGCTATGCTGCGTATCTATTACCCATGCACAAACGAGGTATTGGGTAGGACCGGCCAACGGCCTCTGGTCCTCCTCAGCCAACTGGTCTGCTACCCAGGGCGGCGGCGGCGGGACAACAGTCCCCGGCGATGGCGCCTCTGTAATTTTTACCCAGGAGTCAACTGTACAGGCTGACCTTTCCAGCGATCTATCCCTCAGCAGCTTACAAGTCATTAATTCGGCGAATGTTAAATTGTACACCACCACCATAGGAGGCGTACCCCGTATTATCACCATTACCGGTAACAGCCCCGCCCCCAATGAATCCTTCCTGATCCAGTCCGGCGCAAAGCTGGTGGACAGCACTGCGGGTAACGGCCGGTTTGTACTGTCCTTTGGCACAGCGGCTACCGGAAGGGTGGATGGAACCTGGGTACTTACCGGAGCGCCGGGATCCACGCTTAACTTTGGCGCTGGTCTGCAACTGCCCAATGATATGAGCGCTACCACGCAATTGGTAATCAATGGCTCCATCATCCAGGAGGAAGTATCCATAAACCCTGCTACCGGAACGGGTACCCATGGCCTGATGACCTTCAACAGCGGTTCTTTGTTCCATGTTAAAAAGGACAATGGCGCTACTCCCCATGCTACCTGGAATGCCAGTTCCACCATACTGATCACCGGCGCTGTCACTAACCTGGCCTCCATTTCCGGTTCACCTGTACCGGGAGGCGTAGGTAATATAGTGGTCAACAGTCCCAATATTGCCAACCCCATTCACTGGGCGCTTCCCAATGGCCTGGTAATAAAGGGGAACCTGGAGTTCCTTAATACCAATAACCAGTTCATTACACTGGCTTCCACTATTTCTCCGACAGTAGCCAAAAGCTATACCATTAATGGTAACCTGGATATCAGCAGCAGCACTAAGGTTTACCTGGCCCGTCAGGCAGCAACTGCTGATATATCCTATGAACTCCAGGTAGATGGCAATTTCAACCTTGCCGGCAGCTTTGACCTTCGTGAGTTCTCTTCCTCCTATACGCTCTCTGAGCCCAGCGTGCTGCGGGTGAAAGGCAGTTTTGTACAGACCGGCGCAGGCTATTTCGGCGCCAGCGCCACTGCTGTCAGCAGCGCTACCGAACTGTATGTCCTTGAAATGAATGGAACGGCTGCACAAACCATCAGCTCTTCCACCCAGACTATTGACAACAACCAGAACATGGTGACCCTCCGCCTTAATAACGCGGCAGGCGTTACCCTGCTGACGCCATTGGCCGTTGGTAAGATCAGCTGGAACTCGGCAGGAAAAGGCAAGCTGCTGACCAGCGTTGGCAGCCTGCTGACCATTAATAATACACAGTATTCCGATCCCACCGTTATCAATATGCCTGCCGACAACGGCTATATCAGCGGTCCTGTAACCCGTAAAACCACCGGCACGGGTGAATTACGGTTCCCCGTAGGCAAGGGCAGCAGCGCCCTGCGGTATGTAGATGTGGTTCCTGTTGACGCCACCCCGGGCAATGCGCCTTCCTCCTATACCGTGGAATATTTCAATGCTGTATATAATGTTGTTGCTGTGAGTACACCGCTGCGGGCGGTTACCAACCAGGAATACTGGACCATTGACCGCAACAGCGGCAGCGATGCCCGCGTGATCCTGCACCTCAATGGTGTTTCTAAGATCCCCGGTACTACGGCCACAGATCGCGTAGTAGTAGCCCGCTTCAACAGCGGAACCACCAGCTGGGAAAGCATTAAGGGAACAGATGGTACTGAGATCAATCCTGGTAATGTCACTACCGGCTCAGTAACCTCCGAATTGCTTACCAGCTTCAGCCCCTTTACACTTGGAATTGTGCCTGGCAATTCATTGCCTGTTTATCTCGTTGATTTCAATGCTAAAAAAGGAAGCGGCAATACAGCCCTCCTGACCTGGACCGTGACCAGCAATTCTGATCCCGACAGGTTTGAAGTGCTGCGTTCCGCCGACGGCGCCAACTTCAGCAGCATCGGTACTGTAACGGCAACCGCCGGCCAGCTGAATTTCAGCTTCACGGATCCCAGCCTGCCCGTAGGCACCACCTATTACAGGCTGCGCATGATTGACAGGAGCAATGTGCCGATGATGAGCAAGATCATTGCCCTGATCAATGGCGCCGAAGGTTTTGTGATCACTTCCCTGACGCCCACTGTTGTGGTGAGCCAGGCTAAGCTGAGCGTCAGCTCTTCCCGGAAAGCCAGTCTTCGGCTGGTGGTTACCGATACCTACGGCAGGACCATCCTGCAACAGGTGAGCGGTATCAGCGCCGGCAGCCAGGATATATGGATCAATGGCCTGTCCATCCTGCCCGCAGGTACTTACCAGGTGACCGGTTACCTGGATAACGGTACCCGTACCAGCACGATGCGGTTCATTAAACGATAGTAGTCATACAGTAGAGATCTTAATACAGACAGAGGCCGTATCAGCTGATACGGCCTCTGTCATTTGGCAACAGGCCATTTGAATGAATAGGACGTCCCTGATCCCGGAGCTATCCGGGATTTTTCCATTTTCGTAAACAATCAATTTGCTGTTCGCAATACTTTCGCGCCATAAATAACCCTTTAATTAATCAACATGGTAAGATCTTTAGCACTCCTGATGGGGTGCCTTTTGTTGTCGTTTTGTTTAGTGGCCCAGGAAAGATGGGGCAGTATCCAGGGCGCAGTGCTTACATCAGACAGGAAGCCGGCTTCCAATGTTAGCGTTCTGATAAAAGACGCCAGACAAGGTACTGCAACCGACAATTACGGTCATTTTGAATTTGCCAGGCTAAAACCCGGTAGTTATACAATCCTTGTTTCCCTGCTTGGCTATGAGCCCCTGGAGCAGGTAGTACAGGTGGCAGCCGGACAGGTGGCTTCAACGGAATTTGAGCTGAAACTGAGCAGTTCAGAGCTGGCGGTTGTGATCGTTACGGCAGGTAAGAATAAATTCCTGGTGAAGAAAAGCGCTACAGTTGCCAAAATGCCGCTGAGCAATCTTGAAAATCCACAAGCTTATAGTAGTGTTTCCAAAGAGCTGATCAAGGAACAGATGACCATAGATTTCAGCAACCTGGTGAAAAATGCGCCCGGCGTTTTTAAAGTGTCGGCTAACCGTGGTATCAATACGGATGGCGCTACTTATTATAGTCTCCGTGGTTTCAGAACTGAGGTGTCGATGGTGGATGGCGTGCCTACCCAGACGAACGGAGAGATCGATCCGGCGAATGTTGAGAAAGTTGAATTGCTGCGCGGACCGTCGGCTGCCCTTTATGGCGGTGCTGTAACGGCATTTGGCGGGGTGATCAACCTCATTACCCGGAAACCGCAGGAAAAGTTCGGCGGCGAGGTATCCTATCTTACCGGCAGCTTTAACCTCAACAGGGCCACTGCGGATGTGTATGGGCCGCTTAATAAGGAAGGCAATCTGCTGGGGCGTGTAAATATTGCGTATCAGCAGCAGAACAGCTGGCAGGATGCCGGTTTCAGGAAGTCTTTCTTCGTTGCGCCAGCCCTGGAGTACCGTGTCAATGAAAGGCTGAAGATCAATTTCAATGCTGAATTGTATACTTCTGAATTTACTACCCCTTCTGCCATATTCCTGAACAGGACGCGTGCATTTGTAGCTACCAGCCCGGATGAGCTGCATTTCAACTTCAAAAGATCTTATACCAACAATGATCTTACTATGAAGAACCCGACCGCCAATATGCGGGCCCAGTTCGAGTACAAAATGTCCGGGCAATGGACTTCCCAGACCATTATCTCCAGCAATAACAGGGAGTCAAAAGGTTACTACCAGTACCAGTTCATACGTAAAGCCACAGATGATACGCTTGAAAGGAATATCTCTTATCAGAACACTATGAACGCCAACCTGGATGTTCAGCAGAATTTCGTGGGAGATTTCAGGATCGGTAAATTCCGTAACAGGCTGCTGGTTGGACTGGATTATCTTAACCAGAAAATAAAAAATGATAATTCGCCCTACATTGTATTCGATCTGGTTGATGCGCTGAATCCCAAAGATCCCAATTATTCAAAGGTCAACCGCGCTGCGGTAGATGCGAGACTGGCCGCCAGCACAGCAAAAGGAGTAAGGAATAGCACCGGAACAAATATTTACAGTGCGTACGCAGCGGACGTGTTCAATGTCACGGATAACTTATCTGCAATGCTGAGCCTTCGGGTAGACCGGTTTGAGAGCAGGGGAACTTATGACTTTGCCACTGACACTGTGGTCGCTAATACAAAGTATGGGCAAACGGCCCTGTCGCCCAAACTTGGGATCGTGTACCAGGTGATCAAAGATCGGATCTCTGTGTTTGCCAATTATATGAATGGATTTTCCAACCTGGCTCCTGTAGTGCAGCCGCTGGGTGATATTTCCGGTGTGATGAAGCCCATGCAGGCCAACCAGTGGGAAACAGGCATCAAACTGGATCTGTTCAACGGAAAGCTTAATATGACTGTCAGCTACTATGAAATAGAAGTGGACAAACTGATCCGGGATGAGCAGATTGAGCGGGACAATAATACGTACAACATCAAGGTGCAGGATGGCACTCAGTTCAGCAAAGGGTTTGAAGTGGAGGTGATTGCCAATCCCTTCAGTGGTCTTAACCTGGTGGCGGGTTACTCCCACAATAACAGCAAGCTGACAAAATCCGCCGTAAAAGCCACTCAGGACAGGCGGCCACCCGGGGCTGGTCCTGCTGATCTGGGTAACCTGTGGATCAGCTATGGTTTCCCCAAAGGAAAGCTGAAAGGACTGGGCGCCGGTTTCGGTGGCAATTATGTTGGTGATTTCATGACAGCCAACTCGGCAGTGACCGGCGTTTTCACAATTCCCAGCTACACTTTGCTGAACGCAACGGTCTTCTATGAGACCAAAGCATTCCGGTTCGGTGTAAAAGTGGATAACCTGACAGATGAGCTGTATTTTGCAGGACAGGGCGTACTGGCCCCACAAATGCCAAGGGCGCTGATCGCCAATGTAACGATGAAGTTTTAAGCAGCAACAGTAGTTGCTATTGGAATAAACAGAAGATCCTGTCTTGTCAGCAACAAGACAGGATCTTCTGTTTATGTTGTATTTTACTTACCGGCCCATTTCCTGCTCAGGCTGGCGATGGTCTTACGAAAGGTTTCCAACCCTTCTTTTTCCTGTTTGATAAAGGCATTCTGCTCCAGTTTGCCGGTCACTTTGTTCATAGCAGCAGTGCTTTCATAGACCATTTTGCGGAAAGGATTCTTATAATCCTTGGCGCGGGCCTCATAGATGCCTTTTACCATCCATTCGCGGGTCTGCAGGCTCTGGTCCAGCAGGCTTTTGATGCTGTCTGCACCTGCCTTGCGCAGGTGAATACCATGTACGGCCTGCAGGGCGGCAGCGGCATGCTGGAATTTTTCCTGTGCATAGGCGTCAGCCTGCTCCGTATAAAATGCATGGACCTGTTCCCAGCTTTTTACCCGGCCGGTATGTATTTTCTGGATCAGCTTTTCAATAGCCACCTGGCGGATCAGCTGGCCACCCACATTAGTCCAGGTGTCCAGTGACAGGCGGGTGGGCACGGCTGCCCTTACCTGCTCCAGTGTTTTCCATTCGTAGGTGTCGGCCTGCACTATCAGCTGTTGCACGGCATAGTAGGTGATCAGCTCCCGGAAGATCTGGTAAGCGGCAGGTACTTTGAGCAGGACTACCGGGCGGCGATTGTTCTCAAATCCTTCAGCCTGGATCTCCAGCTCCTGGAGAATGGGATCCTGGCTGTCCAGCAGTTGTTTGCCAATGGCCATCAGCTCTTCGCGGCTGGCGCGTTTGCGCTCCTGCTGCTGATGACGCAGCCAGGCTTTGCCGGTCAGCTCCTGCATCAGCTCCAGGGAGTGGACGATCTCATTGATGGTATCGGGGGCCAGGTAATTGTTTTCCAGCAGCTGGATCTTCTGCGTACGCTTGTCGCGGTCGCCGTATTTCCAGGCATTGCGGGCCAGGGCATACATATTATAGAGGAACCAGTAGGCGGGCATTACCAGCAGGCGGTTGTTGGTGACATCGTTGCTGGTGAGTGCAAAGGGGATAGGGATATTCAGCTCTGCGGGATAATCGCCCTTGGCCAGGATAGAGAAACTGGCAAACTGCGAGTTATGTTTCAGGCTGACACAGAGGCCGGGCCAGAAACCCCTGCCGGCAATCAGTTCCCCGTCCGGGCTACGGGAATTGTGGTTGCTGCCAATGGTGGCGCCGGCAGCCATATTGCTTTGCCCCTGTACCAGGGCCGCGCAGAGGAAAGAGTTGTTGTGGTGCTGCTCATGTCCCGGGAAGATCAGGGAGTTCAGTACTTCGCAGCAGGAGATGGTGGAATTATTGCCCAGGTAAGAGTTGATCAGGCGCGCACCGTATTTCAACTGGGAATGTGAGGCCATGAAAAAACGTACCGCTTTCACGCCATAGAATAACCGGCAGCCATAATCCACAATGCCGTTCACCAGCTCGCAGCCTTCGCCCACCTGCGATTTAGCCTTCGCACTGGAATTGATGGTCACATTCTTGATCTTGTTGGCGCCTTTGAGATAGGCGTCCGATCCAATATTGACATCCTTTACAATGCGGCAGTTCTTGATCACGGTCCGGTCGCCGATGGTGCCATAGTAACCACGGCGGGTATCAAAGCGGGCCTGGGTAAAATCCTTGAGCTTCTGCTGGAACTGGTCGTCGTCCCGGAAGCGGGTCCAGAGATAGGCGTCGCCGGGCAGCATGCCATCAAAAGGGATGATGCTGCGGCCGCCGTTCTCATTACAGGCTTCCAGCCAGATGCGGATATTTTCTGATTCTCCATCCTTGAGAATGCCATTGCCGAATTTGGCATGGTCGGTGGTGGCAATCTCATTGATGTTCACCAGCATCACATCGTTGCCGGTGATATAGTGGGAGATATAGTTCACGTTGTCCACTACGATATTGTCGCCAAAATCGCAGCTGATCACTGTACTGTTATAGAGGCCAACAGGGCGGCGCAGGTTATGGAATTCCAGGTAAACGGATTCCAGTTTGCCAATCCGCACCAGTCCGTAGAACTTGCAGTTCTGGACCAGCTCGGGATTGAAGGCATCGGAGACGAGGAGATTGTTCCAGTCGTCCGATGTATTCCTGTTACGCACCAGCATTTCAATTTCCCAGGCCGTGAGGTGGCGGTAGTGGATCTGGTTATTGCTCTGTTGGTGACGGATATGGTATTCGTCCTTGCCGGCCGGCAGGTATTCAGCCGGGATAAAATGATAACCTAATGTTTGCAGCGGGCTTTTCCTGATCTGGTTCATAAGATAGCAGTGGATTTATTCTACCGTAACGCTTTTGGCCAGGTTCCGGGGTTTGTCCACATCCAGGTCCTTGGCGATGCCGATATAGTAGGCCAGTAATTGTAAGGGGATAGTACTCAGTACAGGTGCTACCAGTTCATCGGCTGCCGGTACTACAATGACATCGTCCGCCAGGGCGGTGATGGTTTCATCTCCTTCGGAGATCACGGCAATCACTTTTCCTTTGCGGGCTTTGATCTCCTGGATATTGCTGATGATCTTTTCGTGGTAGGAATCTTTGGTAGCCACAAATACCACGGGCAGTTGCTCATCTACCAGGGCGATAGGGCCATGTTTCATTTCAGCAGCGGGATACCCTTCGGCGTGGATATAGGAGATCTCTTTCAGTTTGAGGGCTCCTTCCAGCGCTACAGGGAAATTGTACCCGCGGCCCAGGTAAAGGAAATCGCGGGCGTCTTTGTATTTTTCAGCCAGCGCTTTTACATGCTCCGCCGTCTGCAGGGTGGTCTGCACTTTTTCCGGGATATCCTGCAGTTCATTCAGCAGGTGCATGAAACGCTTGCTGTCGATGGTCTGTTTCTCGTAGGCAATCTTCAGGGCTATCAGCGTGAGTACTACCAGCTGTGCGGTGAAGGCCTTGGTGCTAGCCACGCCGATCTCAGGACCGGCATGCGTATAAGCGCCGGCATTGGAAATACGGGCTATGGACGAACCAACAACGTTCACTACGCCGAAGATCAGGGCGCCCTGTTCTTTGGCCCTTTCAATGGCTACGAGGGTATCGGCTGTTTCCCCGCTCTGCGATACGGCAATGATCACATCGCCTTTGTTGACGATGGGGTTGCGGTAGCGGAACTCGGAAGCGTATTCCACTTCTACAGGGATGCGACAGGTTTCCTCAATAATATATTCAGCCAGCAAAGCTGCATGCCAGCTGGTGCCACAGGCAATGATGATGATCCTGCTGGCATTTTTGATCTGGTCAATATTGTTCTGTACCCCGGCCATGGTGATGGTGCCGGCGGCGGCGTCCAGGCGGCCACGGAGACAGTCAAAGATGGTATGGGGCTGTTCAAATATTTCCTTCAGCATGAAATGGTCGTACCCGCCTTTTTCAATGGCGGCCAGTTCCAGGTCCAGCTTGGTGATAAAGGGCGTTACTTTTTCGTTGCCCAGGTTTTTGAGGATCAGCTCATCGGGACGGATGATGGCCAGCTCATAATCGTTCACATACACTACTTCTTTGGTGTATTCAATAATGGGTGAGGCGTCAGAGGCCAGGAAATGTTCGCCTTTACCAATGCCGATCACCAGGGGGCTGCCTTTGCGGGCGGCGATCAGCGTATCCGGGTTGTCCTGGTCAATCAATACAATCACATAGGCGCCTACCACGCGTTTGAGCGCAATGCGGACGGCCTCTTCCAGGCTGCCTTCATTATGCTCCTGGATATCTTCAATGAATTTCAGCAGTACTTCGGTATCTGTATCGCTGCTGAAGGAGTATCCTTTTTTCAGCAGTTCATTTTTGAGCTGGCTGTAGTTCTCAATGATGCCGTTGTGGATCATAGCCAGCTTGCCGTTGGCGGAGGTATGGGGGTGTGCGTTGCGATCACTGGGTTCACCATGCGTGGCCCAACGGGTATGGCCAATGCCGGCATGGGCGTGGAGGTCTTTGCCTACCAGGCTTTCTTCCAGGTCGGCCACCTTACCTTTCTTCTTATACACTTTCAGTCCATGATTGAGCAACGCTACGCCGGCGCTGTCATAACCACGGTATTCAAGACGTTTCAATCCTTTCAGGATAACGGGATAGGCTTCCTTAGGGCCGATATAAGCTACAATGCCGCACATAAGTAAATAAGTGGTTTCGTGATAGAGAATGGTTCGGTTTCAAGGCCTTGCAATCGTGGGCGTCTGCCGGTTGTTGCGGGTTTTTGCGTTTTCCCATCGCAATAGGCAACAGTATTATAAACGATGACGCAATATAAAGCAATATACCGTAAACTCATTTTTTCAGCTGCTCCTCAAACAGCCGGTAGATCCTTTTGTATTCGTCGGTCCAGCTGGAGGGTTCAACAAAGCCATGGTCTTCCACCGGGTAAACGGCCAGTTCCCAGTTATCCTTTCCCAGCTCAATGAGCCGCTGCGAGAGGCGGACAATATCCTGGAAATGTACATTGACATCCACCATGCCATGACACATCAGGAGATTGTCCTTCAGCCCTTCGGCAAAATGTATGGGCGAGCTGCGGCGATAGGCGATGCTGTCGGTCTGCGGTTCATTCAGAATATTGGAAGTATAGCCATGGTTGTAATGGGCCCAGTCGGTCACAGAGCGCAGGGCTGCCCCTGCCTTGAAAACACCAGGCTGGGTGAACAGGGCCATGAGGGTAATGAAGCCGCCATAGGAGCCGCCATAGATGCCGATGCTGCCGGGATCAACGCCCAGTGAATCCACGAGGTAGCGGGCGCCGTCCACCTGATCGGTCAGGTCTTTGCCACCCATATGCCGGTAGATGCCGGTGCGCCAGTTGCGGCCATAGCCTGCGCTGCCCCTGTAGTCAATGTCCAGCACGGTATAGCCCTGATCTGCCAGCAGGTTATGGAACATATACTCCCGGAAATAGCTGCTCCACCAGCGGTGGGCGTTCTGGAGATAGCCGGCACCATGTACAAAGATGACGGCTTTGCCGCTGTGGTGGCGGGAGCCTGTTGTGGCATGCCGGGTGGGATCTGCCTGGAGCGTATGATCTGCGCCGGAGCGGGCTTCCAGGCTATCGTGGCCGTCAGCACGGTAGAGCCGGGCGTAAACGATGGCGCCATCGCGGGCTGTAAAGCGGATCAGCTCAGGATCACGCCAGGCATAGGCGGAAAAAGCGGGGGAGGCAGCCAGCCTGGTGATCTGCCGGGGCCGGGCGCCGGGTTTGTTGTCCTGCAGGTATAGTTCCCAGGGTTTGTTGCTGTAGGAATAGAGGAAGGACAGGGTCTTTTCATCGGGCGACAGGCTCACCTGGCTGGCGCCGGTCATGGTAGTGAGCTGCTCCAGTTTTTTATCGGTTATAGATAAACGGTAGAAATGCTGCTCGCCCGGATGTACCTGGTTGGTGGTGAGGTAAAAATATTTTTTGTTGTTGGAGAGGCGGGCCGACTGCACCTCATAGTTCCCGCTGGTCAGGGCTTTGGATACCCTGGTCTGTACGTTCATGGTATAGAGGTGCGAGTAACCGCTGACTTCCGACTGGAACCAGCATTCCTGCTCATTGATCCAGCCCAGGTTATAGATGCCGGGGCCGCCAATCCAGGCTTCGTCATGCTGGCGGTCCAGCAGGGTCTGCCTGCCGGTAGCAGGTTCAAGCAACAGGAGCCAGCGATCCTTATTGTCCTGGGCGCGCAGGTCCAGCAGGGCGTAGTTGCCCTGGGGCGACCAGCTCACCGGTTGAAAGCTGACATCCCGGAGCGCAGGCTGTTTGCTTCTGGCGGCATATACTTCGGGATAATCTTTCAGGTAAGCGGGCAGATCGCGGATACCGGGAATGGAGTCCGTCAATATCCTGTACACGGTATCAGTTTTTGTATCGAAGACAAAGAGTTCCTGGCTGCCCTGTGGAGAACCAACCTTGCTGCGTGCCGGGATATCTTCTGTAAAACCGCTGGCGGTTACATAATTGGGGACAATGGTATTCTTAACGCCTGTGGCGGACTTGCTGAGGCGGTAGCTGATGAAACGGCCATCGGGGCTGATGCTGACCCCGGACAGACTTTTATCCTGCAGGTAGATGCTGCGCAATTCTTTTAGGGGAGGGTTGGCTTTTTCCATGGAATCAGCCAATTCTCTTTTCTCCTTTCGCTGGGTGAGAATAAAGGAATTGTTCAGGGCATCCTGTTGCAACCTGCTTTCTGCGGTGGGCTGCTTAACGGCAGTGGGTGCAGGAGTGGCGGGTGCATTGCCGGACAGGAAACTGGTCAGCTGGCTGAGCTGCCCGCTGCTGATGTCCCAGGAAAAAAGATTGTTGCCCCGGGAAAAAACGATGCGGCTATCGCCAAAGGCAAATACGGGATTGCCTTCTGCTTCTGTGGTCTGCGTGATCCGGCGGGTTTGCCCGGAGGCCGTTTGGGTGAGGTAAATATCTCCCTGCTGGCTGAACACATACTGGCTCCGGTTATTGTTGTAGCGGATGGAAGCCGCGGAAACAATATGCTGGCGCTGTGCGGCCGTGGTTTTGCCCGGCGTTGTATTTTTCAGCGTGAGGCTGTACAGTGAATCGGCGGGTGCTTTTTCCGGGTTCCACTGGAAATAGAGGGTCTGCCCGTCGGCGCTCCAGTAAGGGGCGGAAGGCGAGGTCCCGATCCATTGCGGATCAGCCATGATCTTTTCAATACTGAGTGCGCTGGCCCCGGTCTGGGCCTGCATTGTTACCGGGATGGCCGCCAGCAACAGGAGTAGGTAGGTTTTCATTACAGCAAAATACCACTCAAAATCAAATAGGCCATCGAAAAATAGATCACGAGGCCGGTGACATCCACCAGCGTGGCCACAAAAGGAGCAGAGGAAGTGGCGGGGTCAGCGCCTAATTTTTTGAGGATGATGGGCAGCATGGAGCCGGAGATAGTACCCCAGACCACTACGCCGATCAGGGACAGGCCTACGGTGAGGCCGATCTGCACGCTGTGATCCCCATATGTATGGAAGATGGTATTCCAGAAGATGACGCGGAAAAAGCCGATCAGGCCCAGCACTACGCCCAGCAGGAGCCCTGATATGATCTCCCGGCGCAGTACCAGCCACCAGTCGTGTATAGTGATCTCACCTACGGCCATGGCCTGGATGATCAGGGTGGAAGCCTGTGAGCCGCTGTTGCCGCCGCTGGAAATGATAAGGGGCACAAAGAGGGCCAGCACCACGGCTTTGGCGATCTCATCCTCAAAATAACCCATTGCCGTAGCAGTGAGCATTTCACCGAGGAAGAGCACTACCAGCCAGATCACCCTTTTCTTGAAGAGCTTGATGAGGGGGATCTCCAGGTAGGGTTCGTTGAGGGCTTCCGTACCACCGAATTTCTGCATGTCCTCACTGAATTCTTCATTGGCCACCCAGAGTACATCGTCGATGGTGACAATGCCGAGCAGGATATTTTTATCATCTACCACGGGCAGGGCCGTGCGGTTATTCATCCTGAAGGTCTGGTTGGCTACTTCCTGGTCGTCATTTACGTTGAGCGTGATATAGCGGTTGTCAATGATATCGCCTACCTGTCTATCGGGGTTGGAGAGCAGGATCTCGCGGATCCGCATGTCATCTACAAATTCGCCTTTGTCGTTCACCACGTAGATCACGTCAATGGTCTCACTGTCCTTGCCTACTTCCCGGATATGTTCCAGCACTTCCTGCATGGTCCAGTCTACCTGGACCGCAATATAATCCGGGGTCATCAGCCTGCCCACGCTGCCTTCGGGGTAGCCGAGCAGGGAGAGGGTGATCCTTCTTTCGTCCGGGTTGAGCAGTTTCACCAGTTCTTTCACCACTTCACCGTGCAGCTCTTCCAGGAAGGCCGTGCGGTCATCCGCGGGCAGTTCATTGAGCAGCTCGGCGGTTTTGAAAGGGGGAAGTTCCTGGATAATATCTTTCTGTTCGGCCAGGTCAAGGATCTTGAAAACGCTGGCGGCGCGGTGAATGCTCATATGGGCAACGATCTGGTGTCCATAGTCAGGCTCTTCACCGATGAGCTCGGCCACATCGCTGATATTCTGGTCGTTCAGGAACTCCCGGACCTGCAGTAAGTCGTCCTTACGCACCAGTTCCAGGAATTGCTCCCGCAGGGTATCGATATCCAGCTCCGCGCTCATGCGCCAAATTTAGGGTAATTCGCCTTTTTTTGATGCAGTGGCCGGGACTTGTCAACGAAATAATTGGGTAATATTGCGCATGATCCTTCCTTCTCTTTTTATTGCCCCTTCGGGAGAAATGGGGCGTGGCGTATATACGGCAAAAAAACTACCCTCGGGTACGGTGATCGAGATCTCACCAGTGATTGTGCTGCCGCCGGCGGATCGTCCCGTGATAGACCAAACGCTGCTGCATGATTATATATTTGAGTGGGGAGAGGCAGGACAATCCTGTGTGGCGCTGGGTTATATCTCTATGTACAATCATTCCTATGCTTCCAACTGCACCTATGATATGGACTATGAAAGCCAGCTCATGACCATCACTACGGTCCGGGCGGTGAAAGCCGGAGAGGAATTGTTCATTAATTATAACGGCGACTGGAACAATGAGAAGCCCTTATGGTTTGAAGCCAGGTAAGCAGTAGTGTACGCAGCCCCTGGTTCGTCCAAAAAAAACTTTTTCCTGACAGCTCCGGGTAGGGGTAATCATTATTGCATGCCCAGCAGATCCGCCGAAGGATGCCCTATCAGCACCAGTTGCCCGCGGATATAGGCCTGTAGCTGGATATGGTCCTGCTGGGGCAGCAATCCCACGATCTTCAGCTCCTGCAGCTGGCCTGCAGAGCTCATCCAGGGGGTGACCTGCTGGTTGAGCCGGGCTTCAATGGCCGCTTTATTGGTCTGTATCAGGGCTGCAATATCCAGTACGGCCTGGTTCTGGATGGTCTTCACCACTTTCCGGCGGAACATGCCTTCCAGGATAGAGACCAGGATATCCTTTGTATCTACAGAAAAACTCAGGTTTTCCATGGACAATACCTGTCTGGCGGTATCCAGTTTAGGCATACCGCTGAGGTGCAGCACCCCGGAGCGGTTGCCGGTGAAAGCGATATCCACAGACAGTTTCCCTTCATTGGTGCCCTGGACTTTGACATCTTTGATCACAAAGGTCCGGCCTTTGAGCTCAAAGGGTTTGTTGCGGAGACTATCATTCAGCAGCTTATTGAAGAATTTGTATTCATATACGGCATTGAGGTAGGTGCTGATCTGTCCGGGATTGTCTGTATTGGTAACCGGTGGCAGGGGCGAGCGGGTCACCAGCCGCTGGCTGTCGGACGAGAACTGGGGCGAGCCGCTGAAGCCCAGCGAGAAATACAGGGTATCCCTGCTGGCATTAAATTTTCCGATACGCAGCATGGTGGGATTGAGGTTGAGGAAGCCATACTGGCTGATGGGCATTACGCGGCTGCCGCCACTGCGCCACTGGCGCAGCTGCTCGCTGTTGTTGAGCGATTGTACAAAATTGTCGAACGTAGTGGCATAACTTTCAATAGACACTTTGATGCTGTCCATGATCTCGCTGGTCATATCATTGGCCATGAGGGTCACTTCGCATTTGTCCAGGGGCTGGAGCTTATCCAGGCGGGTAGCGGTAAGTACCTGGTGATTGGGCAGCAGGTTGAGGACCGAGCTGATATTGATATCCACGCGGCGCAGGGGTTCACTGCCGAAGCCGCAGCTGCCGCTGATCCAGGGGGTCACCTGTTTGCCGAAGGCGCAGGCGCAGCGGCTGCCCGCTATCTGGTAATTGCCGCGAAAAGCGATATTGACCTTATTGTTGACGCAGGTAAAGACAAAGGGAGAACGGACAAACCGGTACTTGTAGCGGAAATCGCAGGACGAGAGGGTATAGTCCGGCCATTTATCGCTGGTGAATTCCTTTGCCGTGGAAGAGTCCATCATGGACAGCAGCGGCTTCATGTACACCTTGATGGGAATATTGATCTGGGATACAGGCAGGGCAGGGAGGCTGCGGCCGGTGGACGCCAGGGATTGCGGTGTAATGGTCACTGTCCTGGAAGAGCCACAGGCATAGAGCTGCAGCAGTAGAAGACCGTAGACGGCCATCCGGAAGGTGGTGCGCATGAGGAATGGGTGATTGTTCAGGACCAAATATCTGCAATTTTGGGTGGAAATCGATTGCCGGCAGATTATATTATCTTCATGATCCCGGCCGTAGCAAGGAACCAAAAAACAATGAATGGCTAAGCAACCGTTACCAATAAGAAGATTAGGGCTGCTCCGGAAAGCGCTCAGGGAATTCCAGAAAAATGACCCGCTGCGGATGGCGGGCGCCACGGCGTTCTTTGCCACTTTTGCCCTGCCGGCTATCCTGATCATCCTGATCCAGGTATTTGGTCTGATCCTGGACCGGCGCACCCTGGGTTCCCAGCTGCTGAACAGCCTCAGTGAGGTGATAGGCCAGCATTCCGCCACCCAGCTGCGGGAAACCCTGCGCAATGTGCGGCAGCTGGCCCATACCTGGTATATTGCCGCCGGCCTGTTCCTTTTCCTGGTCTTTGTATCCACCACTTTATTCAAGGTCATCAAGGATTCGCTGAACCAGCTCTGGCGTATCAAGCTGAACAAAGCCGGTTTCCGGCTGCAGCTCCGCGCCCGCGCCAAATCCTTTGTGGCCATCATGATTGCCGGTATCCTCTTCCTGCTGGCCCTGCTGGCGGAAGGCCTGTTTGCACTGCTGCGGAAATATTTTGCGCAGGTGCTGCCGCAGGACAATCCCACCCTCAATGTACTGATCAGCCAGCTGGTATCCCTGGGTCTGGTGACCATCTGGTTCACCCTGGTGTTCCGCTACCTGGCGGACGGGCATACCACGCTGAAGGTAACGCTGGTGGGCGGCCTGTTCACCGGCATCCTGTTCACGATGGGCAAATTTGTACTGGGCTTTTTCCTCTCCTACAGTAATATGCAGAATATCTACGGCACCTCTACTTCCTTTGTGCTGTTGTTGCTGTTCATCTTTTATTGTTCTATTATCTTTTATTATGGCGCCTGCTTTACCAAGGTATGGGCCGAATTCAAGAAAAGACCCATCCTGCCCGGCAGGCATGCGGGTAAATACCAGATAGCTGATATTGAGGAACTGACGTCATAGGGTAGTGGTTTGCAGGAAAATGTACTTGTTGTTATGATTACAGTGAATTGAGCGGTATCTTTATTGCATAGCCAACAACATGAAGCCTCAACTCCTGATTTTAACCCTGATCGTATGGGCTGTGGCTGGCGTGGTGAAACCCGCTGCCGGACAGTCTTCCAATGGTAAAAAGCTGACGGTGATCGCCTATTATGGCGGGGACGCCGCGGCTATTGACCGTTACCCTGTAGAAAAGCTCACCCATATTATTTACAGTTTCTGTTATCTCCGGAACAACCAGCTGGTGACCGGTGGTACTGATGCCAATAAGGCCATCCGCAAGCTGGTATCCCTCAAGAAAAAACATCCTGGTCTGAAAGTGCTGCTGTCCCTGGGTGGCTGGGGCGGTTGCAAGACCTGCTCCGAAGCTTTTTCCACGGCGGAGGGGCGGTTGGTATTTGCCCGTTCCACCAAAAAGATGATCGATTCTTTTATGGCGGATGGGATTGACCTCGACTGGGAATACCCGGCCATTGAAGGACCTCCCGGCCATCGTTTTGCACCGGAGGACCGGCCCAATTTCACCGAGCTGGTGCGCGTGCTGCGCAAGGAACTGGGCGATAAGCTGGAGATCAGTTTTGCCGCCGGTGGTTTTCCTAAATTCCTGGAGCAGTCCATTGAGTGGACCAAAGTAATGCCGCTGCTGGACCGCGTCAATATCATGAGCTATGACCTGGTCCATGGGTACAGCGTGGCGACCGGACATCATACCCCGCTTTATTCCAATGCCACGCAGGTGGAATCGGCGGATGATGCGGTGCGGTACCTGGATTCCCTGGGTATTCCGCGCAGTAAGATCGTGATCGGTGCGGCCTTTTATGCAAGGGTCTTTTCAGGAGTGGACAGTGTGAACAATGGGTTGTCGCGCCCGGGCAAATTCAAAAGCTCTGTGGCCTACAAGACCTTTATCAGTGATTTTACGCCGGGCAACGGGTACCAGTGTTACTGGGATTCTACGGCCAGCGCCCCTTATTGCTACAATGCCGTTACCAAGACATTTGCCACTTTCGATAACCTGCGTTCCGTGCGGCTCAAGACCCGCTATGCCATTGATAGGGGCCTGAACGGGATCATGTTCTGGGAGCTGAAGCTGGATAAGAACAGCGGCGGCCTGCTGGATGAGATCTATAAGGCGAAGCAGGAGGGCCGTTAGCTGTCTGACCTTACTATTGTTACTGAAAGGTTTTTAAAAGACCGGATTTCCGGGGAGCTTACCTGCCAGGCATTGACATGTACAGTGGGCAGGGCTTCCGGACAAACGACACGCGATACCCCTGACCGGCCATTGATGATTGTTGTCCGAACATTATTTTTGCACTATGATCACCTATAATCCAAAGGACTGGTTCACTTTTATATTTCGTTTTCATAAGGCAGATACGCTCAGGGCGCTGGCGCCGCTGATCCTGTGTATCTGCGCCTATAGCGGCCTTATTGCTTTCCTGGAGCTGGAGTACCTGAAGCTGAATGAAAGTGAAAGCAGCCACCTGAAGAATATCTCCATCATGAACACGCTGCTCAGCTTCGTGATCTCCATGCTGCTGGTATTCCGCACCAATACAGCGTATGACCGCTGGTGGGAGGGGAGGAAACACTGGGGTGCGCTGGTGAATAACAGCAGGAACCTGGCGCTGAAAATGAATGCCATCCTGAAGCCTACGGATACCGGTAACAGGCAGTTCTTCCGGAAGACCATTCCCATGTATGCGGCGGTACTGTCGCGGCACCTGGGGACCGAGCAGACCCGCCTGGCGCTGGATGATAAAGAACATCCGGAATGGGGCGATCTGGACAGCAACAAACATGTGCCCAACCAGGTAGCGGCCCTGCTGATGCAGCGTGTGAACCGGTTGTACGAAGAAGGGACTATCAAGGGCGATCAGCTGATCACCATCAATGCGGAGCTACAGGCTTTCACCGATGTATGCGGCGCCTGTGAGCGCATCAAGAATACGCCCATCCCGTTTTCCTATAGTGTGTTCCTGAAAAAATTCATCTTCTTTTATGTGATGACCCTGCCGCTGAGCTTTGTGTTCTCGCTGGGGTATATTGCTATTCCTGTTACTGCTTTTATCTTTTATGTGCTGGCCAGTCTTGAGCTGATTGCCGAAGAAATAGAAGATCCTTTCGGGGATGACGCCAACGACCTGCCTACGAAGAAGATTGCGGACAATATCCGCAAGCATGTAGGCGAGATACTGTAAGCCTTTTGTCCAACAACCGGTAAGCATATTGGGAATTCCTGTAAGCGCAACGAACAATAGATATTTTGGGACGAACCAAGGTTGTTTGCCGTTGATAGCTGCCTGTTTTTTAGCTGACCCTTATGGGTAAGCCTGTGTTAACAGGTACGCTGCTGAAACTGGCTATCGTTCCGCCGGCGATTGGTTAAATATCTTTTCTAAATAGTCATACAATTCCGGATGCTTCTGCTGCAGCAGCTCCGGCCTTTCAAAAAAATATTCGGACACTACGGCAAAGAATTCGCTCTTATCGGTAGCGGCATAGGGGTTGATATCGGAGCGATTGGCTTTGATCTGCTCAATCTGCTGCTGCATCAGGTGCAGCCAGGGAATGGTGTACTGGTGTTGCAGCAGGTTTTCCGGTATGCCGTCTACAGCGCCATCGGATTTATCCAGCAGGTGGACAAACTCGTGGATAGCGGTATTCGATTTATCTGATCTCACTTCAAAACCCTGCCGCAGGGCATGGCGGGAGAGGATCATTTTGCCGTTCATATAGCCACTGCCTACCATGCCGAGGATAGCGCGGTCCTTTCCTTCAAATTGAAATTCTTCATTAAAAGTATCTGGATAGATCAGCACATCGGTCAGGTTGCGGTACTGCCATTCGGGGAATCCGAAAATGGGGATCACAGCGCTGGCGGCTACAAAGATGCGGTCGGTTTCATCAATGTCGGTGCCAATGCCCTGAATGCGGACCTCGCGGAGGAAGACGACCAGCTTCTGTTCAAAGCGGAGCTTTTCTTTTTCATCCAGCCGCTGGTAAAAAAGGACCTGCTGCTGCAGGATCTGCCGGTGTTCATCAGTAAGCTGGAAAGCGGTGATCACGCGGGAGGGTTTCCAGCGCCAGATGATAACGGCCACAAGGGCAATGAAGGCAAGAATGATGTACGGAGCCATGCGGTAAGCCTGATTTTTCCGGGAATATACAACTAAAAAGGCGCCCCGCAGGGCGCCTTCAGTTCTCAATCTTTTTTATCAGCGCTTTTCCATAACAAACCACTCATGCGAATTCACGCAGTGGCTTTCATAAAGTCTTCTTTACGTTCCTTCACCTCGTCAATCACTTTTGCATTGCCTTTTTCTTGCAGGTAGGTGAGGCCGTATTCCAGGAATTTCTCTGTGGTGTAGATGTAGAAGTCAACGTGTGTTTCGTTGAACAGTTCTTCCACGAGGTCCTGACGGGGGCCAATGATATGACCATTGTTCAGGGTCCACCACCAGTTCTTCTTACCCTCATCTGTTACCAGGATGATGGGCTTGCGGGTCTTCTTGGCTTTGTGGATGATCTGCTTCCATAACAGCAGGTCGCTGTATTTCCTTTCTTCGGAGGAATTTTCATCCATAGCAAAAAGACTCCGGGTGTGCTGTTTTTTCTTTTCGTCTTCCAGTAACTTGTGCAGCTCTTCGGGGGTGAAAGGACTTTCGATCTTTTTCTCAAAGAGGCGGTTGATCTCCAGGTAGATCTCGTCATTGGTGATGAGGTCGCTGAAATACTGTTCGTTGCTGCGGATCTCTGTTTTTACTTCGCCCAATACCTGGCTGAGCTTGTGGTGTACGATGTCTGACAGGTAAGGATGACAATTACGTGCGCTCAGTTCTGTTTCAATTCTGGAAAAGTTTTCATTGAACTCGCGGTAGGTCTTCTCCTGTTCAACGATCACATCAAAACGGTTGCGGTGGAATTCAAGTCCGCCCTGATGTGTCAAAAAAATCTTGGCGGACAGTTTGTCGATCAGCTTGAGCAGCTCTTTTCTGGTGTCGGCCGGGTACCTGTAGATGTTCAGTAATACATTTGAGTCAAACGTCAACAGGCCATTGTCCCACACCTTTTTGATCTCCTGTGGTGTCTTCTTGTAATAACCAGGGTAGGTCTCTTTCATAATAAAAGGGTTTCTGTAAAGATGTAAGGGTTTATAATAAACAATTTCCAAAATGGTTCCTGGTACAACATGGCAAGTTGTTTATTAATCAATCGTTATGGATCAATGGTACATGTAAACCTGTAGAAAACCGTCCTTGTTATTACCAGCGCTGGCTGGTCTGTAGTTGCTGAAAGAGGCTGCTCAGGGAATCATTCGTTTCACGGGGTGTCTGCAGTGTCCTGAGCTGCGCTTTGATGTGGTCAATACGCCTGTCGAAGACAGGGTGAGTGCTTAAGAAATTGACTGTCCCGGTACCTTGTGTTGCATCCTGCAATAACTCCATTAATTGCAGCATACCGTTGGGGTCAATATGATTATGAGACATGAGCCGCATTCCGTTTTCATCGGCTTCCGTCTCCAGTTCCCTGGAATATTCAAGCCCTTTAAGAGCGTCGGCATTATTCACTATCACTGCTGTAATGCCTGATTCGCTGCCCAGGAGTAAAGAGAGGAACATTTTTCTCGCCAGGCTGCGGAATATATTGCGAAGCGAGTGTCGCAACGCAATATGAGAAACTTCATGGCCCAGTAATGCAGCAAGTTGTTCAGGTGTCTTCATCTTTTCCAGGATGGCATCAAAAACCACGATATGACCGCCCGGAATGGCAAAGGCATTGGGTGTGCCGGCATTTACGACCGTAATACTAACGGGATAATTGGTCTGGTATTGTAATAACCCGTAGAAATGATTGACTTGAGTTGTTTTATGTGTATCAATGGTATACTGGCTGATGGTGGAGCTGTATAAATGCTCGCCTATTTCCACTTCATAGTTGCGGGAGAAGTTCATCGCCACACGTTCTCCCAGCCAGGGGATCATCCATAGGTAAGCTGCCAGCAGCAAAGCGCCAAAGAAGCCCAACAGCAGCAGCAACTTACTCCAGCCGCTGCGGAAAGGACGGGGCGCCCGCCCGGTACGGGCAAAGGGCTGATGTGCAAATTGCTTTTTTATTCCCTGTATAGTTTCCTGATCATGAATGATCAGTCTTTCCTCCGGTTGACCATTGGCTCCAGGATAGCGAAGTTCTGCATCATTGACGCGTTCTTCCAGGGAGATGATCTTTTCTCCCAGCCAGTGCATTTCCTGTTGCTGGTTTTGTTCGTCTTCGTATCGGATGGTGAGTGTGACAGAAGAGAGAATGAGCCGGGCCCGGTAAGGACCTGCAATATTATTATAATAAGAAGCAGTAGCGCCGGGCATGGGTTTTTCAGATGAATTGTAAGGGTTATGTCAAATATACAATAAAAAACAAAACCTTGAAGCGTCCTTCCATAAAAGGAAGAAGCGTCCTCAAGGTTTGTTTACACCGAAAGTCACCTTTCGCGATAAAATAATTCCCCCAAATTGCATATCGCAACCTGGCGTTTTTTAGGCGCCGGGCGGGTGACAAGGTCAGGTTTAATGATCCATGGAATTTGATCCGGTAAGCAAGCTACAAACTACGCCGGGCAATACTCCGAGTAGAACTACTGGAATTGACTGCGTGTTTTAACGGAATTTATTCAGCCCTAAAATGCCCTCTGCGATCGACTGTTGAACATCGGTTTTTCAGCAAAAAAAATGATCTTTTCAGGCTCAGAAAAAGCCACTAAAAATAATGTCAGAACCCCAGGGTTCTTTTTTGCAATGCGTACAAATAATCAGTAAAACGATAGGTGGGTTGGAAAAAAACGCAGCATAAACCTGCCAGACAAAGAACATAAAATGTTTGCCGGACAATTGCGGGAGACCTTACAGGGCATCAACAAAAAAGCGATCCCGGAATTCCGGGATCGCTCTTTATATGTCAGACTGCGAAAATTTATTTCTTCGCAAATTCAGCGCGGATCACATTGAGGGCGCCACCTGCTTTGAACCATTCAATCTGCTGATCATTGTAGGTATGATTCAGCACAATGGATTCATTGCTGCCGTCCTTATGGACGATCACCATCGTAAGCGGTTTGCCGGGTGTAAAGGCATTAAGACCGATGATATCGAAGGTATCATCCTCCTGGATCTTATCATAGTCCTCCTTGTTGGCGAAGGTGAGGGCCAGCATACCCTGTTTTTTGAGGTTGGTTTCATGGATACGGGCAAAGCTGCGTACCACGATGGCCCTTACGCCGAGGTGGCGGGGTTCCATAGCGGCGTGTTCGCGGCTGCTGCCTTCACCATAGTTCTCATCACCTACCACGATGCTGCCGATGCCAACGGCTTTGTAAGCGCGCTGGGTGGCGGGCACCGCGCCGTATTCGCCGGTGAGCTGGTTCTTTACGGTGTCTGTCTTTTCATTATAGTAGTTCACTGCGCCGATCAGCATGTTATTGCTGATATTGTCCAGGTGGCCGCGGAATTTGAGCCAGGGGCCGGCCATGGAGATATGGTCAGTGGTACATTTACCTTTTGCCTTGATCAGCAGCAGCAGGCCTATGATATCAGCGCCTTCCCAGGCAGCAAAGGGTTCCAGCAGCTGGAGGCGCTGGGACTCGGGGCTTACAATGACCTGTACGCTGCTGCCATCAGCTGCGGGTCCCTGGTATCCGGGATCGTCCACGGAGAAACCATTGGGCGGTAATTCTACCCCTGTTGGTTCGTCCAGCATTACTTCCTTGCCATCCTCGTTGGTCAGCTTGTCGGTAAGCGGGTTGAAGGTCAGGTCGCCGGCAATGGCAAAGGCGGTCACGATCTCGGGCGAGGCCACGAAAGCGTGGGTAGAAGCCAGGCCATCATTCCTTTTGGCGAAGTTGCGGTTGAAAGAGGTGATGATGGAGTTCTTACGGTTGGGATCGTCAATATGACGTGCCCACTGACCAATACAGGGGCCGCAGGCATTGGCCAGCACTACGCCACCGATCTGGTCGAAGGTCTTCAGGAATCCATCTTTCTCAATAGTATAACGAACCAGTTCCGAGCCCGGGGTGATGGTAAACTCGGCCTTGGCCTTTAAATTCTTGGCAATAGCCTGTTCTGCCAGGGAGGCGGAGCGGCTGATATCTTCGTAGGAAGAGTTGGTGCAGGAACCAATCAGGGCTACTTCCAGGCGTTCGGGCCAGTTATTGGCTTTTACGGCTTCGGCAAACTTGCTGATGGGCCAGGCGAGGTCCGGGGTGAAAGGACCGTTCACATGGGGTTCCAGGGTATTGAGGTCAATCTCGATCAGCTGGTCATAGTACTGTGCGGGATCGGCATATACTTCAGTATCAGGGCGGAGGTGCTCACGAACGCCATCGGCCAGACTGGCCACTTCTTCGCGGCCGGTGGCTTTGAGGTAGCCGGCCATTTTCTCGTCGTAGCCAAAGATGGAGCAGGTAGCTCCGATCTCGGCGCCCATGTTACAGATGGTGCCTTTACCGGTAGCGCTGAGGCTGTCGGCGCCTTCTCCGAAATATTCCACAATAGCGCCGGTACCGCCTTTTACGGTCAGTTTGCCTGCTACCACCAGGATCACGTCCTTGGCGGAAGCCCAGCCGCTGAGTTTACCGGTCAGCTTGACCCCGATCAATTTGGGCATTTTCAGTTCCCAGGGCAGGCCGGCCATTACGTCCACGGCGTCTGCGCCACCCACGCCGATGGCCACCATGCCGAGGCCGCCCGCGTTGGGGGTATGGGAATCGGTACCGATCATCATACCGCCGGGGAAGGCGTAGTTTTCCAGTACCACCTGGTGAATAATGCCGGCGCCGGGTTTCCAGAAGCCGATACCATATTTATTGGAAATAGAAGCGAGGAAGTCGTACACTTCTTTATTGACGTTCTTAGCGGTGTTCAGGTCCTCATTAGCCCCTGTTTTAGCCTGAATCAGGTGATCACAGTGTACGGTAGAGGGAACAGCTACCCGGTCGCGGCCGCAGGTCATGAACTGGAGCAGGGCCATCTGGGCTGTGGCGTCCTGCATGGCCACGCGGTCGGGCGCAAAATCCACATAGTTTTTGCCACGCTCATAGGCCTGGGTAGCCGGCTGGTACAAGTGGGCGTATAAAATCTTTTCTGCCAATGTGAGCGGTTTTCCTACCAGTTTACGGGCAGTAGCTACCTTATCCGGGAGCTCCGCATACAGCTTTTTAATTAAGTCCAGATCAAAAACCATGGTAAAAATTTTAGATTAAGCGCTGCGAAATTACCTAAAAAATAGGGTGTATCAAAATAACCGGTACTTACAGCAATTTGTTTTATATTTTATAAATTAGTGGTGTGAAATCACCATTTGAGCCTTTTGACCCGGGAGCCGTTATGCAAAACAACCGCTCCCTGAACCGGTTTAGACACTTTATCGAGTGGCAGGCATTCGGCGTGTGTTCTGCTATAGGAGAACGTATGGGGATTGCAACCTCCAGGATCCGCACGTGTTTTATCTATGTTTCGCTGCTCACTATGGGTTCTCCCCTTATTCTATATTTAGCATTAGCGTTTACCATGAACATCAAGCGATATATTAAATCCGTTCGCCGTAATCCGCTGAGATACCAATAACCCCTTAAGCAGGGGAAGGTCCGGAACCCGTATGGGAGCTGGCTTTTGCTGGAAAGGCTTTTCTGATAGCACCGGTAGCACTCACCTTTTAAACGTAATACTGGTGTTCAAATTTGACTATACATATACCGACTATGAGCAACTGGTACGTGAACTGGCCAAAAAACTGGAAGTTCCCGTAGTGGACAATGCCGTGCAATTTCCGACGGCTATTGCCGATGGCTCCTACCAGTTCATCATTCTGCCCAACGGCCTGCATGCTACCATTATGAACTGTACCATGCATGAAGACTGGCTGGTGCACCGCAAGAAGAACCCGGCGGAGGAGTATTATGTGCTTCGCTTTGATGAATTGAGCATTCCTGGTTCCCTGGTGGTCACCATCGGGGACGATAAGGTCAAGGAGAACAATACCGCCAAGGCCATCGCTTACCTGACCAGTACCTTGTTTGACTGGTCCTACCTCAGTACCCAGGGCACCAGCTTTAAAGGCATCGCCATCCTCTTCAACAAAGAATGGCTGGCTAAATACCTGGATATTGCAACAGCTGAAAACGTGCTGTCCACCTATATTTCATTGAAATCAGAGAACCTCAATATAGAGCCGCTGGACAACAGCTACCGCCGCTGGATGCGTACTATTATGGAAGTGCAGCCGGATAACCCGCTGCGACTGACCATTATCCAGAACCGCATCATGCTGATGATTGAACGTTTTTTCACCCACCTGTACGATAAAATGCATAACCCGACCTTCCGTATCCCTTTATCGCCGGACGATATCAACCGGGTGATGCAGATAGAAGGTATTCTCACCAAAGACATATTTCAATCGCCGCCCTCCATCCAGCAACTGGCCAAAATGGTCTCTATCAGTGAATCCAAGCTGAAAAAAGATTTCAAGATCATGTATGGCTTCCCCATCTATGAATACTACCAGCAAGCCCGTATGCAGGCTGCTCAGGATAAACTGCTGACCGGCAGGTTCTCGGTCAAGGAAGTGGCCATGGAACTGGGTTATTCCAATCTGAGCAACTTTACCATCGCTTTCAAAAAACAGTTCGGCGTACTGCCCAGCCAGCTCCTGTCAGAACAGTAGATCAGCTGGCGGGCATAGTAGCTGTTCCTCCATACTGTGCTGCTTGCGGCAGACGCACTACTGTCAGCAGGCGCCCTTACAATGCGCTTTCCGCTGCGGTAAACTATCCGGCCGGGAAAAGTTTCCTCTGCATGAGCGCAATGTTAAAACCCTGCGGCCCCGTCAGCCTGAGGTTCTGAGTACCAGTACACTGCGCCGCTATAATTGTTAAAAATACTTTTCAGTTAGTGAATTGACCACAACAGTGACAGCGTTCGGCGTACACGAAGTAGTTTTGCACCTGTACCGAGGTTAAGTTTCAAAGAGGAAGTCCCGTTTTTGATCCATTTCAGATCCAAGGAAAAACACTTATGAAAGGCCTCTGATTAAAGTACTGTACAACGCTGCTGTATCCCCCGCAGCACCTAAGAAAACTTATTCACTGGGCCGTTCCGAACAGGAGCGGCCCTTTGTTATTGGGGCCGCCTCCGGCGGGGCGGGGGATTAAGCTACAACGGCTTTGCGCAGTTTTACCAGTTCCTGGAGTAACCCTTCCAGCCGGTCCAGCTGCAGCATATTGGCGCCATCGCTCTTGGCCACGGCCGGGTTGGGATGGGTTTCAATGAAGAGGCCGTCTGCACCGGTAGCAATGGCGGCTTTGGCAATAGTGCCAATCAGCTGCGGGTTACCGCCGGTAACACCGCTGGTCTGGTTAGGCTGTTGCAGGCTATGGGTGCAGTCCATCACTACAGGCGCACCATGCTCTTTCATCCAGGGAATATTGCGATAGTCCACCACCAGGTCCTGGTAGCCGAAGGTATTGCCACGTTCAGTGAGGATCACTTTATCATTGCCGGCCTTGCGGATCTTCTCGGCGGCAAATTTCATGGAAGGGCCGCTGAGGAACTGTCCCTTTTTTACGTTGACAATGCGGCCGGTCTGTGCGGCGGCTTCCAGCAGGTCGGTCTGCCGGCAGAGAAAGGCCGGGATCTGCAGAATATCGATATACTGTGCGGCCAGCGCTGCTTCTTCATGCGCATGAATATCGGAGGTTACGGGCAGCTTGTAATAGTCGCCGGTCTTTTTCAGCAGCTGCATGGCTACTTCATCGCCCAGGCCGGTGAAGGAGGAAGCGCTGGTACGGTTGGCTTTGCGGTAGCTGGCTTTGAATACATAGGGGATGCCCAGGTTTTTACAGATGCCGGATACTTTATCGGCCACTTCCATCAGCAGCTCCTCACTTTCCACCACACAGGGTCCGGCTATCAGGAAGAAATTCTTCTCATCGTATTGTTGCTGTGCAAACAGGTCTTTTAACATTTTTTCCATGGCGCAAAGATACAAAGAACTGCCAAAGCAGGTAGTGCCGGCAGGCCTGGTCAGCAACCTTGTTACCGGACCGCTGGTACTGCCGGCAGGCAGCCCGCTACGGGGTGTATGCCAGCCATTTTCAGCAAGCGCTGACTGTGCAGGGACTACCCGGGAACCAATGTCCCAACGGTCAGTGCCGGCGCCGCTGGTCAGGATAATTTAACTGCGTTCATGACACACATATTGCCAGGGGCGGGCTGCCTGCCGCCTGGGTAAAAGCTTACCCGGATATTTTTTTGAAATGGGCGATCTACGCTTTACTTTTGGCACCACTTAAAACTACCGAACATCCTTCTTATGATCAGAGAACGAATTTTAGTTATTGGCGCATCCGGTCAGATCGGTGTAGAGCTGACGCTGGCCCTGCGAAACATATATGGTAACAACAACGTTATTGCCTCCGACCTCCGTGAAGAGAATGAGCTGCTGAAAGGAACTGGTCCTTACGTGAGCATTGACGTTATGAACAAGGAAATGCTGCACGTACAGGTGATCCGCCAGAACGTGACCCAGATCTATCTCCTGGCCGCCATGCTGTCTGCTACCGGTGAAAAGAATCCCAACCTGGCCTGGCACCTGAACATGCAGGGGCTGCTGAACGTACTGGATATTGCCCGTGAAGAAAAGATCTACAAAGTATACTGGCCCAGCAGCATCGCTGTATTTGGCCCTACTTCTCCCAAACAGAACTGTCCCCAGCAAACCATTATTGAACCTACTACGGTGTATGGCATCAGCAAATATGCCGGTGAATTCTGGTGCGATTACTACCACCAGCGTTTTGGGGTGGATGTACGCAGCATGCGTTACCCGGGCCTGATCAGTTATAAATCGGCTCCCGGCGGTGGTACTACTGACTATGCCGTGGAAATTTTCCATGAGGCGCTGGAAGAAAAGAAATATACCTGCTTTCTCCAGGAGGATACTTACCTGCCCATGATGTATATGCCTGACGCCATCCGCGCCACCATTGAGCTGATGGAAGCGCCGGCAGCCAAAATTTCCGTCAGGCATTCCTATAACCTCTCGTCCATGAGCTTCTCACCCAAAGAGATTGCGGACGAGATCCGTAAAGAGATCCCCGAGTTTAAAATTGATTACAAACCGGACTATCGTCAGCAGATCGCCGACAGCTGGCCGCAAAGCATTGATGATTCTGTGGCCCGCCGCGACTGGGACTGGAAGCATGAGTATGACCTGGCCAAGATGACGAAGGACATGCTGACCAATCTCAAAAAATAAGCATTACAGGCAGGCGCCCGCAGGCACTGTAGGGTAGGGTCCCGGTAAAACCGGGAGAGTTGTATATTTAGGGGAATCGATCAGTCTAACTCAAACCTACGCATGTACAGAATTCTACTGCTGGCGCTCTGCTGCTGGCTTGCTGTTCCGGCAGCGGCCCAATCCAAACGCATTGCTGTTGATCCCGCCACCATCCGGGTGGACTGGGAAGTGATCACTAATCATCATGAAGGAAAGGCAGCCTGTTTGTCGGCCTTTACTTTTACCAATACCGGTAAGAAAGCCCTGCCCGCTTCGGGTTGGGCTTTCTATTTTAATTTTGTGCGAACCATAGATCCCGCTGCTGTAACCGGTGGCGTGCAGGTAAGGCTGGTGAACGGGGACCTTTATAAAATGAGTCCCGCTACCGGTTTCGCCGGTCTGGCCCCGGGGGCTACGCTGCGGGTGGAACTGGTGGCCGGCGCCTGGCTGGTGAATCAGTCCGATGCGCCGCTGGGCCTGTTCTGGGTGCTGGACGAGCAGCCGGAAAAGGCCATCGCCGTAAAGCAGTATCAGGTGAAACCTTCTACTGAGCCGGCGCAGACCATGCGTTCCATGGCGGATCAGCTGCCACTGGCAGGCGCTGCTGCGCTTTACCAGCAATATGCAGCGTTGTCTGCAGCGCCTGTCACAGCGCAGCCGCTGATCATCCCCAGCCCGGCAGTGTACCAGGCCAATCCGGGTTCCTTTTTCATTTCACCTGCAACTACCACCATTGTCTACGATAGCAGCTTTGCCGTTGAAGCCGGTTACCTGGCCAACGAGCTGTCCAGGGTGCTGGGTAAAAAGCTGCCACTTTCTGCGCAGCCTGTGAGCAGCCCAGCCATTGAGCTGGTAAAGAACGAGGCCGGTCCGGAAGCGTATACCCTGTCTGTTACCCCTCAGGGCGTACGTATCCTGGCGGGCAGTAATGCCGGGATCTTTTACGGGATCCAGTCGCTCAAGGCCCTGCTGCCGCCTGCTGCCTGGTCGGCGCCTGCTGTCAGCGTCCGCGTGCCCTGTGCAGCCGTGCAGGACCAGCCGCGTTTCGGTTATCGCTCTTTCCTGCTGGATGTGGCCCGTCATTTCCAGCCCAAGGCGCAACTCTTAAAAACACTGGACCTGCTCTCCTTCTATAAGATCAATGTCTTTCACCTGCATTTCAGCGAGGATGAAGGCTGGCGGGTGGAGATCCCCGGCCTGCCCGAGCTGACGCAGATCGGCGGCCGCAGGGGTTTTCCATTTGACGGCAACAGGCAATTGCCGCCCTCATTTGGCTCTGGTCCGGATGCGGACCATTCCCGCGGCAGCGGCTTTTATTCCCGCGAAGATTTTGTAGAGATCCTGCGTTATGCCACCGAAAGACATATCCGTGTGATCCCGGAGATAGAAACGCCGGGCCATGCCCGTGCCGCCATTATAGCTATGAAGGCCCGCTACGACCGGCTCCTGAAAGAAGGAAAAGAAGCGGAAGCCAGGGAATTTATGCTGCATGATCCGGCCGATCAGTCCGTCTACCGCAGTGTGCAGGGCTGGGACGATAATGTGATCAATGTGGCCCTGCCTTCCACCTACCGCTTCCTGGAAAAAGTAGTGGATGGGCTGCGGGATATGTACCGCGAAGCCAATGCCCCGCTGACACAGGTGCATATGGGCGGGGATGAAGTGCCTGCGGGGGTATGGGAGCGGTCGCCGGTATGCCAGGCTTTATTGCAGCAGGGCAGTGCGCTGACAACAACTGACGATCTCTGGTACTATTATTACGGTAAAGTATATACGCTATTAAAAGAACGTGGCCTGGGCCTCTATGGCTGGGAAGAAGCCGGCATGCGCAAGACCAGACTGGATGGCCGTCCGCATATGATCCCCAACCCGGATTTTGCCAACAACAGCTTCCAGCTGGATGTCTGGAACAATGTGCTGGGCTGGGGTGCGGAAGACCTGGCCTACCGGCTGGCCAATGCCGGTTACCAGGTGGTGCTGTCGCCCGTGAGCAACCTGTATTTTGATATGGCTTACCAGAAAGCCTTTGATGAGCCTGGTTATTACTGGGGTGGTTTTGCCGATGAGTATAAGCCCTGGTCTTTTATTCCATTTGATTATTACCGCAATTCCCGCACGGATGTGATGGGCAACCCACTCGATAACAGCTTTTACAAAGGCAAGGACCGGCTCACCGATTACGGCCGGAAAAATACAGTTGGTCTCCAGGGACTGCTCTGGAGTGAGACCATCATCAGCGAGCAGCGGATGGAATACATGATCCTGCCCAAGCTGATGGGGCTGGCGGAACGTGCCTGGGCGGCTGATCCGGCCTGGGCTACGGAGCCGGATCCGGCAACAGCAGCCAGGCTGACGGCTACGGGCTGGGGGCAGTTTACAGCAATGCTGGGCCAGCGGGAGCTGCCGCGGCTGGACCATTATGCCGGCGGCTTCCATTACCGGATACCGCCGCCGGGTCTGCTGGCGGAGAATGGAAAAGTACTGGCCAATGTGCAGTACAAGAACCTGCAGGTCCGCTATACTACGGATGGTACGGAGCCTACGGGGAAAAGCCGCCTGTATACCGGTCCTGTGGACAATACGGGCAAGCTGCAGTTCAAAGCTTTCAATGCCACAGGAAGAAGCAGCAGGACGGTACAGCCGGATACGGCTGGAAACGGAACACAGAAGCGGGGTTTCTAAGCGGAACTGTTGAAGGACCTGCATCTTAAAAAACACCTGTAGCGATCTCTGCTGCGTTGTAGCAGGATAGCAGTAGCTGGTGTGGCTGTTCTTCTCCCCAAAGAAAATTCTTTCGTATACCTATGGCAATAAGCTATACAGAAACAGCCCCCAAAGTTTTTGCTTTGGGGGCTGTTCTATTATAAAGTTATTCAGATCGCTTTACAGCGGCCTGATCCAGATATTGCGATAGCTCACGGCATCGCCATGATCCTGGAGGATGAGGGGCATTTTGTCCGCATGCTTTTCGTAATTGGAGATACCGATATACTGGGTAGCGCCCCAGATAGTGGCATTGTTCTGTACCAGTACGCCATTGTGCAGAACGGTTATGCGTGCCTGTGACTGCACGGAGCCATCAGCATAAAAGCGGGGTGCGGTGAAAATGACATCATAGGTCTGCCATTCGCCGGGTGGGCGGCAGGCGTTCACCAGCGGTGGTAATTGTTTATAGATGCTGCCGGCCTGGCCATTGGAATAGGTCTTGTTATTATAGGAATCCAGCACCTGCAGCTCATAGCGGCTCATCAGGAAGATACCGCTGTTACCGCGGCCCTGGCCTTCTCCTTTTACTTCTGCCGGGCTTCTCCATTCAATATGCAGCTGGCAGTCGCCAAATTCCTGGGTGGTATGGATCTCGCCGGCGCCGCGGGCTACGGTGAGGATGCCTTTCTCGTTCTTCCATTTAATGGCCTTGCCGTCATTGCCGGCCCAGGCACTGGTATGCTTACCATCAAAAAGCACAATGGCATCGGCGGGCGCATCGCTGCTGCTGGCGCCTGGTGTAACAACACGGGGTACTGGTGTATAGACCTCGGACAACTGGGGATCCCCGTTCTCCCGGTTCTGGGCAACAACAACCAGGGAGAGCAGGCTCGATAGGGAAAGGATCAGCAATTTTCGATTCATACTGTGTGGTTTATTCCGCTAATGTGTTTGGAAAAAAAATCAATATTACTATTTAATAGGCACTTTATCTTTCTATTGTAAACTGCGTGAAGTTTTGTGCTGGTATTTCCTGTACTGTGACGTCAGTCACTATTGCCCTGGGCGGGCCCTGTTTACACCAGCTGATGAGGTGTTGCAGTTGCACATCAGTGCCGGAGGCAGTAAGCTGTACCCTGCCATCAGGCAGGTTGCGGACAGAACCGGTGACGCCCAGTTCACGGGCTTTTTTTTGAGTAGACTGGCGATAGAACACGCCCTGCACACGGCCGCTGACCAGGATAGTGATGGTTTGCTGCATGGCCGGAAGGTACAACCAATCAGGCAAATACAGCCCTGTGGCCGCTGCTGGCGGGTGCGGCGTTGAGGAAGCCGCCGGGTAAGGAGGGGGAGATGGAGAAACACTGGAAACTGGTAATGATCCATTCACCCTGTTCACGGATCAGGAAACTGTTGGTAAGGGTATGGCGGGAACTGGGTGCGTCCTTGTCCCAGCCCAGCTGGGTGATAGAACCATTGACCAGGGCAATATCGGGGGAAAGGAAACGGATGCTGCCCACCTCATGGATCAGGGGTCTTGGGGCGGTGCCCTGGCGGAACTGCTGATCGCAGAGCTGGGCAATGGCCTGGCGGCCGCGGGCATACTGGGCGTTGCAACCCAGGTAGTCACAGTCGGCCGTAAACAGGCTGGCATAACAACCGGCGTTGCCGGTATTCCAGCTGGCTGTCAGTTGTTCAAACAACTGGCGGATCTGTCTATCGTCTGTGGAAGGATTCATAACTGATTCTTTCCACAAACCTACTATAGTGTGGGTCCCGCAGCAAGGCCAATCAGGTGTGCCCGGCCCGGTTACCGGTGAAACCGGGGTGGGGGTCGGTGAAAGATCACAACATAATAACAGCGCCTGCCCCGGGAAGGAGACAGGCGCTGTTATTATGTCAAAAAGGGAGTAGATCAGTAACCCATTTTTTTCTTCAGTCCTTCGTCAATAGCGTCCAGGAACTCTTCGGTGTACAGGTAGTGGTCGCCGTGGCTTACTTTATTGCCATGGATACAGACGGCCAGGTCCTTGGTCATTTTACCGGCCTGAACTACTTCAATACAAACAGTTTCCAGGGCGTTGGCAAAATCAATCAGCTCCTGGTTGCCGTCCAGCTTGCCGCGGAAGGCGAGGCCTCTTGTCCAGGCAAAGATGGAGGCAATGGGATTGGTGCTGGTAGGTTTGCCGGCCTGGTGGTCGCGGTAATGGCGGGTAACGGTACCGTGGGCGGCTTCAGCCTCCATGGTCTTACCATCCGGGGTAACCAGTACGGAGGTCATGAGGCCGAGGGAGCCGAAGCCCTGGGCTACGCTATCGCTTTGTACGTCGCCATCATAGTTCTTACAGGCCCAGACAAAGTTGCCGTTCCATTTCAGGGCGCTGGCTACCATGTCGTCAATGAGGCGGTGTTCATATACGATGCCGGCGGCTTCAAACAGTTGTTTGAATTCGGCTTCGTAGATATCGGCGAAGATATCCTTGAAGCGGCCGTCATATTTTTTGAGGATGGTGTTCTTGGTGCTGAGGTAGAGGGGCCATTTTTTGCTGAGGGCCATGTTGAAGCAGCTGCGGGCGAAGCCTTGGATGCTTTCGTCGGTATTGTACATGGAGAGGGCTACGCCATCGCCTTTGAAGTTGAACACTTCAAAGGTCTGGGGCTCGCTGCCGTCTTCGGGGGTAAAGATCATGGTGAGCTTACCCTTGCCTTTGATCACGGTGTCAGTGGCGCGGTACTGGTCGCCAAAGGCATGGCGGCCAACAATGATGGGGGCGGACCAGTTGGATACCAGCCGCGGAATATTGCTGATCACGATGGGTTCCCGGAATACGGTGCCGTCCAGGATATTCCGGATGGTGCCGTTGGGGCTTTTCCACATCTGTTTGAGGTTGAACTCTTTCACACGGGCTTCATCGGGCGTGATGGTGGCGCATTTGATCCCTACGCCGTATTGCCTGATGGCATTGGCGGCGTCAACGGTCACCTGATCGTCCGTCTGGTCGCGATATTCCATGCCCAGGTCATAATATTTGATATCCAGCTCCAGGTAGGGGAGGATCAGTTTATCCTTAATGAATTTCCAAATTATTCTGGTCATTTCGTCGCCGTCCAGCTCAACAACAGGATTCTTTACGGTTATTTTTTTTGCCATGTGCTATGATTTTAAGCTATGTTAGGTTGCAAACCTACAGCAAATGAGCTAATTGAACAAGGCAGTTTTGCGCAGGACCCAGCTGGGAAAAGCCTGGGGGGAAACGGCTGGGAAATCAGCGGGACAAGGGAACAGCGCCCGGCGCACAAAAATTAATTTGTGGGTACAAATAGTACCAGAGTGGTGGAATGAGGTTTCTATATAAAAGAGATAACCAATCACCCACTATGGCCTTTGAACTAAACGACAGAATCGGGATCCTGCAACGATATCTTGATCAGTTGTATAGGAGCACCGGCCGCCTGGTAACGCTGTCCGTGGCTGAGCTGACCACGCTGGCAGAGCTGATGACCCTGCATACCTACAGTCGCCGGGAGGTCATGGTCAGGATCGGTGATCACGAGCCTTATTTACACTTCGTCATCACCGGGCTGGTCCGGACCTATTTTTTCAAGGGTGAAGAAGAGGTGGTGACCCAGCTGGCCAAGGAGGGAGATCTGGTAGGTTCTACCATTTCTTTTTTTTCCGGCAAACCTTCCGATTATATGGTGGAGGCGCTGGAGCCCAGCACCATGCTTTCCATTCCCCGCGCCAAAATGGAACAGTTGTACCGCTATTCCATTGAGATCAATAAACTGGCGAGGGTTATCCTCACTGACCATCTGCTGCAAAAAGAGACCTGGGAACTGGTCAGGCTGAAATACAATATCCGGGAACGTTTTCTGCTTTTCATAGAGAACAACCAGGAACTATTCCTCCGCGTACCGCAAAAATACCAGGCTTCCTACCTGAACATTAAACCAGAAACATTCAGCAGGCTCAAAACACAGGTGACCAGGAGAATGCACGCTCTGTCGTCTGACAAATAACACGGCTCATGACCAGATCATTGGATGTCAAAAATTATTTCGATCCTTTTTATACAACTGTCCACGCCATCACCAGGCTGAGGCGGGACCAGCTGGCATTGCTGTTGCCTTATTTTGAGGTGGTGTCTTTTACGCGTAAGTCCCTGCTGCTGCAGGATGGCGAAGTGGAGAACTACCTCAGCCTGGTGCTCCGGGGAATGGTGCGCAAATATGTGCAGCTGAAGAACCAGGGCGAGGTAACGCTGCAGCTGGCTACCGAAGGGCATTTCATTCAATCGGATATCTCCTTTAATTTCCGCCGTCCTTCAGAGGTATTGCTGGAAGCGCTGGAGCCCTGCATTGTTGTCCGGCTTCACTACAATAAGATGGAGGAGATGATGGTGCGGCATCCCTGGATGGAGGAAGTAGGCCGTATCCTGGCCGGCGCCATGGCTGAAAAACGGGACGCCCGGATCTACAACCTGCTGAAGCAAACGCCGCGGGAGCGTTTTATTGCCTATATGCAGAAGCACCCTACCATGCTGCAGCGGGTGCCGCAGAAGATACTGGCCTCTTACCTGAATATACAGCCTGAAACTTTCAGTCGCCTAAAACACCTGATGCGCAAGCGCTCGGGTGATGAAGATCCTACACATTCACCACAAGCACAGGTATGGTAAGCTCATGCCTTACGGTATTGATGGTCTCTCCATAGATCAGGTCCTTGACCCCGCTGTGTCGGTGGGCGCCTATGACCAGCATATCTGCTTCCTGTTCCTGCACCAGCCGTACAATTTCTCTGGCCCGGTCCCTGTATCCCAGGTAGCCGCTGGCCTGTAGTCCTTTGGCCTGCAGCTGCTGTACATAGTTCTGCAGCCGCTGCTGATCATACCGCGTTTCAAAATCATCACTCTCCCGGCCATGCAATCGGGCGGAAGCGCTTTCCACAATATGGATCAGGATAAAGCTGCATTCCTGGCTGCCCTGCCCGATGGCATGGGCCAGCAACTCCCCGTCATGCTGCCCGAAGTCCAGTGCTACGGCGATCTTCTTATACGTGGGTATGTTCAGGTTGCCCAGGATGGCTACTTCAGGGTGCGGCTGTATGGGGGATGGTTTGCGGATGCGCACCAGGAGGGGATAAACAATGATATACGCCAGCAATGCCAGGAAAAAGACACCTGCGGCAATGATGACGATCTTCCAGAAAAGATTGCTGGAGCCGGCGAAATAGCTGCCGGTCTCATTCAGCACCATTTTGATATTGAGGAATACCAGCACGGCGGCAATGACCCAGGCCGCTACCTGTACAATGGGTTTGATGGCATAGATGCCCATGGTCTTTTTATCGCTCACAAAATGGATCAGCGGGATAATGGCAAAGCCCAGCTGCATGCTCAGGATCACCTGGCTCAGGATCAGCAGGTAGTCCACTTCATCGTCCCCAAAAATATAGATCACCGCAATGGCGGGAATGATGGCCAGCAGCCGGGTAAGCAGCCGCCTGATCCAGGGGTTGATGCGCAGTCGCAGGTACCCTTCCATCACGATCTGCCCGGCCAGGGTGCCGGTAACGGTGGAGCTTTGCCCCGCGGCAATCAGTGCAACGGCAAACAGGATGGGGGCGGTCTCGGAGCCCAGCAGGCCGGCCAGCAGTTTATGTGCTTCTTTGATCTCGGCCACTTCCATCATACCGTTCTTGAAAAAGGCGGTGGCCGCCAGCACCAGGATGGCGGCGTTGACCAGGAAGGCTACGTTGAGGGCGATGGCTGAGTCCACAAAATTCCATTTCAGGGCCTGGCGGATGCCTTTATCTGTTTTGGGGATCTTACGGGTCTGTACCAGCGCAGAATGCAGGTAGAGGTTATGGGGCATTACGGTGGCGCCAATGATACCGATGGCGATATAGAGTGCCTGCTCGTTAGGGAAGGTGGGGATAAAACCGGTGGCCAGCTCGCTCATATCGGGTTTGACCAGGATGATCTCCACCAGGAAAGAGAGGCCTACCACGGCTACCAGGCCAATGATAAAGGCTTCCATCTTGCGCATACCCAGTCGCTGCAGGAAGAGCAGGAGAAAGGTATCAAACACGGTGATGGCCACGCCCCAGATCAGGGGCAGGCCTGTCAGCAGGTGGATACCGATGGCCATGCCCAGCACTTCTGCCAGGTCGGTGGCGGCAATGGCCACTTCAGCCAGGATATATAAAATGAAATTAACGCCTTTCGGGTAGGTTTCCCTGTTAGCCTGGGCCAGGTCCCTGCCGCGGACAATACCCAGCCGGGCGGAGAGGCTTTGCAGGAGGAGGGCCATGAGGTTACTCATGAGCAGGACCCAGATCAGGGAATACCCAAACTGGCTGCCGCCTGCCAGGTCGGTGGCCCAGTTGCCCGGGTCCATATAACCTACGCTGACGAGGTAGGCGGGGCCGAAGAAGGCGAAAACCCGTCTCCAGCCTTTGGATTTCTTACTGATGTCTACCGAGCCGTGTACTTCACTGAGGGAGGCATCGGGGTGGTGTTTATTCGTCATAGGTGACAAATACGTTTTTAGCTACGTGTTCACTGATGGTCACGGCAGGCAGGTTCTTTATTTTCAATTCCAGGGAATTGTCGAACGCAAATCGTTTTTTGATCTCCAGGCGGGTGCCCAGGGCAATATGTTTGTGGCGGAGCAGTTCCAGCATTTCGGGCGATTGATCACCGATGCCGCTTACCTGCCCTGTTTTACCCACTGGCAGCTGGAGCAGGTCCACCTGGACTACCAGGGTGAAACGGCCCTGGCTGTCGGGAATGGGATCACCATGCGGATCTGTTTTGGGAAAACCGAGGAACTCATCCAGCCGGTCTATCAGCTTTTTGCTGCTGATATGTTCCAGCTCTTCTGCAATCTCATGCACTTCATCCCAGCCAAACTGCAGCTTCTCTACCAGGAAATATTCCCAGAGCCGGTGTTTGCGGATGATCTGCAAAGCTACTTTACGGCCTTCGCCGCTCAGTTTAAAACCCTTGTATTTTTCATAGAGCAGCAGCTTCTGGGCCTTGAGCTTTTTCAGCATGTCCGTCACGGAAGCCGGCCGGGTCTGCAACTCATTGGCCACATCATTGGTGGTGACCACCCCATCGTCTTTCTGGAGGTGAAAGATGGCTTTGAGGTAATTTTCTTTACTGCTGGAGTAGGTAGCGTTCACCGGTAACTCGATTTTTTGATGACCTAAACAATAATTTAGACAAATCTAAAAAAAATGCGTGAGATCGGGAATATTCTTTTCAAGGTCTGATACTGAATGCCTATTTTTAACGCATCAACTGTTTCCTGGTATGAAAAACTACCTTCTACTATTATTACTGACCCTCCCCCTTTTTTTTGCCTGTAAGGAAAAGAAGACCTCTATGAAAGACGATGAGGTGGTGACCGTGACCGATTTCATAGAATTTTTTCCCGAGGTTGGTCTGACTTTCCAGCTGGCGGATACCACTCTCCGGCAAAAGACCACTGATTCCCTCCTGATTGGCAATAAGACCTTCCACCAGTTCATCCCGGACAGCCTGCTGAAAAAGGATTTTGGCGCTACGGCCAGGCCAAAGCTCTATGCATTGGGAAGGGTGAAGGAAAAGGACCGGGAGACCTACCTCTTCTTCAAAGCGGTAGCCGGCTCCAAACGGGTGGGCTACCTGGTCTGTTTCAGTGAAAAGGAACAGTTTTTGCAGGGCATGCCCCTGGTGCGCGACGGGTTCGACAGCCAGGCCAGCGCCTACGGTCAGCTGGACAAGAAATTCCAGATCACTACCTACCGCGATAAAAAGCAGGCAGGCCAGCTGAGCTTCAAAAGAAATGTCTATTTCTACAACAATACAGCCAATGAGTTCACGCTCATTTTCACAGAACCTAATGAAGAGATCATTGCCAATGTGATCAACCCCATTGATACCCTGGCCGCCAAACACAAATTTGCCGGTGAGTATGTCAAAGACAAAAGGAATTTTGTATCGGTAAGGGATGGTAAGTCTGCTTCCGAGGTCCTGGTCTTTGTGCATTTTGAGAAGAATGGCGGGGAATGCAAAGGGGAATTAAAAGGAATGGCCCGGTTTGTGTCCAATAATGTGGCCGTTTACCAGGAAAGCGGCAATCCCTGCAGCCTGCAGCTGAGCTTCAGCAAAACGGCCGTTTCCCTCAAGGAAACCGGCGGTTGCGGCAGCTACCGGGATATCCGCTGCTTTTTTGAGGGCAGCTATCCAAGAAAGAAAGCGCCCAAACCCGAATCGGGAGGTAAGAAAAAATAATGTGCTAATTTTGTAATCTATTGTGTTTTTTATACGCAAAGCGGTTGGTCTTATTGTATCAGCTTAAATTAATTTATAACCCGATTTCTATCGTATGAGTTTCACTAATTTCAAAGTACCCTATCAGACAGACGAGCGATTTTCCAAGGCTGTGGCCTATTTTTCCATGGAGTTTGCTATTCATCAGCCGCTGAAGATCTACAGCGGTGGTCTCGGTTTCCTTTCCGGTTCTCATTTGCGCAGCGCCTACGAGTTGCGGCAGAACATGATCGGCATCGGCATCCTGTGGAAATATGGCTATTATGACCAGGCCCGTAACCAGGACCAGACCCTGCAGGTGACTTGGATGGAAAAGATCTACAGCTATCTTGAAGACACCGGCATCCAGTTCCAGATCATCATCCATGACCATCCCGTCTGGGTAAAGGTCTGGTACCTGAACCCTGAGACCTTCGGATCAGCCCCGCTTTTCCTGCTCAGCACCGATGTGCCGGAAAACGATTATGTATCCCAGACCATTACCCATCGCCTCTATGATGCCAACGTAGCTACCAAAGTAGCGCAGTTCATCCTGCTGGGTGTTGGCGGCGCCAAACTGGTGGATGAACTGAACTTCAACCCGGACCGTTATCACCTGAATGAAGCGCATGGCGTTTCCTCTGTGTTCTACCTGTACAAGAAATTCGGCAGTGTGGAAGAAGTGAAAAAACGCCTGGTCTTCACTACCCATACGCCTGAGGAGGCCGGTAATGAAAAACATGATATCTACCTCTGCCATAAAATGAGTTATTTCTGCGGTCTCAGCGTTGACGAAGTGCGCAAGCTGACCGGCCTGCAGGATGATCAGTTCAACCACTCCCTGGTGGCGCTCCGTTTTGCCCACCTGGCCAACGGTGTTTCCCAGCTGCACGGAGAAGTATCCCGGCAGATGTGGGGGAAATACACGGGTATCTGTCCCATTATTTCCATTACCAATGCACAGAACTGGCGCTATTGGGCCGATAAGGACATGCATGACGCCATGGACGGCAATAATGACGGATTTTGGGACGACCGCAAAAAGCACCTGAAGAAAAGAGCTTTTGAAGTGGTGGCCGATCAGACCGGCAAACTGATGGACCCCAATGTATTTACCATTGTCTGGGCCCGCCGCTTTGCAGGCTACAAACGCTCTGAGCTGATCACCCGCGATCGCCAGCGATTTGAAAAATTATTGTCCAATAAGGAAATGCCCGTGCAGATCATCTGGGCCGGCAAGCCTTATCCCATGGACTATCCTGCTATCAATGAGTTCAACAACCTGGTCCACCTCAGCCGCAACTATAAGAATATTGCCGTGATGGTAGGATATGAACTGGCCCTGTCCAAAAGGATGAAACAGGCCGCCGACTGCTGGCTCAACAATCCCCGTGTTCCCCGCGAAGCTTCCGGCACCAGCGGCATGACCGCCGCCATGAACGGAGCCGTTAACTTCTCTACCGATGACGGCTGGATCCCGGAATTTATTCAGCATGGCAAGAACGGTTTTGTGATCCCCAAAGCTGACTACGCCAATATGAACGTACAGCAGCAGGATGAATACGATCTTGACAAACTCTACGATATCCTGGAGCACGAGATCCTGCCCACTTATTATAAGAACTACGAACAATGGCGCCAGATTGCCCAGCAGGGTATGAAGGATGTACGCCACCAGTTTGAAGCGGGCAGAATGGCTACCGAGTATTACGAAAATCTCTACAAGTAATTTTTTTTAAAACGTTTCTGTGTAATTAACAGTTAGTGAGCATCCATAGGGTATTGCTCACTAAACTGTTAATTATGAAACGTCTGATGATTGTTGTGCTGTGCTTTGCGGTGTTGCCCGCCTGGGCAGGCAACGATAAGAATATAGTCAATGCCGTACTGAAATCCGCCACTGTATACCGCTCCGGCGCTGAACTGCTGCATACCGCCAAAGCCAGTCTGGTACAGGGAAACAATGAGCTGGTCTTAGATAATATCAGTAATAAGGTTGATCTCAACAGCCTGCAGATCGGCAGCAGCGGCACGCTGACCATCCTCTCCGTAGAATTTACTACCAACTTCCTGGTAAATGATAAAAAGTCGTCCACCGTTAAAAAACTGGAAGACTCCCTGCAGCAGCTGCAGGGGGAGCTGTCCAGGATCCAGGTAGTGCTGAAGACCGACAAGGAATTGCTGGACCTGCTAAAGGCCAATAAGGATATCCGTGGCCAGCAGAATGGCGTCACGGTGTCAGAGCTGACAAAGATGATGGACTATTACAAAGCCAAGACCCTGGAGCTTCAGAACGAGATCAGCCTGTATGCTGAAAAGGAGAACAGGCAGCTTGAGTTATACAATAAGATAGAGCAGCAGATCAGCGAAGAAGAAAAAAAGAATGCCAGGACCTATGGCAGGCTGCAGCTGCAGGTTTATTGTCCTGTTGCCGGTCAGTATGACCTCAATGTTTCCTATGTTACGCCCAATGCATCCTGGGCGCCCAGCTATGACCTGCGCGTGGAGAATATTGCCAAACCCGTAGCCCTGTCCTATAAAGCCAAACTGGTGCAAACTACAGGGATCGACTGGCGCCAGGTAAAGCTGGCCCTGTCAACATCCACCCCTTCCCAGCACAGCAATGCGCCGGATATCAGGACCTGGTTCCTCTCTTATGTCAATCCCTATTCCGGTAATAACAATATTATGATCAGGGGAATGGCTGCCGGGGTGCAGGTCCAGCCTGATGCCCATGCGCTGGAGGAAGTGGTTGTGGTTGGTTACGGTTCCGCTAAAAAAGTGGCCCGTACTCAACAGGAAGACGAGTACCAGGAGCCGATCTATGTAGTGAATGGCAGTGTGGTGAGCAAAGTTAATTTTAATAAGATTGATCAGCGGGCCATCAAGAACCTACAGGTCATAAAAGATGCGCAGGCTACAGCCATCTATGGCAGCCGCGCTTCCGCTGGCGCTATTGTGGCCACCCTGAAAGAAGGGATGGACGACTATGTATCCGTAAAGGACAATGAGCTGAACGTAGTGTTTGATATTGATCTTCCCTATGATGTGCCTTCCAACGGCAAAGAGCAGAATGTATCCCTGAAGGAATACAAGGTGCCTGCGGCCTATCGCTACTACAGTGTTCCCAACCTCAGCAAAGACGCTTACCTGCTGGGAGGCATTATTGACTGGGCGCCGCTGAACCTCCTGCCGGGTGAGGCCAATATCATTTTTGAAGGCACCTATATTGGTAAAACCATGATCAATCCCGGCTCTGTACTCGATACGCTGAACCTTACCCTGGGCCGGGATAAACGTGTAGTGGTGCAGCGTGAGAAGCTGACTGATTTCAGCAGCGTGAAATTTTTAGGCGCCAGCAAAAAGCAAACCTTTACCTACGAGGTCAGCGTCCGCAATAACAAGAAAGAAAAAATACAGATGGAGCTGAAGGACCAGTTCCCCATCTCCTCCAATAAAGATATCGAGGTGGAGTTGCTGCAGCAGGATGGCGCTTCGGTCAATAATGAGACCGGCATACTGACCTGGAAGCTGGACCTGGCGCCGGGTGAAGTGAAGAAAGTACGGATCAGCTATAGCGTGAAGTATCCGAAAGAAAAGACCATCAACCTACAGTAAGCCTATCCCGGCCAAAGGCGTGCAGGGAATTATGGGGTTGACTATGTTACTAATCGGCATGTACCAGCGTCTCCCCGGTATATGCCTGTGTTACCTGCCGGGTCAGGCCTGCGCCGCCAGGCGGTTTATACCTGCGTCACTAACCGGGATATGCCTCCATTGCCAACGGGTATAAGAATATTTTTTGGGACGAACCAATTGAAGAACTGACCAATAGGGACGAACCAATAGAAATGCTTACCGGACGGGATCACTTATAAAGCGGGATGACAAAAAATAGGCTGTATCAAAACTTTGATACAGCCTATTTCTATTTCGGGCGCCTGATGGTGCAGGCAGTTGTTTAAGTTATGTCCGGGGGGGTATTGTTGGATACAGCCCTGGTTGGAACGCTGCTCAGCGAAAGACTTATTGCTTGGGGACAATCTCCAGCAGTTCTACATCAAATACGAGCGTAGAACCGGGTTTGATATCAGGACCAGCCTGGTTGTCGCCATAGGCCAGGTCGGAAGGAATGAACAGTTTCCATTTGCTGCCTACGGGCATCAGCTGCAGGGCTTCGGTCCAGCCGGCAATAACACCAGTTACACCAAAAACGATGGGCTCGCCACGCTGGATGGAGCTGTCGAAAATTTTGCCGTTGATCAGGGCGCCCTGGTAATGCACTTTTACCTGGTCTTCCGTAGTGGGTTTAGGACCGGTACCTTCTTTCACCACCTGGTATTGCAGACCGCTGGCGGTAGTGATCACGCCGGGTTTGGTTTTGTTGGCAGCCAGGAATGCATCACCTTCTTTTTTGGTAGCGGAGGCTTTCTCAGCTTTCATGGCCTGCATCTGTGCCATGATGATATTGTTGGCCTGCATTTCATCCAGCAGGGCTTTATTGTTCTGGATATCATTGAGGGCGCGGAGCACCAGTTGACTATTGATCTCGGTTATTCCTTGTTGTTTGTAGAAGCTGGCCAGGCTATGACCGATGGCGTAACTGAAAGAATCTTTGGCATTTTTAAGCAGGGGAGCAGCAGCTGTGGGCTTGGCGGCAGGCTTGGCAGCGGGTTTGGCGGCTGTTTTAGCAGCAGCCGGCTTGGCCGTGGTAGTGACAGGTTTTTTGGTTTGGGCCACCACCGTCATCGCAGCAAAACAAACAGTGGCCAACAGGATCGATTTTTTCATTAATGTGTTTTTAAGGCCTCAAATGTAAGGAATAAATATACTTATCTTCAAGCCCGAAAATAATGGCTATGACAGAATACCGCAAAGCGATCGATGTGCGCTGGTCCGACCTTGACCCCAATTTCCATGTACGCCACTCCGTTTACTATGACCATGGGGCCTATTGCCGGATCTGTTTCCTGGAAGAGAACGGACTGAATGCTGCGCTGATGTCGGAACTGCGTTTTGGACCTATCCTGTTCCGGGAGGAATGTGTGTTCCGTAAGGAGATCCGCCTGGGAGATACCCTGCATATCAATCTCCAGCTGGTAAGGGCTAAGCGGGATCAGTCGCGCTGGTCTATCCGTCACCAGTTGTTCAAAAATGGAACGGTGCTGGCGGCCGTACTCAATGTGGATGGCGCCTGGATCAATACTGATCTGCGGAAGCTGGCCAGTCCACCGGAAAAAGTTTTGCAGGTTTTCAGCGGGATGCCCCGCTCCGAAGATTTTGAATGGATAAATTAATAAAGGGTTAACAACTTTTTAAGCATTGTACCGTTAGATTGAGCGTCTAAAACCGTTGTACTACCGGAGGGAAAGCCTTTCAGCAAGGTTGGTCCGGCGCCAGGAGATAAAAAAACACATTTCACCCATGAAAAGAATAATTCTACCGCTTTTATTGTTGTCTGCCGTTGGCAGCTTTGCCCAGGGAGGTATTTTGAAAAAGGCCGGAGACCTGCTCAACAAGGCCAAATCCGGTTCCCTCAGTAGTGAAGATATTGCTGCGGGCCTGAAAGAAGCCCTTTCCGTGGGTGCTACCAATGGCGCCAACCAGCTGTCTGCGGTAGATGGCTTTTTTGCCAATGCAGCCATCAAAGTGCTCATGCCTCCGGAAGCACAAAAGGTAGAGTCCACCCTGCGCAGCATGGGTATGGGCAGCCTGGTAGACAAGGCCATTCTTTCCATGAACCGGGCGGCAGAAGAGGCTTCCAAATCTGCGGCGCCCATTTTCCTGGAAGCCATTAAAGGCATGAGTTTCCAGGATGCGCTGACCATCCTCAAAGGCAATGATTCAGCGGCTACCACTTACCTAAAAGGCAAGACCCTGCCGGCCCTCACCGAGGCTTTCCGCCCCGTGATTGAGACCGCCCTGCAGAAAACAGATGCCACCAAATACTGGAAAGACCTTTTTGAAGCTTATAATAAGATCCCCCTGGCCAAGAAGGTCAATACTGACCTCTCCGGTTATGTGACCGAAAAAGCCCTGGGTGGCATGTTCCACCAGGTGGCTGAGGAAGAGCAGAAGATCCGCACTGATCCCGCTGCCCGTGTATCCGATATCCTGAAGAAGGTTTTCGGCTAAGCGGTCAAATGCGGTATTTTTGCCGCTATGGTTCCTGAGAAATTCGAGATGTTCCGCAACAGGCTGATGAAAGTATTCCGCCACCTCAGCAAGCAGGCGCGGCGGCAGGGCGTTAGCTGCTACCGCATCTATGATCATGATCTGCCAGAATTCAATTTCTGTATAGAGCTGTATGGTCAGCAGGTATACCTGGCTGAGTACAAGCGCCGTTTTGAGCTGGCGGAAGCCGTCCACGAGGAATGGCTGGAGCAGTGCATAGCCATTATTGCCGATGTGCTGCAGGTGGCTGATGAGCAGATCTATATGAAACAGCGGCAGCGCAAGACCAGCCGCCTGGGGCAGTACCAGCGCCTGGCCACGGAAGAAGCCTACTTCACTGTGGAAGAAGGCGGGCTCCAATTCAAGGTCAATCTCTCCGATTTCCTGGATACCGGACTTTTCCTGGATCACCGCATGACCCGGGACCGGGTGCGTGCGGAAGCCGCCGGCAAACGTGTACTCAACCTGTTCTGTTATACGGGCTCCTTTTCCGTGTATGCGGCAGCTGGTAATGCAGCCAGCGTAACTTCCGTGGATCTTTCAAAGACCTATCTGCAATGGGCTGAAGACAATCTCCGGCTCAACCAGCTGTACGATCCCCAAAAACATTTTTATGTCCATGCCGATGTGCTGCAGTATTTAGGCACCCTGGCCCCTGGTTCTTTTGACCTGGTAGTACTGGACCCGCCTACTTTCAGCAATAGCAAGCGCATGAAGGATTTCCTGGATATCCAGCAGGACCATGTGTCCCTGCTCAATGATACCCTGCGCGCCCTTACACCGGGCGGGCTGCTGTACTTCAGCACCAACTACACCAAATTTGTACTGGAGGAACAACGTATACAGGCCAGCGAGATCAGGGATGTTACCAAAGCTACTACGCCCTTTGATTTCCAGGGCAAGCTGGAGCGCTGGTGTTTCCGGCTGGTGAAATAAGTTTACTCAGAGGGTGAATTCAACGCGGAGGTCGCAGCCCTTGCCGGGGGCGGATTGTACGTGCATGCGGCCGTTGACCAGTTCCATGCGGCTGCGGATATTGGTGAGGCCCAGGCCTGGCTTGTTCTGCTGCATATCAAAACCGGTCCCATTGTCCCGGACGGACAGGTAAATGGCGGTGCCGCTCTGCCGGAGGCGGATAGTTACCTGGTTGGCCCCGGAATGTTTCAACACATTGTTCAGCTGTTCCTGGATGATCCGGTAGATCAGCAGCTGGCGGGTGGGCGCAATAGCGGCTTCCTCAAAGTCTTCAGTTTCCACATCAATGTCAATCTCTTTTACCTGGCGGATATCAGCAAACAGCTGGTAGAGGCTGTTGAGCAGTCCCTGTTCCTGCAGGGTGGGGGGCAGCAGGGAGCGGGAGAGATGCCGGATCTCTTCAATGGTCTGCGTAATATAGTCGGAACATTTATCCAGTAATTCCTTGCGCATACCGGGATTCACCTGGGCATGCTGCACATAAAGTTTCACCACGCCCAGCAGCTGGTTGATATTATCGTGCAGCTCTTCGCTGAGCTTTTTCCTTTCCGCTTCTTCGGCCTGTAAAATGCTTTGGGCCAGTTCCATTTTATGGACTTCCTTGGCATGGGCCAGCTCTTGCTGCAACTTATGCTGCTCTGTAATATCCTGCATAGCGCCTATGAGGCGGTAAACGGCGCCCTGTTTATCGCGCATGATCACGCCCCGGTCGAAGATCATTTTAAAAGAGCCGTCCTTACAGCGGAAACGGTATTCATCCTGCCATACGGTACCGCCCATGGCCAGTTTGGTATCCATGAGGCCAATGACCCTTTCGCGGTCGTCCGGGTGCAGGTTATTGCGCCACCAGTGGTAATTGTCCTGCAGTTCATCAGCCGTATAACCGAACATTTCCTGCAGGGTGCGGTTGGTATAACATTCAGCCGTGAGCATGTTATAGTCCCAGATAGCATCCTTGGAAGCCATGCCCAGCACTTTATAGCGGTGCAGCGCTTCTTCCTGCAGTTTATTGGCGGATTCAATATTGGCATTGAATTTCCGGCTTACATAATAGATCAGCAGGGCCGCCAGCACCATGAACAGGATGCCTTTAAAATGTTGCACAGTATTATAAAGCAGGAGATCGTTGTGTGTAAGCAGGAGGGTCAGTCTGTCCGAGATCAGGGTCCAGCATATCCCGAATACCAGGAATGCCAATGATAGTTTTATAGAGGAGGACAGCGGATTTTTCATTCAGATCGATATGGGAGTACAATATTGCAGAAAAAAAATGTCTTTCGTACACCATTAGTGATTTTATTTGGGAAATAGCCGTAAGTGGGGAACCTTACTCCTGGCGGGTTAAGGGTTCTCCGTGGCATTCCGTTTTTTAGGAATATCTTTGCGCCATGCATTATGTATCCGTAGAAGGGCTCAGTAAATCGTATGGTGTAAAACCTTTGTTCGAGCAGATCTCCTTTCACATAGAAGAAGGCGATAAAATTGCGCTCATTGCGCGTAACGGTAGTGGAAAATCCACCCTGCTGAAGATCCTGGCCGGCCGGGAAACGGCCGATGAAGGGACCGTATGGGTCAATAAGGATGTGACCGTAGCGCTGTTTGAGCAGGATCCTGATTTCAAAGACGGGCTGACCGTCCTGGACAATATCTTCCACCATAATCACCCCGTACTCAATGCCATCAAAGCATATGAGCTGCTCAGCGAGGAAGGCGATCCCGCAAAGATCAGCGAAGCCATCATCAGGATGGATGAGCTGGGCGCCTGGGATTTTGACGCCAAGGTAAAGCAGATCCTCGGCAAGCTCAATATCCACCAGCTGCAGCAACGGGTAGGCTCACTGTCCGGCGGCCAGCGTAAGCGGGTGGCCCTGGCCCGTACCCTGATAGATATTGGTTTTGAACATAAGCACGTCCTGCTTATTATGGACGAACCTACCAACCACCTGGATGTGGAAATGGTGGAATGGCTGGAGCATTACCTGACCCAGGAGCATGTAACCCTGCTGCTGGTGACCCACGACCGGTATTTCCTGGATGCTATCTGTGATGAGATCTGGGAGCTGGACCGCAGCGAAATGCAGGTATACCGGGGCGATTATGAGAACTACCTGGAAAAAAAGGCAGCCCGTATGGAAAGCGATGCCGCCAGTATAGATAAGGCCCGCAACACTTACCGCAAGGAACTGGAATGGATGCGCAAGCAGCCCAAGGCCCGGACCACCAAGTCCAAGAGCCGCCAGGATAATTTCTATGTGGTGGAAGCAAAGGCCAAACAACGGATAGAAGACCAGCAGGTACAGCTGCAGATGAAAATGAACCGCCTCGGCGGTAAAGTGGCTGAACTGAAAAAAGTATACAAGAGCTATGGCGATCATGCCATTCTTAAAGGGTTCGACTATACCTTCAAAAAAGGCGAGCGGACTGGCATTGTGGGAAAGAACGGGGTAGGGAAATCTACCTTTATCAATATCCTGCAGGGCCTGGAACAGGCCGACAGCGGCAAAGTGAATATTGGCGATACCGTGATCTTCGGTAACTATTCCCAGGAAGGCCTGCTCATCAAAGAAGATATGCGGGTGATAGAGTTTGTGAAGAATATTGCCGAAAGCTTCCCGCTTGCTGGTGGCGGCTCCCTGAGCGCCGCACAGTTCCTGAATCTTTTCCTGTTCCCGCCGGAACAGCAATACACCTATATCTCCAAGCTCAGTGGCGGTGAAAAACGCCGGCTGCACCTATTGGCCATCCTTTTCCGGAATCCCAATTTCCTGGTGCTGGATGAGCCTACCAACGACCTGGACCTGCCCACGCTGGCCGTGCTGGAAAATTTCCTGAATGATTTCCAGGGCTGCCTGCTGATCATCTCCCACGATCGTTATTTTATGGATCGGCTGGTAGACCATCTTTTTGTGTTTGAAGGCGATGGTGTGGTCAGGGATTATCCCGGCAACTATACGCAGTACCGCATCACCCAAAAGACAGAAGAAGCTGCTGCATCAGCGGCGCCCAGGCCTGAAGAGAAAGCGGCCCCGGTCCCTGCCGGCAAGCCCGTCGAAAAAAGGAAGATGAGCTATAAGGAAAAAAGAGAGTTTGAACTGCTGGAAAAAGAAATGGCCGACCTCAGTCGCGAGAAAGAACAGGTGACGGAAAAGCTCAACAGCGGCGCCGCCCCTTTTGATGAATTGCAGCAGCTCTCCCTGCGTATCGGGGAGATCAGCAACCTGCTGGATGAAAAGGAACTGCGCTGGCTGGAATTGAGTGAGATTGAGGGGTAGCCCGTCAGCGACCCACCAGGAAGATCAGCAGGCAGAGTAAGGCGGTCACTGACAGCACCACCACCCATTTGTATTTGTCCCAGTTTGCATGCGCTTTTTTCTCCTGCAGGAAATGCCGGATCTCCCGCAGGGTAGTGGCGTCATCAGCGGCCAGCTGTTCCAGCAGTCCGGCAACCGGTACGGCGTACGGCAATGGCAGCGGCGCAGCCGCCATCAGCAGGGAACGGATGATCTGGCGGTTAACAGGCAGCTCTTTCCCTTCCCGTAGGATAGCCAGGTTGCTTTCCGTGAGCAGCTGGCGGATATGATAGCTCAGCGATGCATAATCTACCTGGAAGATATTCATGTTCCCGACGTACTGCTGCAGCTTCTGGCTTTCGGCCGCCAGTGCAGCAGGTGTAACAACCTGCTCTCTGAAGCCTTCGCCAATACTCCGGTTGTACCAGCGCTTGTAGTTGTATTCCTCGCGCTGCTGCGGATCGGAAAGAACGGCATAGGCTTCCTGCACTTCGCGGAACAGCGCTTCCGACAGTGCATTGCCGTTATTGGTATCCGGATGGTATTTCAATGCCAGCCGCCGGAAAGAAGTTTTGATATCCTTTCCGCTGGCGGTAGGTCTTACCTCCAGGATAGTATAGTAATCTTTGATCTCCATCGTATTGACTGGTTGCGAAATTACAGGTGGATCACAACAATTTGTAAATTGCGGCCGTTTTATACACAGCTATTTTTATTGCCCCGCACTATGATAACCTCTATGCCCCGATCAATGACCTGCTATGGCCTTGCGGCCGTTCTGCTGTTTGCCGCCCCTTTGTTCAACAGCTGTGAAATGTCTACCGATGCCAAAGCCGCCGTAGTGGCTGTTACCAGTCCTGCAGCTGAACCCGAAGCGCCAACCTCCACAGATGCGTCCATTGACCCGGACAAGATAAAGGTGGCCGATGCGGTTACCATCCTTGCCCGCCCGGAAGTGCCGGTGCTTTGTTACCACCAGATCCGCGACTGGAAGCCTACCGATTCCAAAACAGCCCGTGATTATATTGTACCGGTAGATGCGTTCAAAGCGCAGCTGAAAATGCTGGCCGATAGCGGGTATCATACCATCTCGCCGGACCAGTTGTACAATTACCTCAATACAGGAGCGGCGTTGCCGGCCAGACCGGTCATGCTGACCTATGATGATACAGACCTGGACCAGTTCACCGTAGCCGCTCCGGAGATGAAAAAATATGGATTCAAAGGCGTGTACTTTGTGATGACCGTATCCCTGGGCAGGCCTCGTTATATGAGCAGGGAACAGGTGAAGCAGTTGTCGGATGAAGGGCATACCATCGGCTCCCATACCTGGGACCACCATAACGTAAAGAAGTACCAGGGGGACGACTGGGTCACCCAGATAGAAAAGCCCTCCCGCCAGCTGGAAACCATTACGGGCAAACCGGTGAAATATTTCGCCTATCCTTTTGGCCTCTGGAACCAGCCGGCTATCCCGGAGCTGCAAAAGCGCGGACTGCTGGCAGCCTTCCAGCTGTATGCGCCCCGGGACAACCAGGATCCCCTGTATACCATCCGCCGGATCATTGTTCCCGGCTCCTGGAGCCCGGCTACCCTGAACAGCCGGATGCGCAGCAGCTTCAATTTCAGGTAAATAATTCCTTATCAATAATTTTACAGGCCCCGGGAGATCTTTCCGGGGTTTTTTGTTGATTTTGGGGGCGGGGAAGATGCAACGGTCATTTCCCAAATCTTGTCTTTTCCCTGCACACCGTAACAATTGGTACATTGCGGACGGTTAATTGAGCAAGAAATTCATTACCAAGGACTAAAATTTAATACAGTGTTAAAAAACAAGTATCGTTTCCTGGCTGGCATGAGTGTGGTTATTCTGCTGGCCTTTGGGTTAACAGGCTGTCTGAAGAGCGGCAGCAACACCCCGGCCCAAAAGCTGACCTATATTAATTTCGTACACCTGGGCGTTACGCTGCCTTCGGTAGACCTTTATTTCAAGGATACCAGGGTATCCAGCACTGCTTTTGGCTATAACAGCGGTTCCGGTACCTATGCTACAGTAGAACCCGGCACTTTTGGCGTTAAATTCAAGAAATATGGTGGCGACAGCCTGGTGGCTGAAGTACCCAATGCACTCTATGATTCCCTCCTGGCATATTCCCTGGTCCTGTACAATGATGAAGAGGGGATCGGTAGGGCTGCAAAAGTCAGCGATAATTTCACCAACGTACAGACCACCAAGGCCAATTACCGCTTCTGGAACTATGGCATGGGTGTAGAGGCTGTAGACTTTTTCATTGGTGATTCCAAGGTCTCCAGTTTCCGCAGGCTGGAAGACAACGTAGGCAATAGCAATCCCTACAATGAATTCACTTCCATAGCTTCCGGTAATTACAAGCTGACGGCTAAAGTGGCCGGGACAGATGAAGTGATTGCCACTACAACCAGTAACGTGGACATGCCTGCAGGTTCGGTATATACTTTTTACCTGAGGGGTAAGAAAGATTCTACCGGCATTTATGTGCCCACTATTGGTCTCATTAAGAATTTCAACTAAGGAATTGTTGATATCCCGAGGCGGGAGACCGGTTACGGTCACTGAGCCAGGGAAAAGAAAAAGGTGTACCGGTTTTCCGGTACACCTTTTTTATTGGAGGTTGCGAAATGTAGGTACAGTATAAAGTATAATGGCTTGTGTTGGTGTTGTGCCATTGAATCAGGAGCGTTCATCGTCTTCGTTCTCTTCGTCCACGCTATAGGGATTGTTTTCCTCATCTTCTTCCCCGATGGCCTCATTGTCGTCATCGGCTTCACTGCCGGGTACGTCCAGGTCGTCCCCGGAAATATCTTCCCCGAAGCCTTTTTCGTTGAGCGGGTCACCGTCCTCATCAAAGCTGTCGAGCTTACCGCTGCGCCGGATCCTGGCATCGTCCTCATCGGTAGTGCCGGCGGCGTCCAGCAGGTCCAGCTCTTCATCGGAGATATCGGTTTCATCGTCAATAGGTTCCTCCTTATCGTCGTCCAGCAGGTCCCTGGCTTCCTCATCGCTTTCTTCCGGTTCCTTTCGCTGCTGGCCTCTTTTGGGATCAGTAAGGTCCTGTTCCCGGCTGTTGGCGGGACTGGCCGGTTTATTGGTCTTTTTCATAACGTGCTGTTTCTGTAGTCAGTAAAAAAAGTTGTGCCAGCAGTTATCAGGCTACCATTTCCAGCTGGCGGCAGGCCTGGGCGCAGGCGCGGCAGGCGTCTGCACAGGCTTTACAGTGCCCCATCTGAGCATGGCGTTCGCATTCTGCGGCACAGGCGTCACAGATCTTTGCACAGAGCTGGCCCAGCTGTTCCATATGTTCACCCTGCATGGACATTACCTTGGCCGTAGTGAAGCAGACGGCGGCGCATTCCCGGTCCAGGGAGATGCAGCGGGTCAGCATGGGAAGCTGTTCCTCCTCAGTGAGGCAGGCGGTAGCGCAGCGTTCGCAGGCGAAGGCACAGGCCAGGCAGGCGTCGATGCATTGCTGGATACTTTTGGTGATCTTCATAGATACTTTTTCAGGAAAAAGCATAAAAACTGTGCCTTCAGAAGGGGGCCGGTAGCGGTTGCGCCGACCGTTAACAAACTATTAGCCGAAATATTTTTAAGGGCTGGCAACCCAAAAGCCTTTTTTGCTATCTTTGTGGAGGTTCGCAAAGTACTCCAATCCGTTTCCCCCTCTTAATAGTCAACATTACCCGGCTGCCATACGAAAAAAGTTTCCATCGATTTTTTTTGCTATATGAAATTGTGTAACTGCTACATGAACAGTGTACAGTATTGGAATTCTAATCGATCAACCATTAAAATCTTATGGCGTATGAAAAAGAACGTAAAAAGGCAGACTGCCGCTGAAGAAGTCCGTAATCGCGAGCAGGTGACCAACACCCCCACACCGGTTTTCATGAGTGCCCCCGAAGCAAAGGGCCCACCTACAGAAGAGTTTGTAGCTAATTTGAATGCTATGGGGCGTGAGTATCCTTTCTGTGTGTTGTTCAGGCAGAATAACCTGTCTATTTTGTAGAAGAGAGAAAAGAGGGAGACGAGCTGTAAGATTCAGTTTGATCGAAAATAGTTGATCCGCCGGAAGGCGGATTTTTTTTGTGGTAAAGGCTTGGTATACTAATAAGATATTATTTTTCTAAAGTCCTCTCCGATAGCTTCCCAGTCACTTCTTATAGCCTCAAGGTCTGCCTGGGCAGGGTCTTTTGGAAGATCAATAGAAAGAGAGTTTCCCGACAGGTCAAAGATACTGCCTATACACCGTAACATAGAGGGCATTGAAAGCCAGCCAAGGTGTAGTTTTTTTTCTTTGCACATAACAAGCGTTTTAAAATGTTTGTGAAACAAAGGACTGGCTTTGCAGGCTCATTTAACAATAAGGCGAGGAAGCTTTATGCCTTTCAGTAGTTTGTTACCAAAAGCTACCTTATCGGGTGATACGTTGACGTGGTCATATTTATCCAACTCCTTTTTATATCGAAAACCTTTTTCGATGAGGAATTGAAATAGTGTCTGTTTTTTTACATCTTTCATATAGTCAAATTTAGTTTTTATTTACGATGAATCAAAAAGGATATATAGGATACCTGTAGCCGAAAAACTTCCAGCTTCCCTTCTTCTGTAAATCCCCTGATCATATATTTTCTTGAAAGCTCGGCATAATTTAAGGATATAGCCATTCGATAAAGCCTGGTTCGGGCTGGGGTACTTCCGTTAAAGAACAGGATCAGCTCAGGCCTGCGTTCCGTGATCTGATCAATGATATAGACAATGGTTGCCAGTATTTTGTTCCTGTCTCTATTGTCGTTCGTAGATAGGTCGTCAAGTGACCCGTCTTCCAATAGGTTCCCAAAGGAAAGAAGAAAGACATTTTCACTTTCCATAGGATAAAGGTGTACAGATTTTTGAATTTTTCCTTTAGGTCCCACACTTTCAAAATCATAAGTATTGGCTTCCTGTGAAAAGTTGATCAACTGGTATCTTTCATATGCTGACATGTGCGAATGTACGTATATGTTACCTAACATAGATGTTTATTCGCAAAAAAATTGACCCCGCTCAACAAAAAAGCCCCGCTGTTGCGGGGCTCTCCTAAAACTATGGGTTTGGCTTTTCGATGTGCTGCTTAATTAGCCTCGGCTTCTGCATAAGCGGAAACGGGCTCGCAGGTACAGATCAGGTTACGGTCGCCATGGGTGTTGTTAACACGGGCGATGCTGGGCCAGAACTTGTTCTCCCGGATATAGGCCAGCGGGAAAGCGGCCTGTTCGCGGGTATAACTATGTTCCCAGTTGCTGGAGCAGATCACAAACTGTGTATGTGGTGCGTTCTTCAGCGGATTATCTTTTTTATCGGCCTTGCCTTCTTCAATGGCGCGGATCTCTTCGCGGATGGCCAGCATGGCATCGCAGAAGCGGTCCAGCTCCGCTTTGTCCTCGCTTTCTGTGGGCTCAATCATAATAGTGCCCGGTACGGGGAAGCTGAGGGTAGGGGCGTGGAAGCCATAATCCATCAGGCGTTTGGCAATGTCTTCTGCTTCAATCTCGGCGCTCTTTTTGAAGGGGCGGAGGTCAATGATGAATTCATGTGCGCAGGTGCCGTTGCTGCCCAGGTACAGGATATCAAACTGCTCCTGCAGGCGGGACCGCATATAGTTGGCATTGAGGATGGCGTATTCAGTGGCTTTTCTCAGTCCTTCATGACCCAGCATGCGGATATAGGCATAGCTGATCAGCAGGATGGAGGCGGAGCCGTAGGGAGCAGCACTGACGGCGGTTTCCTGCGTGCTCTTGGCACCTAAGGATACGTGGCCGGGCAGGTGCTGCGCCAGGTGTTGCTTCACGCAGATGGGGCCCATGCCGGGACCGCCGCCGCCGTGGGGGATAGCGAAGGTCTTGTGCAGGTTGAGGTGACATACATCAGCGCCGATCAGGCCGGGAGCGGTAAGTCCTACCTGGGCGTTCATATTGGCGCCATCCATATATACCTGTCCACCGTGCTGGTGAATGATGTCGGTGATCTCTTTAACGGTTTCCTCATACACACCGTAGGTGCTGGGGTAGGTGATCATGATACCGGCCAGTTCATTGCTGTACTGGGTGGCTTTGGCTTTCAGGTCGGCCACATCAATGTACCCGTTCTCCAGGGCTTTTACCACTACTACTTTCATACCGGCCATAACGGCGCTGGCAGGGTTGGTGCCATGGGCGCTGATGGGGATCAGCATGACCTTGCGGTGGCCTTCGTTGCGACTTTCATGATATGCCCTGATCACCAGGAGACCGGCGTATTCACCCTGGGCGCCGCTATTGGGCTGCAGGCTGCAGGCGTCAAAAGCGGTGATTTGGCAGAGGTAATCGCTCAGCTCATCCACTACCTGCTGGTAACCGCCGGTCTGATCAGCGGGGGCAAAAGGATGGATCTTGCTCCAGTGCGACCAGCTCAGGGGGATCATCTCACTGGCGGCATTGAGCTTCATGGTGCAGCTGCCGAGGGAGATCATGGAAGTATTGAGGGAAAGGTCTTTATTTTCCAGGCGTTTCAGGTAGCGCATCATCTGCGTCTCGCTGTGATGCGTGTTGAATACCGGATGGGTCAGGAAGGGCGATGTCCGGGTGAGACTGGCGGGCAGGTGATAGAGGCCAGCCTCTTCGTCGATGCTGAAACCGGCAACGCTGTGCTCATTGGGCTGGTCCAGCAGGAGCAGGATATCCAGTACTTCAGAGAGGGTGCTGGTCTCATCCAGGGCAATGCCTACCAGGTTGTTCTCGTAATAACGGAAATTAATACCTGCCGCTTCGGCTTTCTGGCGGATCTCAGCTACGTTGGGCGCTTTGAACACTACGGTATCGAAGACGGTCTCTGCTACCAGGTCGTACCCTTCTGCTTCCAGCTCTTCAGCCATGGCGTTGGCCAGGACGGTTACGCGTTTGGCAATATTTTTCAGTCCGTCCGGTCCGTGGAACACGGCGTACATGGCGGCCATATTGGCCAGCAGGGCCTGGGCGGTACAGATATTGGAAGTGGCTTTCTCGCGTTTGATATGCTGTTCCCTGGTCTGGAGGGCCATACGCAGAGCTTTATTGCCCTGGGCGTCAATGCTGACGCCGATGATCCGGCCGGGGATGCTGCGTTTGAAATCATCTTTCACGGCAAAGAAAGCAGCATGGGGGCCACCAAAGCCGAGGGGAACGCCAAAGCGCTGGGCGGAGCCGCAGGCGGCGTCAGCACCTAACTCGCCGGGTGGGGTGAGCAGGGTGAGGGCCAGCAGGTCCGTGGTCATCACTACATAGGCGTCCACCTGGTGTACTGCCTGGATGAAATCCCGGTAGTCCTCTACAGAACCTTTGTCGTTGGGGTATTGTACCAGCGCCCCGAAGTACTGGTTATCGAGCTGGGCCTGGCGGTAATCGCCAAACACGATCTCGATGCCTACCGGGCGGGCCCTGGTGAGCAGTACGTCCTTTGTCTGGGGGAAGGTATCATTGTCCACAAAGAATTTAGGACGGGTGATATGTTCGTGGTCTTTGTTGAGGGCGTTGAAGAACATGGTCATTGCTTCTGCGGCGGCAGTAGCCTCATCCAGCAGGGAGGCGTTGGCAATGGGCAGACCGGTCAGGTCAGCCACCATGGTCTGGTAGTTCAGCAGGCTTTCGAGGCGGCCCTGGGAGATCTCCGCCTGGTAGGGCGTATACTGGGTGTACCAGCCTGGGTTCTCGAAAACATTGCGCAGGATCACGCTGGGCGTAATGGTATCATAGTACCCCTGGCCAATATAGTTCCTGCTGACGCTGTTCCGGAGGGAAATATCCTTGATCAGCTGCAGGTATTCATGCTCGCTGATAGCGCCGGGGACGGCGAGGGAATGACCCATGCGGATAGCGGAGGGCACGGTTTTGTTCACCAGGTTGTCCAGTCCCGGTTCACCAATGGTCTGCAACATCTGCCGGGTCTCGGTTTCATTGGGTCCGATATGACGGCCGATAAATTCGGAGTTTTGCTGTTCGAACAAATTCATATTGTGGATTACTGTTTTCTAAATGCTGAGGATTTGAAAAGCCCCGCAAAGTTAGGATGATTCAGCCATACTAACAGGTGTTTGCAGAAAGGGTGGATTGTATGGGGAAAACACTTGTAAAACAGCCAATTATTGCTTATTTTCAGCTTCTTCCAACCTTTTACCTATGCATCCAGCTAACTGTCTGAACTGTTACCAGCCACTGGCAACCGGCCAGTCGTATTGCGCCCACTGCGGGCAAAAAGCAGCAATTCACCGGATTACACTTGCGCATTTTTTTCATGAAGGCTTCCATGCGTTTACCCATGCCGACAAAGGCATTTTCCATTTGCTGAAGCAGCTGGCCCTCCAGCCGGGCACCGTAGCGCGGGAATATATGGCCGGCCAGCGCAAAAAATATTTCAATCCTTTTACATTCTTCCTGCTGGTGATGGCCGTTTTTGTGCTGTCCAATTCCATTTTTACCAAAACCGGCCCCATCCTGGAACCTGATCCCGCCATACTGGCCCGGATCCCTTCGGAGGCCGGCCGGCAGCAGTATATTGCTACCATCGGCCGGGCAGCCACTGCTTCGGGGTTTATGAGCAAGCATGGCAACCTGGTGGCCATGATCGCCCTGCCTTTTATCAGTGGGATCACCTGGCTTTTCTTTCGGCGGAAAGGCTACAACTATGCGGAACACCTGACGGCCAATATGCTGTTCATAGCCTTCAATAACCTGTTCTTCGGGCTGCTGATCTTTCCTTTGCAATCCCTGCTGCGGGGAACACCGGGTTATTTTTACATAGTGCTGGCCGGACTGCTGCTCCACGCCCTCTACCTGATGTGGGGAATGAACGGCTTCCTGTTGCTGCGGACCACGGGGCTGCGACTGAGATCCTTTGGGGTAAGCCTGCTGGCCATTGGCGGCTGGGCGCTTTTTTCCTTACTGATGGTCTCGCTGTATATTTCCCAGAGCTGGTATTTCTATCGTTATTTCCTGCGCATGTTCGGTCATTGATCCGGCGGCGCCCCGGTTATTTTTATTGGGGACGAACCAAAGAAGAACTGTCCGGATTGCCTGCCGTCCCAGCCTGCTCTTTGGCCGAAGCCCGGAGCTGGTTACTGGTATGCCTGCTGCCATCATGGCTCCAGCCTGGCGGCCCGAACAGGTAACCCAGTTTCTGCTTCCAGCCCAGTTCCCTTCTTCCCAGATCCTTCCAGATGCCTTTCCACTCATGGAAAATGAGGCCTGGCACGGAAAACTTTTCCGGCTGGCTGGTGAGGCCATAACGGATAGGCTCATACTGAGTGGCCGGCAGCTCACGCTGGAAAGTGCCGAAAAGCTTATCCCAGATAATGAATACGGAACCCATATTGCGGTCCAGGTACCGGGTATTGGAAGCATGGTGAACGCGGTGATGAGAGGGGGTGACCAGGATATATTCCAGCCAGCCCAGTTTACCCACTTTTTCTGTATGGGTGAGGATGGCCCAGATCTCGCCCAGGGCAAATACCAACAGGATATCCAGCGGGCGGAAGCCCAGCAGGGCGATGGGGATAAAGATCAGGAAGCGGTATAGTGGCTCAAATACGGCGGCCCGGAAGCCGGTGGTGAAATTGAAATGTTCCGAAGAATGGTGGTTGACATGTACGGCCCAGAAGAAGCGGCACTGGTGCCCCAGGCGATGCAGCCAGTAATGCATACCGTCTACCAGGAGTAAAAGGACAAGCCAGTACCACCAGTGGATGGGCAGGGTGAAGAACCGGTGTGTAAAGCAGGCAGCCAGTACAGCCAGGCTGACGCCTTTCATCAGCAGATCGGTACCGCCGGACAGGAGGCTCAGGGAAAAGTTGTGGAAGGTATCCCGCCAGGTATAGCTGCGGCTATGGTGAATATTGCTGAGCAGTATTTCCAGGCCGATCACAATAGCGTACAGGGGCGTGCTGATCAGCACGATAAGCTGTTCCTGAAGTGTACCCATACGCTAAACTATTCAAAAAAAGTACCAGCCGGTGCCGGTTGAAGCTGTAATTTTGCAGTCCCGGCCCTATTCTTAACTCAATTTTAATTATTTGTGGGGGATAAATCAGCGGATATAGGCTCCACGGTGGAGGAACTGGAAAGAAAGCAATGGAAGCGCAAAGCTGCCCTCCGGCAGAAGGTCTATAAACAATTCCTGAAACAGGCGGATAAGAACAAGGTCCTGAAGCAATTGCCCGATTTGCACGAGCAGGCTTTCAGCGGGATCGACTGCCTCCGGTGCGCCGCCTGCTGCAAGAACTACTCGCCCCGCTTCAAAACTCCGGATATCAAGCGTATCAGCAAGTTGCTCCGCATGAAAGAAGGCGCTTTTATTGACGCCTATCTCCGCCTGGATGAAGACGGGGACTATGTGGTGAAATCAACGCCCTGCCCCTTCCTGGGCGCTGACAACTATTGCAGTATCTATGCCGACAGGCCTTCCGACTGCCATCGTTTCCCCTATACGGATGAGGATGTGCTGCTGAAAAGGCCGGCCATCACCCTGAAAAATGCCAGTTTCTGCCCGGCTGTCTATGTGGTCATGGAGAAGCTGACAGAAGGCCTGTAAGTTGGTTCGTCCCAAAATCCCTGGCCCGCGGGCCCATTTACCCCCCATGCAACCATTTGTGCCATAATTCGTATCTTTGAAATACTTAATTTTCTCCCATCACCTATTTTGATTCCCACGCATTCAACATTTGTGAAGGTTAGATCGTAAGCCGGGTAAACTATCGCCAATGAGGCAGAGAGCTTACCATCAACATTTTATCACATAAAAAGAACAGTTTTGTCATTCAAACAATTGAATCTTATTGAGCCTGTATTGCAGGCCCTCGATAAAGAAGGTTATTCCGAACCCACCCCAATACAAGCCCAGGCCATCCCCGTCATTTTACAGCGCAGGGACATTTTTGGCTGCGCCCGTACCGGCACCGGTAAAACGGCTGCTTTTGCTATTCCCGTGCTGCAACTGCTGCATGAAGAGAAAAAAGCGGCTGGTCATGCGGCCCAGCGTCCCGTGATCAAAGTCCTGGTGCTGACCCCTACCCGTGAGCTGGCCCTGCAGGTGCAGGAAAGCTTTGAGGCGTATGGACAGTTCACCAGCCTGCGCTCCACCGTGATCTTTGGCGGTGTATCCCAGCAAAACCAGGTAGCCGCCCTCCGTAAGGGAGTGGATATCCTGGTGGCCACGCCCGGCCGCCTGCTGGACCTGCTGCAACAGCAGCTGATCAGCCTGCAGCATATCAGCTACCTCATCCTGGATGAGGCGGACCGTATGCTGGATATGGGCTTTATCCATGATGTAAAAAGGATCATTGCCAAAGTACCTGCCAGGCGGCAGACCCTGTTTTTCTCTGCTACCATGGCTCCGCAGATCCGCGTACTGGCGGACTCCCTGCTGAAGGACCCGGTGAAGGTGGAAGTGACCCCTGTTTCTTCTACCGCCCAGACCGTGCAGCAGTCCCTGTATTTTGTGGAGAAGAAGAATAAAGTGGCCTTGCTCCTGGATGTACTGAACGGGCAGCAGATCCCCACAGCGCTGGTATTTTCCCGTACCAAACATGGTGCGGACAAACTGGCCAAAATATTAAAGAAATATGGTGTTTCGGCAGAGGCCATTCACGGGAATAAGTCGCAGAATGCCCGCCAGCGGGCGCTCAGCCAGTTCAAGGCCCGGGAGATCCGGGTGCTGGTAGCCACCGATATTGCCGCCCGCGGTATTGATATTGATGAACTGACGCACGTGTTCAACTATGAGCTGCCGGATGTAGCAGAAACCTATGTGCACAGGATTGGCCGGACAGGCCGGGCCGGCGCCAGCGGGGTAGCTATTTCCTTCTGCGATCCTGAGGACCGGAGCATGCTGAACGATATCCAGAAACTGACCGGGGTGCGCATTCCTGTTATAGCTGAACATCCCTTCAATGAATTTTCTGCGCCGCAACAAAATACTCCCTTACCTTCGCGTCCGCAACCTGCTGCGAGGCCTCAAAGACCTTCTCACCATCACGGACAGGGCGGAAGGAAACCGCGTCGCTTTCAGCAGAATGTCAATAAATAAACATTGATGTTGCTTGCCCCAATTAACAAGTTAATATGAATAGATCCGTTATTACAGGTACCGGAAAGTATATTCCCCCCGTCATCAAATCCAACGCTGATTTTGAAGGGGGGATTTTCTTTTCCGATTATCTTCAGCCAATTGACCAGCCTAACAAAAGAATTATTGACAAGTTCCGTCAGATCACCGGCATCCACGAACGCCGGTATGCTACCGCAGAGATGGTGACTTCCGATCTGGCCGCACTGGCAGCGGAAGAAGCCGTCCGGGACAGCGGTATTGATCCCGAAACCCTTGACCAGCTAATTGTGGCCAACAACTATGGGGATGTAAAAGCCAATACTATCCAGTCGGACAGTGTGCCTTCCCTGGCTTCCCGTGTGAAGCACAAGCTGGGCATCCGCAATCCTAACTGTGTGGCCTATGATATCATGTTCGGCTGCCCCGGCTGGGTGCAGGGACTGATCCAGGCCGATGCCTTCTGCAAGGCGGGTGTAGCAAAGAAATGCCTGGTGATTGGCGCAGAGACGCTGTCGCGCCAGCTGGATCACCATGACCGGGACAGCATGATCTTTTCCGATGGCGCCGGCGCCGTAGTGCTGGAATTCCGGGAAGCAACCGGCGATGCCGGTATCCTGAGCACCGCTTCCCGCTCTGATTGTGTTGAAGAGACCTTTTTCATCAACTTCGGATCTTCCTATGCGCCGGATACTGATCCTGACGTTCGTTATATCAAGATGAAAGGCCGGAAAGTGTATGAATATGCCCTGAGCCATGTGCCGAAGGCCATGAAAGAATGTTTTGACAAGACTGGTCTGCCGATCACGGATCTCAAAAAGATCTTTATTCACCAGGCCAATGAAAAAATGGATGAGGCCATTCTCAAAGCATTTTACCAGCTCTATGGCATTAAAGAAATACCTGAGCTGATCATGCCCATGAGCATTCACTGGCTGGGCAACAGCTCTGTGGCTACTGTGCCTACCCTTTACGACCTGGTACTGAAAGGCGAGGTGGAAGACCATTCCGTGCAGGCCGGGGATGTGGTGATGTTTGCTTCCGTAGGTGCGGGTATGAATATTAATGCAGTGACCTACCGGGTCTGATCAGCATAATGATCAATGGGCGTCGGGGAAGGCTGTTAAAGCTGTTCCCGGCGCCTATTTCTTTTTCTCCTCTTTCTTCAGCGCCATGTACTCCATAGGCGATATCCCGAACTGTTTGGTGAAATTCCGGCCAAAATGCGTCTGCGAGCTGAAGCCGGTCAGCTCAGCCACTTCATAGATCTTGTACTCCTGTTCCGCCAATAGCTCGGCGGCTTTTTTCAGGCGGGTGATATTGATCAGCTCATTTGGGGTGAGGTCGGAGATCTCTTTGATCTTCCGGTATAAGGTGGCGCGGCTCATGTTCATACAATCCGCCAGGTGTTCCACGCTCAGTTCCAGGTTCTCTATATTCTGGTAAATGGCCTCATTGAGGGCTGTCAGGAACTGCTCATCGGATTTTGAGTAGGCGATGGTCTTGATATTTACCAGCGGGCTGCTGGCAAAATACTGCCTGATCTTATTCCGGTTGGACAGCAGGTTGGCGATCTGTACCTGGAGGTGTTCCGGCGAAAAAGGTTTTTCAATATAGGCGTCGGCGCCCAGTTCCAGTCCTTCAATTTTGGATTGCAGGGTATTCCTGGCTGTGAGCAGTATCACGGGAATATGACTGTATTCCAGGTTGGATTTAATGGTCCGGCAGAGCTCGTAACCATCCATGACCGGCATGGTAATATCACTGATCACCAGCTGTACGGCCTGCTGCTGCAGCTGCTCCAGCGCGTCCTGCCCGTTGAGGGCTACCAGGGGCGTATATTTTTCGTTGAGGTCGTCTGAAATGAATTCAAGGATATCCTGGTTATCGTCCACAAGTAATACTACAGGTTTCATCGGCTTAGATTAAATTCTATTTTCTGGTGTATAGGGAGTTCCAGCACAAATACATTCAGGTCTTCCATCGGGGTTTTCAGGTATAGGGTGCCTCTATGCAGTTCGGCCAGTGAGCGGGCGAGCGCCAGCCCTATGCCGGTGCCGGATTGTTTATCGTTCTCTTTGATCCTGAAAAAGCTTTCAAAGATCTTTTCCTTCATTTCTGCGGGGATCAGGTAACCATCATTGCTGACGGTCACGCGGAATTGCTCTTCCTGCTCAGCCGGGACCTCCAGCCGGATATCCACGCGGCCGGCCGCATATTTAACGGCATTGTCCAGCAGGTTGCTCAGGATCTTGTTAAATGCTTCCTTGTCCACGTAGGCGTTGAACTGTGGCGGTACAGCGATGTTGAAGGCCAGTTTTTTCTGCTCTGCGGTAGGTTTGAAGCGTACATAGGCATCGGTCAGCAGGTGGGCGATATTGGCCTGTACAAAATTCAGGCTGAAGCCGTTGGTCTCGGTTTTCCGGAAATCCAGCAGCTGCGTGGTCAGGTCCAGCAGGCGGTCGGTATTCCGTTTCATGATATGCAGGTTATTGCTGACCTGGGGTACGGCGTCAATCTGTTTCATGATCTTCTCCATAGGCCCTTTGATCAGGGTGAGCGGTGTCCGGATCTCATGCGCCACATTGGTGAAGAATTCAATTTTCGACTGGTAGATCTCTTTTTCTTTTTCGTGTTCCAGCATTTGCAGTTTACGGCGGTTCTTGGCCTCCGTTCTGCGGTGATAGTTGCTTAGCAGCAGCAGGACGGTAGCTATAATAACTACGGCGTATAACAGGTAAGCCCAGGGGCTGGCCCAGATAGGGGGCAGTATCCTGATCTCCAGGCTGGCTGGCTGGCAATGCCACTGGCCGCCACCGGTGCGGGCCTTTACGGTAAACGTATAAGTGCCGGGGGATAGTTCTGTGAAATAGGCTTTGCGGTTGGTCTTCAGGTAGCTCCAGTCTTTGTTCAGTCCGTCCATTCTATAGGCGTACTCCGTCATGTCCGGCGAGGTATAGCTGAGGGCGGCGAAGTCGATGCTGAAAGAACTCTGGTTATGCGCCAGCGTGATGGACCTGGTAAAGGTGATGGACTGGTGCAGGGGCGAGCCTGCTTTGTTGATGGCCAGCTCCTGGTCGTACACCTGGAAACCGGTAATGTACACCGGCAGTACAAAATTATTGGGGATGAACTCATCCGGGTGAAAGCTGATCAGTCCTTTTACGCCACCAAAATACATTCTGCCAAGGGGATCCTTGTAAGCGGAGTTGTAATTGAACTGGTCGCTCAGCAGTCCGTTAGACCTGGTGAATACGTTGATATTGCCGTTGTCAGGCGTAAAGCGGACGAGGCCTTTGGAGCTGCTGACCCAGAAATGCTGTTGACGGTCTTCCAGTACGGCATACATGATATTACTGGGGAAACCTTCTTTAGTGGTATAGTTGGTGAACCGATGGGTGGCGGGGTTCAGCTTGCAGAGGCCCCCTTCAGTAGCGATCCATAATTGCTGCCGGCTGTCTTCAAATACCCAGTTGACGCGGTTGGCGGCAAGGCTGCCTGCCTTACCGGGCTCATAGCCAAAATGGCCGCCATGGCCTGTATGGGGGTTGAACCAATAGACGCCGTCGGCATAGGTGCCGGCCCAGATATTGCCCAGCCGGTCTTCATACAGGATGGTGTAAAAATTAATGGGCGCCGCATCAATGAGGTCAAAATTATCTGTCTGCTCATTATAATAGCTCAGCCCCTGGTCTGTCCCTACAATGATCCTGCCCTGTCTTGTTTTCAGGAAGCAGTAGACAAATTCGCTGCGCAGGTTATGGGTGGCGGCAGAGTAATGCCGCAATAATTTGCCGGTCCTGGTGTCCAGTACGTCCAGCCCGCGATGGAAAGTGCCTACCCATAATTCATGACCATGTACCAGCAGGCCATGGATATTGGAAGGCGATACCCGGTTGGGCTGCGCACTGGTATAATGAGAGAAGCTGCCTGACGAAAGGTCCAGTTTATTCAGTCCTGCATCCTCTGTTCCTATCCAGAGGTTGCCTGTCTCATCCCGCACAATCTCCCGGACGGCATTGCCACTGATGGAATTACCGCATTTCTCCGGGAAGTATTTCCTGAAGCTCGTGTATTGCCTGGGGTAATAATTCATGCCGCCGAAATAGGTGCCTGCCCAGATACCGCCTTCCTTATCCCGGCAAAATGTATACACGGCATTATCGGAGATAGAGTAGGGGTTGTTATAATCCTTCCGGAGATTGACGGCCTGGCCGGTGCTTTCATTATAGATATAGATGCCGGATTCTGTGGCGATCCAGCATTCGTTTTCTGATTGCCGGATAAAATCCCGGACAAAGATCTCCGGTTCATGGGTGGAATAGCTGAGGATATTCCGGTTGCTGTTGGTGCGGGTATCAAAGATCCGGGCCCCCTGCCGGGAGGTGCCTACCAGGATATTGCCCCTGCCGGCGTCATAGATCTTTTCGATCCAGTTATTGACGGAGTGCCGCGTGGAGTCCAGCACGTTGTAGCCGGTAGCGGAAGGGCCGTATTTCAGGAGGCGGTGAAGGGTACCATCAACCGAAGATACCCAGAGGTCGCCGTTAGCCAGGGCGCAGACGGAAGTGACGCGCAGGTGATGGGGCTGGTCATAGGCTTTGAAAATGCCTGTTGCCGGATGGTAGTAATACAATACCTGCCGGGAGATGAACCACAGTGCGCCCCCGCCATCTTCCTGGATATCTATCACTTCGGTTAGCGGCGCCTGATAAACCCTGCGGAAATTCTCTGCATTGGCATCATAGGCAAAGAGCCCGCGGTCACAGCCTACCCATAAAATATTGCTGCGGGTTTCATACAGGCTGTAGATATAATTGCTGCCAATGCTGTTGGAATCACTGGCTTCATTGCGGAAGACTTTGAAGGAATAGCCATCAAAACGGTTGAGCCCGTCCTTGGTGCCAAACCACAGAAAGCCCTGGTGGTCCTGCAAACTGGAGATCACTGCGTTATTGGAAAGACCGTTCTCCACCTGGTAATGCTTGAAGTAATACGACTGTGCTTTTGCTGTACTTAAGAAGAGAAAAGTAAGCAAAGGGAACAGGAGGACCTTCATATAGCAGGCGGGAAAACGCATAATGACGGGACGAACTTACACTAAAATATTTTACATCGCATGGTTACCCGAAGCTGCACGATTGTTGTGAATGATTGGTAAACAGGCAGTTGCGATTGTTGAGACGAAATGAGGAAAAAATGAGACGATCCGGCATTGCCTATGCAGTGGAAAGTGCCAATTTCGATCCTGAAATTTGGTATACATACCAAAATCCTAACAAATATTGCCAATATGAGAAAAAGGTCCTCAACGCGATCCTTTTATGGTATCGTCGTCCCGATGCAGCTCCAGGCAGGCAAAGCCGCCCACGCTGTTTTTCTGCTGATTGCAATGCTCTTTTCTACTCTTGTTTCAGCACAGACTCCACACACAATTAAAGGCAAAGTAACCGGTCCCAAAGGCGAGGCCCTGGAAGGCGTCAGCATTTCCGTGAAAGGCGCTGCCACCGGTACGGCTACTGATGCCGAAGGCAACTACAGCCTGCAGGTAGCAAACGCACAGGTGACCCTGCTGTTCAGCAGCGTAGGTTACCTGGATGCGGAAATGCCCGTTAATGGTAAGGCTACCATTGATGTGCAGCTGCAGGTAGCTGCCAGCGATATTGGGGAGGTGGTAGTAGTAGGTTATGGCTCCCAGCGTAAGAAAGACCTTACGGGTGCTGTGGCCGTAGTATCCGTTAACGAAGTGACCAAGCGGCAGGCCACCACTATTGGTGAAGCCATGCAGGGCCTGGCCAGCGGCGTAGTAGTACGTGGCGGCGGTCAGCCAGGTTCAGAAGCCCGGGTAGAGATCCGCGGTCTGAAGAACCTGACCGGCACCAGCCCGCTGTACGTGATCGACGGTATGATCACCTCTGCCAACCGCGACTTCAATCCCAATGACGTTGAATCTATTCAGATCCTGAAAGACGCCTCTGCCGCGGCTATCTATGGTTCCCGCGCGGCCAACGGGGTAGTGATCATCACTACCAAAAGAGGTAAAAAAGGCCCCATGAAAGTGGACTTCAGCGCCAAATCCAGCATCCAGGTTACACCCCGTTATAACCTGGCCGGTAAGGATGAATTTGTGGCCCTGAACTATATGGCCTATGACAATGCAGGCGTTCCCCGCCAGAACCTGAACCTGGATGTAACTACCGACTGGCAGGATGAAGCTTTCCAAACCGGTAACATGCAGGATTATAACGTCAGCTTCTCCGGCGGCAGTGACAATGGCAGCTATATGGTTTCCGCCAACTATTTTGATAACAAGGGTACGGTGATCAGCACCGGCTTTAACCGTTTGAGCCTTCGCGTAAATGCACAGGGTTCAAAAGGTATCTTCAGCTTTGGGGAGAACCTGGCGCTGAGCAATGCCCGGAACGATGAAATGTCCGGCAACCCTTATATTGATGTAGTGCGCCTCCTGCCCACTATACCTGTAAAGGATCCGGCTAACCCCGGTGGTTATGGCTATGGCAGTGAAAGCCGCGCCCGTACCTTTGGCACCAACCCTGTAGCTATTGCCGACCTGGAAGACCGCTCCAACGAGAACTTCCGCGTACGTGGTAACTTATGGGGTGAGCTGAAACTGGCTCCCTGGCTGAAATACCGGATCAACCTCGGTTATGAGACTTCCAGCGATAACTATACCTACAAACGCAAAGCGGGTAACTGGCAGCTGAACCAGGCCTTTGATCCTGCTATCTACAACGAGAACAGGGCCAGGTGGCAATCACTGCTGGTGGAAAACACCCTCTCCTTCAATAAACGGTTTGGTAAGCATAGCGTCAATGCAGTGGCAGGACAAACTTACCAGAAGGATGATTATGGCCAGATCTGGGGCACCAAGCGGAATATGCTGTTTAATACCTCCAACGGTAATTATTACTGGGAGCTTGACCAGGGTAATACGCCACAGTTAGGTGGTTATTCGCAGAAAGCAGCCATTATGTCCTACCTCGGACGGATTGAATATAACTTCGACGAAAAATACCTGTTCAATGCCGTTATCCGCCGGGATGGTTCTTCCCGCCTGGGCAGAGGACTGCAATGGGGTTCTTTCCCCTCCGTGTCAGCAGCCTGGAGGATCAGCCAGGAGGATTTCTTTGATGTAAGCTGGATCAATGACCTGAAGATCCGCGCTAACCATGGTACCCTCGGCAGCACCAGCGGTATCGGTTACTGGGATTACCTGCCTATCATCAATACCTTCTCTACTATCGCCATGGGACGGAACCAGGGAGTTTATCCTGGTGGCACACAGGTGCAGCTCGTGAACGAGAACCTCAAATGGGAAACGCTGACCCAAAGCAATTTTGGTGTTGACGCCAGCATCCTGGACAATAAAGTGACCATCACCGCAGAGTACTTTATTGCCAATACAAAAGACGTTCTGTACCAGATGCCCATCCTGATGACAACCGGCAATGACGGTGGTAACCCGCCTGTAAATGCCGCCAGTCTGAAGAACCAGGGCTTTGAGTTCTCTGTTACCTATAATGGTAAAGCAAGAGAAGTGAATTATTATGTTACTGCTAACCTGACCACCCTGAATAATAAAGTGAAGGGCCTGGGTTATGGTCGTAACGACGTGTTCACCGGCACTACCAGGACCACCATCGGTTCAGCCGCTGCCTCCTGGTTCCTGCTGCAGACAGACGGTCTGTTCCAGACACAGGACGAGATCAACAATTACAGGAATAAGGATGGCGTGATCATCCAGCCCACTGCCAAACCCGGCGATATCCGCTATGTTGACCATAACGGCGACGGACAGATCACCAATGATGATAAAGTGCTGCGTGGCAGTCCCTGGGCAGATTTTGAACTGGGCCTGAACATGGGTGCTTCCTGGAAGAACTTTGATCTGACCATGAACTGGTTCGGCTCCTTTGGATCTACCTTATACAATGGCTACTATGCCCTGGTAGATCGCTTTGACGATAACTCCAACTACCGTTCAGGTGTTAAACCCTGGACGCCTGAGAATCCCAATACCGGCACCCCCCGCGCTTTGTATGCTTCCAACCTGAACTCCAGGGGAGATACAGACCGCTGGCTGGAAGATGGCAGCTTTATGCGGTTGAAATATATCAGCCTGTCCTATAGCCTGCCCACCTCCCTGCTGAAAAGGATCGGTTTTTCCAGTGCACAGATCACCCTGTCCGGACAGAACCTGATCACTATTACCGGCTTCAACGGCCTGGATCCTGAATTCAATAACGGGAATATGTTTGAGAGAGGTTTTTACAACATGCAGTTCCCCACGCTGAAGATGTATTCTGCAGGTCTGAACTTTGGGTTCTAATGGACATCGTAAACAATTTAACAGTATCTAATTGCACTATATGAAACAGTTAATAAGGTCAGCACTCGCTATCAGCCTGCTGGCATTCATATTGCCTGCCTGCAGCAAGGATCAGCTCGAGATCGAGAATCCCAACTCCATTACGCAGGGAGAGTTCTGGAAAACAGAAAATGATGCAGAGCTGGGTATCAATGCAGCTTATGCTATGTTCTACAAACCCGGCATCTGGTCCCGCTGGATCTATTTCCGCCTGGATCTTACGTCAGATGAAGGATTCAGCAAGAGTCCCTGGATTGAACTGGCAGACTGGACCCGCTTCCAGTACGTGAACTACAATTTCTGGGAAGGCAACAGCTGGACCTGGCGCGATATCTACAAAAGTATCTATCGCTGCAACCAGGTGCTGGCCTATGTTCCGGCGATTGAATTCACGGACAATACCAAAAAAGAACGCATACTGGCCCAGGCTAAATTCCTGAGAGCCCTGAATTATTACTATGCCGCCATTCTCTGGGAAAAGATCCCCGTGGTGCTGGAGCCTTCCAAACCCGATGATCTGCCCCCGCAGAAAACACTGGCGGAAGTCTGGGCACAGGTAGAAAAAGACCTGACCGAAGCCCTGCCCGTACTGCCGGTAGAATGGGACGACAACAACGTAGGCCGTCCTACAAAAGGCGCAGTGAATGCATTCCTGGCCAGGACCTATATGCAGCAGCACAAATGGCCCGAAGCTAAGACTGCCCTGGATTATTTCTTCACAGGTGAAGGCAATGGCAAATATGGACTGGTGACCAACTACCAGGATAATTTCACCCATACCAATGAGAACAACCGGGAATCTGTATTCGAGATCCAGTTCTCTGATGCCAATATTGGCGGTGGTGATGGAGATAACCCCAACCAGAATATGGGTAGCAACCGCGCCCAGTTCTTTGCCCCCCGCGGTATTGGCTGGAGCGATGGTCAGGCCCGTTACTGGATGGTGAATGAGTTCAAGAAAGAAAAGACCCTGGACGATAAGGTTGATCCCCGGCTCCGTTATACCCTGTTCTATCCCGCACTGGAAGCTGATTTTGGCGACAAGGTCTACGGCCGCAGCTGGGAATGGAATAATGATGAAGCCTGGTTCAGGAAATACCAGCGCGATTATTACCGCAGCAATGAAGATTATTTTGCGCAGAACAACTACCGCATGGTCCGCTATGCAGACATACTCCTGATGTATGCTGAAGTACTGAATGAGCTGGATCAGAGAGCCGCCGCTGCAGATTATGTGGATGAAGTGCGGGAACGTGTAAACCTGGCGCCCCTGTCCGTAAACTACGGCGCAGCCCTGGCCAGCAAAGACGCTTTCCGCGAACGCCTGAAAATGGAAAGGGTACTGGAACTCTGTGGTGAAAGCGTACGCTGGGCCGACCTCAAACGCTGGGGCGATCTGGATACCCAGGAAAGAGTGAATGTTGTTGCGCAAAGGGATCCGGACTTCCTCAACTTTGTGGTAGGAAAGCATATCCGCCTCCCGATACCGCAGACCGAAGTACTGAACAACCCCTTCCTTGATCAGAACGATAAGTACTAATAAACAGGAATAATGAAGAAACCCGTTATGATACTGTATGCGTTGATGCTGGTGTCCATGGTGATGTGCGGCAAGGACAATAATGATGGAGGAACCACGCCACCACCCACCACGCCGGCAAAGCAACCCGTCATGCTGGCCGATCCCTTTGTGCTGAAACACGAAGGCAAATATTATCTCTATGGCACTTCCGGCTCCACCCCGGACGCAGGTATCCCGGTATACCAGTCCAGCGATGGAAAGAACTGGGAAGGCCTTGCAGGTAAGGCCGCCAACGGATTTGCCCTGGCCTTGGGACAGGCATACGGTACAGCAGGTTTCTGGGCTCCCGAGGTATTTTACAAGAACAATACCTTTTACATGTTCTACACTGCCAATGAACATATGGCGGTAGCCACCAGCAGTTCTCCTTTAGGGCCGTTCACGCAAACGGATAAGCAGCCGCTGCACGCAGAGAAAGAGATCGATCCGCATGTGTTTGTAGACTCCGATGGTAAAAGCTACCTGTATTTTGTCCGGTTCGATAATGGCAACCGTACCTACGGCGCCGAACTGAACGAAGACTGGTTGTCTGTCAAGGACAATACCATCAAAGAAGTGGTCAAACAAAGCCAGGATTGGGAGATCGTCTCCGGCGCACAGTGGCCTGTTACCGAAGCGCCGGCCCTGTTAAAGCACAATAACCTGTATTATTTGTTCTATACGGCCAATGACTTCAGAAGCCCGGCCTATAATGTGGGATATGCAACCGCTTCTTCACCTTTGGGACCTTTTACCAAATTTGAAGGCAACCCCATCATCCCCAAATCAAATAATATCCAGGGAACAGGGCATAATGCGTTTGTGATGAAGGGCGATACCCTGATGATGTACTATCATGCGCATTACAGTCCCTCGGTGGTAGGACCGCGCCGCACACTTTACAGCGCCTGTAAGTTTGTGGCCAATGGCAGCGGAGCCGATATTTTTCAGGTAAGTGAAAACAAACAGGTTCCCGTTATAGGTGTTCCATAGTAATGTGTTGCCTGCTTACCGGCCAGACCGGTGAGCAGGCAGCGCAATACCGGCAACCGCTCTAATGGGCATCGAATAGTTAACTATGAAAAAATGTAAACAATGAAATTGATCCGACTTTCCTGGCTGTTGTTGATAGCACTGGTCATGATCCAGGCAACTGCCTGTAATGATGCCGAGAATAAAGGAAATGAGCAGGCCGCCAAGGCTGATTCCGTCACTGCCCGTGGTATCTGGACAAAAGAAGAAGCCAACGCCTGGTATGCCAGACAACCCTGGTTGGTTGGTTGCAATTTTATTCCCAGCACGGCCATCAACCAGCTGGAAATGTTCCAGGCTGCTACTTTTGATACCGCCACCATCAGCAAAGAGCTGGGCTGGGCCGCCAGTATTGGCATGAATACCGTTCGCGTATACCTGCAGGACCTGTTATGGGACCAGGACGCAGCCGGTTTTTCAGAGCGCCTGAACACTTTCCTGGCTATTGCCAGCCGTTACAATATCAAACCGATCCTGGTGCTGTTTGATTCCTGCTGGGATCCTTTCCCCAAAACAGGCAAGCAGCGTGATCCCAAGCCTTTTGTACACAATTCCGGCTGGGTACAGAGCCCTGGCTATGAAGCGCTGAAGGATTCCACCCAGTACCCCCGCCTGGAAGCGTATGTAAAAGGTGTGGTGGCCAAATTTGCCAATGACGACCGGATCCTGCTATGGGATGTATGGAATGAACCGGATAATCCCAATGAGTCCGCCTATGGTAAGGTAGAGCTGCCCAATAAAGAAGAATATGTCCGTCCCCTGCTGCTGCAAACCTTTGAATGGGCCCGCTCAGTGAATCCTTCCCAGCCCCTGACCTCCGGCGTCTGGCTGGGCGACTGGTCCTCACCGGATAAATGGAAGCCCATTGAAAAGATCCAGCTGGAGCAAAGCGATGTGATCAGCTTTCACAACTATGATGATGCCGCGGAATTTGAAAAGCGCATCAAATGGCTGCAACCGCTGGGCCGTCCTCTCTTTTGCACTGAATACATGGCACGTGGCAACAACAGCTATTTTGAAGGTTCCCTGCCTGTGGCCAAAAAGTATAAAGTGGCTGCTGTGAACTGGGGCCTGGTAGATGGTAAAACCCAGACCAAGTACGCCTGGGACAGCTGGAAAAAGCAATACACCGGTGAGCCTGAACTGTGGTTCCACGAGATCTTCCATACAGATGGAAAACCTTACAGGGCCAAAGAAGTGGAGCTGATCAAAAGCCTGACCGCCACTGAAAGTGCGTCAAAATAGACCATGATTGCAGCAAGGCATTTGTTGCAAAATGGTACCTTAACCTGAAATTTTTGATAATGAAATTTTTATCAATAGCCGCTGCCACGCTCCTGTATACGGGCGTGGCAGCGCAGCAAAAGGACAATAGGGCAGCCATTACCTGGACAGATACTATTGAAGTGCGTAACGTGCCCCTGTTTGAGGACAAGGGAAAAGTTTCCGAGGCTGGCGGCACCAGCGGCAGGAGGCATGGCAACTATGGTGCGCAATATGGAAGGCTGCTGCCGCTGAAAGGCAAGACCTGGCTGGCGGGGTATACTGTCAGTCGCAACAACGGTTATGCCAAAGACCCTGCCGGCGGTCTGGAACTGGAAGTGGCGCAGAGTGATGACAATGGTAAAAGCTGGAAGCCGGTCGCCACCCTTTCTGATCCGGGCCGTGACCTGGACAATGCCCAGCTGATAGCGCTGCCGGATAAAAGTATCCTGCTGTCCTGCCGCTCGGTCCGCTGGCAGGAGTCCTACCGCATATATGTTTACCGCAGTACGGATAATGGTCGCAGCTGGACAAAGCTCAGCACCATTGATGCCAATGAAGGCCAGCCCGGAGAACTGGGCAAACCGGACAAAGGCGTGTATGAGCCGCATTTCTATATGCTGGATGATGGCCGTTTGTCCGTGATGTATGCCAGCGAAGTGCATGTAACGGAAGATCCTTCCTATAGCCAGATCATTTCGCAGAAGATATCGCCGGACTTTGGCAAAACCTGGGGACCTGAGATCTGGGTGGCCCATGAACCGGGGCATCCGGCGTCAAGGCCGGGCATGCCTGTCTGGACAAAGATGAAGAACGGAGAGTACATTGTTGTGTATGAGATCTGTGGTCCTGAAAAATGCGCTGTCTATTACAAGACCAGCCCTGATGGCACCAACTGGCCGGTAGGACTGGGTACCCCCATACCCGAACAGCTGGCAGGTCCTTATATCCTGTCCCTGGCTGATGGACGGTTGGTAGTCACTTCCAATAATAGCAATATTTCTATCAGCGAGGATTATGGTAAAACCTGGCATACTACCAATACGGCCTGGGATAAAACTTTATGGCCTTCGGTGTACGAAAACAACAAAAAAGAGATCCTGGTAGTGAACTCCGCGGCAAGAAAAGAAGGCGGACATGCCATTAAGATCCGGAAAGGAAAGATCAGTAAATAAGGGCAAGTTGAATAGTTATAGCAAGCGTTAGAAAAAAGCCGGTGATCAACACCGGCTTTTCTATTTTAAGAAGGCTATTAATGTTCTATTTAAAGTAGGTTATTAATATTCAAACTTCCGCAGTTTGGGTGCTTTAAGCCAGGTGATGATCACCACCAGCAGGGTCATGCTGCCGCCGAAGATCACGGAGTTGACCACGCCCATCAGTTTGGCAGCCACCCCGCTTTCAAAGCTCCCGATCTCATTGGAGGAGCTGATGAACATGGTATTGACAGAAGAAACACGACCCCGCATTTCATCCGGTGTTTTCAGCTGCAGGATAGTGCCGCGGATCACCACGCTCACGCCATCCAGCGCTCCGCTGCAAAGCAGGGCGAAGAAACTGAGCAGGTAAATTTTGGATAGGCCAAACAGGATGATACAGATGCCAAAACCGGCTACGGCCAGCATCATGATGCGGCCCTGGTTTCGCCGAAGGGGGAAAAGAGTGAGCAGTAATACGGTAGTGATAGAACCGATGTCTGCTGCGGCATTGAGCCAGCCGAAACCGATAGGACCTACTTTCAGGATCTGGTCGGCAAAGAAAGGGATCATGGCCACGGCGCCACCGAACAGCACGGCAAAAAGGTCCAGGGAGATGGCCCCCAGCAGTTCTTTTGTTTTCACCACATATTGCAAACCTTCTTTCACACTGTCCCAGGTACGCTGGGTGGTATTGCCGTGCAGGATGGGTTTGTGCGAGATAGCATAGGCGCAGGTGGCGGCAATGCCGAGGTAGACCAGGATCAGGACAAAAGAGGGTGTATAACCGGCATGGGCAATCATAAAACCGGCCGTGGCATGGCCTATGACAGAGCCGCTCATCCAGACGCTGGAACTCCAGGTAACGGCATTGGGCAATAGTGTACGCGGCACCAGCTGGGACATAATGGAACTGGAAGTAGGGCCAATAAAGGAACGGAGGATACCGGTGCAGAAAATGACGCCATAGATAGCGAACTGGACAAAATGATTGCCGAAATGTTCCCCTACCTGGTCGTTGGTGGCTACCATCAGGCCGGCGGCGCAGACGCCATACAGCAGCACGTTCCGGACCAGCATATTGCGTTTATCGCTCCGGTCCACGATATGCCCGGAGTACAGGGCCAGCAAAATGGCGGGAATGGCTTCTGATAAACTGATAAAGGCCAGGGCCAGCGGGTTTTTGGTGATGAGGTACATTTTCCACCAGACCAGGGTGGTCACCATTCTCATGGCCATGATAAAAAAGAAACGCTGGATGATATACAGCCTGAACTCTTTCAGCCGTACTACCTCAAAGGGGCCCGGCCGTGGAACGTCTTCTGCCATGGCGCAAAATTAACTGGCCGTTCGCAAACCTCCGGCAAAAAATATTAGGCACTGCTTTTTCTTTCTCCCGGAGGGAAAGATAAGGGTGTACCGGCCATAATGGGGTTGTTGCCAACAGCAGGGGGCTATGGTAATGAAAAATAATGCTGCCCGTTGTCAAAGTCCATTTCCAGGGCATCGGTGATCACCTGCAGGTGTTTTTCGTTGCCCAGGAAATCAGCGTTGCTGACGTCAATGAACAGGGTTTTGATGTTGTGCTGTTTAATATAGTTGGTATAGGTCTGCTGGATATTGAACAGGTACTCATCCGGGATGGCCTGCTCATAGGACCGGTTGCGCCTTTTGATATTGGCCTGCAGCTTCTGTACCGGCGCATGCAGGTAGATCAGGAGATCCGGCTGTACCAGCTGCTGGTGGATGATGTCAAACAGCTTCTGGTAGAGGCGAAACTCTTCTTCGGGCAGGTTCACCTTGGCAAACAGCAGGCATTTGGTGAAGAGGTAATCGCTGATGGTGATGGACTGGAACATATCCTTGGTATGGATCAGCTCCTTAAGCTGTTTGTAGCGTTCCGCCATAAAGAAAAGCTCCAGCGGGAAAGCGTACTGCTGGGGATTCTCGTAGAATTTGCTCAGGAAGGGATTGTCGGCAAAGCCTTCCAGGATCAGCCGGGCATTGTATTTCCTGGCCAGCAGATGGGACAGGGTGGTTTTCCCTGCACCAATATTGCCTTCGATGGTGATAAAGTGATACTTCATGGAATCAGTCCCAAAGAAAAGCAAATGACCCAACAAATGGAGGGGCGGACCCTGTTTGTGGAAAAATCGGTAACATCAACCGGGCAGCCGCTCCACTTTCAGCGGATCGGTGCAGGCGGCCAGCAGTTGGGTCACGGTTTGCCGGAGGACGGGATGCCCGTAGCCGGGGGCTATCTCTGCCAGCGGTTCCAGTACAAATCGCCGGGAAGTCATGGCCGGATGCGGTATGACCAGGTTAGGTTCGTCCCAGATTTCTTCATTATAGAAGAGGATATCGATATCAATGGTGCGGGGGCCGTTCTTTTCCAGCCGCTCCCGGCCCATGTCCAGTTCGGTTTCCAGTATAGCCTGCATCAGGTCAGGGGCGGCCAGCGGTGTTTCAATCAGCAGGGCCTGGTTGAGGAAGGCCTGCTGGTCGGTCTTACCCCAGGCGGCGGTCTCATACACACCGGACCGGGCTTTGACAGCGCCCAGCCGGTCATTGATCAGTTCCACGGCATGGCCCAGGTTTTGCAACCGGTTGCCCATATTACCGCCTATCAGTAAATACGCATAATTCATATATTGCAGTTGATCAGGGCATCAAATATCAAAGAATTTTACCTAAAACCTTGTTGCAGATGAAGAGCTTTTTTAAAATATTTTTCGCTACCCTGCTGGCCTTGTTCATTTTTTCGCTGATCAGTTTTTTTATTACGATGGGCGTGATCGCCGGCCTGGCCAGTTCCGGTAAAGAAGCTACGGGTAATAAAGCCGTACTGGTGCTGGACCTTTCTCAGCCCTTTGCAGAGATCAGTGAGCCCAATCCGCTGACCGGTATCGGCAACCGCCCGCAGTACGATGTTCCGTCGCTCTATGATGCAGTGCGGATGATCCGTCATGCCAAAGCAGACTCTGCCGTAAAAGGTATCTATATCAAATGTGCGGGCAACGCCAACAGCTTTGGCGCCAGCGAAGCTATCCGGAACGCCCTGCTGGACTTTCAAAGCACTAAAAAATTTGTGCTGGCCTATGGGGAAGTGATCTCCCAGGGTGGTTACCGCGTAGCCAACCTGGCGGATGAGCTGTACTGCCATCCAAAGGGTGGGGTAGACTGGCGGGGTTATGCTTTCCAGAACGTCTTCCTCAAAGGCGCGCTGGAAAAGCTGGCCATAGAACCCCAGATCTTTTACGCCGGCAAATTCAAAAGTGCTACCGAGCCTTTCCGGGAAACACAGATGACGGCTGCCAATAAAGAGCAGATGACCGTACTCATGAATGATCTTTATGCCGGTCTGCTGGAGCAGACAGCTGCCGCCCGTGAGCTGGATACTGCCACCCTGCACCGGTATGCCGATCAGAACCTGATCCGCTCCGCTTCAGACGCGCTGCAATACAAACTGGTGGATGGTCTCAAATATGATGATGAGGTACAGGATATCCTGCGTACCAAACTGGGGCTTGGCAAAACAGCGAAGATCAATTTTGTCTCCCTGGGCAAATATGCGCAGGCGGTCAATTTTAAAAGGCAGGGCAGTGGCCGTATAGCCCTGATCTATGCGGAAGGCGATATTGTAGATGGTAAAGGCGGAGAAGGCATGATCGGGAGCGACCCCTATCGGCAGCTGATCCGCAAGGCCCGCTTTGATGACGATGTAAAAGCCATTGTGCTGCGCATCAATTCCGGTGGCGGCAGCGCCATGGCCAGTGAAAATATCTGGCGGGAGCTGACCCTGGCGCGGAAAGACAAACCCGTGGTGGTGAGCTTTGGCGATGTGTCTGCTTCCGGTGGGTATTACCTGTCCTGCAATGCGGACAGCATCTTTGCTGAGCCCGGCACCATCACCGGCTCTATTGGCGTATTCACCCTGCTGCCCAATATGCAGCAGTTCTTCAATAAGAAACTGGGCATCACTTTCGACGGCGTCAAGACCTCCCCCGATGCCGACATGATGTCCGTATCCAAGCCTCTCACGGAGATGCAGAAACGATTTGTGCAGGCCGAGATTGACAGCATCTATCATACCTTCCTCAGTCGCGTGGCCGAAGGCCGTAAACTGACCCTGGCACAGGTGGACAGCATCGGGCAGGGCAGGGTATGGACCGGCAGCAGGGCCCTGCAGCTGGGACTGGTGGACAGGATCGGCGGGCTGGATGCCGCAGTGGACTGCGCTGCAGGTATGGCCAAACTGAGCGAATACCGCCTGCGGGAATATCCTGAGCCCAGGAACTTTATGGACAGGCTGCTGGGCTCCTACCAGGAAGAAGCGGCTGAAACGGCCCTGCAACGGGAACTGGGTACAGAAGGTTTGAAGACCTTCCGGAGCCTGCAAAGGCTGAAGGCCAGCCTGGGCGTACACCAGGCGCGACTTCCATTTGAATTGGAAGTTCTTCCTTAGTTTTGCCGCTTATGCCGCAACCTTACAATCAAGTGACAGCCATGCTGGCCCTTACCAGGGCCAGCTGTAAAGCATTGTTCAAAAGCCCCCAGTCCGTTTTTTTCAACCTTTTTTTTCCCATCGTGCTGATCGCCATCTTTGGGGCGCTGGGCAGCAACCGCGGCATTTCAGTGGATATTGCCTTTACCAAAAACAGTGATACCACCAATTATATCTATGCCGCCCTGGCCAACGACCCCGTGCTGGTGGTAGAACATGCCACTGAAAAGGAACTGCAGGACCGCCTGGCCAAAGGCCGGGTGACCGCCCTGGTAGAGATCCGGAAACAGGACAGCAGCGCCCATACGGCCTATGATGTACACCTTAAGACCAGCTCGGCCGGTAAAAAGGACCTGCCCGTACTGGAATCTATCCTGCGCAATGTGATCACTGATGTAAATAACCGCGCCACGCCGCAGCACTATACCTATGCCAGCATCTCTGCCGAAGAAGTGCCGGGCAGGCATTACCGGATGATCGATTTTTACCTGCCGGGCATGCTGGGCTTCTCCCTGATCGGTTCGGCAGTATTTGGCGTGGCCTTCGTATTCTTTTCCTTCCGGGAGACCCTGGTCCTGAAGCGACTGTTCTCCACCCCCATCAAAAAAGGCTATATCGTGGTGGGCGAAAGCCTGGCCCGTATCATATTCCAGATGGCTACCGCTGTGGTGATCATCGGTTTCGGCAAACTCTTTTACGGTTTTACCCTGGCCCATGGCCTGGCCACTTTCTTTGAGCTGCTGCTGCTCTGCCTGCTGGGCCTCCTGGTATTCATGGGCTTTGGCTACGCTATCAGCGGTTTGTCCAAAACCCAGAACGTGATCCCGGTATATGCCAACCTGTTCATGTTCCCCCAGTATTTCCTGTCGGGCACTTTCTTCCCGAAAGGCGCCCTGCCAGCCGGCATTCAGCCAGTCATCAACTACCTGCCGCTGACGGCGCTCAATGATGCCATGCGCAAGGTGAGCTTTGAAGGGCTGCACCTCTGGGACCTGGGCTTTGAGCTGGCGGTCCTGCTGGGCTGGTGCGTGGTGGCCTATGCCCTGGCCATCAGGACATTCAAATGGGAATAAATTCATTCGTACAAATCCTTTCTATGCGTTTAATCAAGTTAGCCCTGATCAGTTTTGTGGTCCTGTTTGCTATTGTGTATGGCATTTCCCTGATGATCCCCTCCCAGGTGCGGATATCCAGGGCCATTGATATCCAGGCCCCGGCTGATTCTATTTTACCCCGCCTCCGCGACCTTCGCTACTGGGAGCAATGGAACGGGCTGGTCAATAACCCCGATATGAGCGGGCAACTGTATACAATTGATAGTTATAGCGCTGAGCAATTACAGGTGCGTCTGCAAGCTCCTGTGACCGATACTGTAAAAACGCTTTGGCGGCAACAGAATGGCAAAGAAATTGCAAGTGGTTTTACCTGGCATGAAGCAGGGGGCACCACCGTAGTGCAATGGTATTTTGATGTCCGGCTGCGCTGGTACCCCTGGGAAAAATTCGGCAGCATTATCTTTGACAAACAGTTAGGCCCGCCTATGGAGCAATCACTGGATAAGCTGAGAAAGCTGCTGGAGTCAGCCCGTTGAGATTTTCTATTGAGTACTATAAAAAACATCATGTATGAAAAAATTGTTGTTCCTGTCTACGATCGTGCTGGCCGGACTGCTGGCCAACGCGCAGGAGGATAAATCAAAACGTCCCAGCCCGCCCGCCACTGTTTCTGAAACAACGGATAATGGCGTAAAGATCACCATTGATTACAGCCAGCCTGCACTGAAAGGACGCAAGGTAGGCGGTGAAGTGGCCCCTTATGGCCAGGTTTGGCGGACCGGCGCCAATGAAGCCACCACTTTTGAGGTGGACAAAGCGGTGAAAGTGGAAGGCAAGGAGCTGCCTGCGGGTAAATATGGCCTGTTCACCATTCCCAATCAGGAAGAATGGGTCATTATCTTCAACAAAACACCCAAGCAATGGGGCGCCTATAAATATGCAGAGGCAGATGATGTGCTGCGGGTAACGGTAAAAGCCGGCCAGGCGCCGCAAACAGTAGAGCGTTTGACCTTTACCATTGCCAAAACCGGCAAAGTAACCCTGTTATGGGGTGAAACAGCAGTGGAGTTCACGGTAGAGTAGGCAGCCCGGCTGCAAAAGAACTATAGGGCCGTACCCATTGGGAACGGCCCTTTTTTATTCCCTTCCGCCAGCGGTTACTAACAATCGTTAACGGATCATAAAGGGAGATCCGGTTACCATCCATCAGGAAGGGAATGGCTACATTTGTACAAATGGATCAATAAATTGTAAATTGACGACCGGTTGATAGCGGCAGGAAAATACCCCGAAGCTGAACTGTTACAGTTGGCCGCCAGTGGAGAAGAACCCGCTTTCACTGAGTTGTTCCGTTTATACCAATACCGCCTCTTCGGTTTCATCTATAAAATGACGGGTTCTGCGGACATGGCGGAGGATATTGTCCAGGAAGTCTTCCTGAAGCTCTGGCAGAACCGGCAGGAGCTGGGGGCCATCCAGCAGTTTTCCGCCTATCTTTTCCGGATGGCCCAGAACCAGGCCATCAACGCCTTTAAAAGAATGGCCAGGGAGACCCTGATCCTGGCCGAACTGCAGCAGTCCGTCCATCCCCAGCCTGACGCCGCTGATACCCTGGCGGCCCGGCAATTGGAAGAGACCCTGAAAAAGCTGATCAGCCAGCTGCCGCCCCAGCAACAGCTGATCTACCTGCTGAGCCGGGAACAGGGGCTGAAACACGAAGAAATAGCCGAGCGCCTGCGGATTGCACCCGGCACTGTCAAGAACCATATGATCCAGGCCCTCCGCACCCTGCGGCAGCAACTGACCAATTACCCCGGCGCCTCCCTGTTCCTGCTTCATTTTATCAGCGTTGCCACCGCCTTTGAAAAATAATTGGCTTTTTTTTCAAAATGACTATGCCTGTTTTCCCTGCCGGTTGTCTTGCTGTAAGCGTAACCAAAATGTATGATGCCGGAAGAGAGAATTTACCTGCTGGCTACCCGTTTTTTTGAGGGTAGCATAACAGAACAAGAACAACATGAACTGGCCGGCTGGATAGAGCAGTCGGACAATGATGCCGCCCTGGCCGATCTCCTGGCCCGTGCCTGGGAAACCTACCGGCCTACCGCCGAGCTGATGGCCCTGGCCGATACCCGCCTCAAAGGCATGCCCCAGAAATGGTATATAGTTCCTGCTACCCAGCAGCCCGCTGCCGGACCAGATACCGCCGGAGCTGCTTCCGTCCCTGTGATTGCGCTGCCCGTAACCCGTAATATCTCCCGCAAAACAAATAAATGGTGGTGGGCCGCCGCCGCTGTACTGTTCCTGCTCCTGGCAGGTGCAGCCACCTGGCTTTTCCTGCCGCCCGGTAAGTCTTCAGAATCCCCAACCGCCAAAAACAATATTGTCCCGCCTGGTGGCAACAAAGCCATCCTTACCCTGGCCGATGGTTCAAACATTGTGCTGGACAGCATTGGTAATGGCCAGCTGGCCGCCCAGGGCAATGTGCAGATACTGAAGCAGGGAGATATGGTGTCCTATGTTTTCAAACAGGATGAGGACAACCTGCAGTCCCACCTTTATTTCAATACTATTGCCACTCCGCCTGGTGGTGAATACCGTATTGTACTGCCTGACGGCAGTAAGGTATGGTTGAATGCCGCTTCTTCCATCCGCTTCCCGGCCCGCTTTGCCGCTCATGAGCGCCGGGTGGCTGTTACCGGCGAATGTTATTTTGAAGTAGCTGCTGTCAATAATAGATCCGGCCAGAAACTACCCTTTATAGTAAGTGTTCATGCCGGTGATTATGCTGCTGTTGAAGGTAATATGGCGGATATCACTGTACTGGGTACTCAATTCAATGTAAACGCCTATGCCAATGAGCCATTGGTGAAAGCCACGCTGGTAGAAGGTCGTATCCGTATGGCCCTGCCTGATAACACAGATGCCGTTGAGCTGCAGCCGGGGGCACAGGCCAGGTTACAGCCGGGCGCCGGAAAAATTACCATAGACAGGAATGCAGACCTGGAGGAAGTGCTGGCCTGGCGCAACGGGGTGTTTTCCTTCAGCAATGCTGATATCCCTACCGTTATGCGGCAGTTGCAGCGCTGGTATGATGTATCCGTTGTATATAACGGCGATCTGCCGGATGCCCGTTTTGAAGGCACTATTCCCCGGAACAGCAACCTGGAAGAGGTGCTGGATATTATCCGGCAAACCAATCCCAACATACATGTAAAACTGGAAGGAAGGAAAATAAGGGTAACCCCCTGACCAGCACGATAGCAACCATATTCACCAAAACTAACCGAGCTTAAACATGAGAGAACACCCTCCCTGAACCGCGTTGACTGCCCGGTAAAACAAAAAACCGAAAGCGCGCCAACGCTTCCGGCCAATTTGTGGGCATCGTCCAGCTTCGCAACTGAATTTATTGACCCAACAATTAAAAGTATGATTTTTCGCATTCTTCGCAAAGTTGTGTCCCTACCACAACTGGCGGGAACCAAAACAATGCTGTTTATGAGATGGACGGCCTTTTTCCTGTTGGCCGGCTGCCTGCAGGCTGCTGCGTCCGGTAAAGCCCAACAGGTGAATCTTTCCCGTAACCAGGTGTCCCTGAAATCTGTTTTCAGGGATATCGGTAAACAAACGGGCTATACTTTTTTCTACAATCCACGCCTGCTGGAGGGCACGGAACCCGTGAGCCTCTCCCTGGAAAAGGTATCACTGGAAGAAGCCCTGAAGGCGGCGCTGAACAACCAGCCGCTGACTTATTCCATTGTGAACAGGACCGTGGTCATCAAAGCTAAACCTCCGGTAGCGCCAACAATACCCATGGTGGTGGATGAAACCGTTACCATAAAAGGGAAAGTGCTGGATGAGAACGGTTCCCCGCTGTTGGGCGCCAGTATTATCATTAAAGGGAACGCCAGTGGCACTTCTACCAATAACGAAGGCGAATTCACCATATCGGTAGCTTCCGGCACCGTGCTGGTGGTCAGTTATATCGGGTTTGAACCGCATGAGTTCACCGCCCGCAAGACCGGGCAGGTGGTGATCCGCCTTAAGCTCAGGTCGCTCAAGGATTCTATGAACAATGTGGTGGTCACCGGGTACAATACCATCCGCAGGGAAAGCTTTACCGGTACGGCTGTTACGGTCACTGGTGAAGACCTGAAAATGGTGAACCCGCAGAATATGCTCCGCAGTTTGCAGGTATTTGATCCTTCTTTCCGCATTGCCGACAATGTGCTGGCAGGCTCCAATCCCAACATGCTGCCCAATATCACCGTGCGTGGTTCCACTGCGCTACCGGGTAACAGCACGGATATTATCAGTCGCAGTAACCTGGGTGGCATGACCAACCTGCCCACCTTTATCATGGATGGGTATGAAGTGACCCTCCAGAAAGTATTTGACCTGGACATGAACCGGGTGCAGAGTGTTACCCTGCTCAAAGATGCCGCCGCTACTGCTATCTACGGCTCCCGTGCCGCCAATGGAGTAGTGGTCATTGTTACCAAGCCGCCCAAACGTGGTAAGCTGCAGGTCAACTATAATTATGAGCTTAACCTGCAAACACCGGACCTCACAGAATATGATCTGCTGGATGCCACCAGGAAGCTGGAATATGAGCGGATGGCCGGTGTATATGATAACAGCAAGAATATTTCCATGAGCCAGGACCAGCTGGACCAGCTCTATTATCATCACCTGGAAAAAGCCCTGGGTGGGGTTAATACTTACTGGCTTTCCCAGCCGCTGAAAAGTGCCTATGGACAAAAGCATTCCCTGTATGTGGAAGGCGGCGATCAGGCTTTCCGCTACGGACTGGAAATGCGTTACCAGACCATGCCCGGCGTCATGAAGGGATCTACCCGTGACCGCCTGAGTACAGGTCTCAACCTCTCCTACAACGTAGGGTCAAAATTCCAGTTCCGCAACCAGATCATGATCACGCAGATGAAAGCAAAGGAATCCCCCTACGGCAGTTTCTCCAATTATGCCCGTATGAATCCTTATTTCCCCAAAACGGATTCAGCCGGCAGGACCGTTCAGGTCATTGATCTCTGGCGGCAGACTGCTTCTTCCGGAACGCAAAGTATTGTACCGGTGCTGAACCCGCTTTATGATGCCAGCCTGGGCAGTTTTGATAAATCCGATTACCTGGAGCTGATAGATGCGTTCTCTGCAGAATGGAGCATCCTGCCTTCCCTGCGCTTCCGTGGCCTGGCCAGTATCAACAAGACAAAGACCACCGGCGATTTCTTCCGTTCGCCCAATGCCAACTACTATTATGATTATGGCGCGGACCGGATCAATGAAAGAGGCTACTACCGCTTTACCACTACTGATGAGACCTTCTTTGACGGCAATGCTACCCTGACCTTTAATCAGCAGCTGGGCGGACATTTTATCAATGCCATGCTGGGCAGTAATATGCGTACTTATTTTTCCCAGTACAGGGAAGTGTCTGCGGTGGGTTTCACCAATGACCGGTTTACCGATATTGGTTTTGCTGTTGGTTATGGCGAGGACGCCCGGCCTTACAGCCACCGCAGCCGGGAAAGGCTGGTAGGCGCTTTTGTAAGCGTGAACTATTCCTTCAGGAACCGCTACCTGATGGACTTTACCTATCGCCAGGACGGTTCCTCCAAATTCGGGGATGATAAAAAGATTGCCCCTTTCTCCGCCTTCGGCATTGGCTGGAACCTGCACCAGGAAGCCTTTATGCAGGGCTCTGTGCTCAGCAGGCTGAAGATCAGGGCCAGCACCGGGGCCACCGGATCGGTGAGCTTTGATTCCTATATGGCCACGCCCACCTACAACTATTTTACCGGCAACCAGTACAGCACCGGCCTGGGCGCTATTGTCAATAACTATGGCAATACTTCCCTGGAATGGCAGAAGACCACCAACTACGACCTGGGCATGGAGATCGGTTTGCTCAAAGACCGCATCGTGCTGATGCCCCGCTATTATTACAAGCTTACCAAAGGACTGCTGGCGGATATTACGCTGCCGCCTTCCACCGGTTTTGGTTCGTACAAAGAAAACCTGGGCGATATGCGGAATATCGGCTATGAGCTGAGCATACAGGCCAATCTGATCCGCGCCCGGAATTTCAACCTCAACCTCAACGCCAATTTCTCCCGTAATACCAATACGCTGGTGAAGATCTCCAACTCCCTGAAGAACTACAATGATATGGTAGATAAGGAGCAGAGCTCTGATGATTACAAAGGCACTCCGCTCCTGCGTTACAATGAAGGGCAGTCCCTGCAAACCATCTATGGCGTCCGCTCACTGGGTATTGATCCGGAAAACGGCCGGGAACTGTATGTGAAAAGGGATGGTACGCTTACCTACGACTGGGACTCCCGGGATATTGTGCCGGTGGGCAACAGCGCTCCTGAGGCTGAAGGCAGTTTTGGTCTTTTTACCAGCTACAAACAGTTTTCCCTTAACCTGAACTTCCAGACCAGGTTTGGCGGAGATATGTACAACCAGACCCTGGTAGACCGGGTAGAAAATGCTGATCCCCGTTTCAACGTGGACAGCAGGGTGTTTGAAGAAAAATGGAAACAGCGTGGTGATCATACCTTTTACAAGAACATAGCAGACCTGGGCACTACAGAAGTGGTATCCCGTTTTGTAATGCCGGATAACCTGATAGAATTGCAATCCCTGTACTTCTCTTATGATGTGAACCAGCAGCTGCTGTCCCGGACACCAGTCAGGTACCTGCGTGCTTCTTTCACCATGAACGATGTATGGAGATGGTCCAGCGTGAAGCAGGAGCGTGGTATTGATTACCCCTATGCGCGGAGCTTTACGTTTTCCATCCAGGCCGGATTTTAACCCAGGTCATTACCACTAATTAAAAAGATATGCAAAAAATATACATGCTGCTGTTGCTGGTTTTGTCCCTTTCTTCCTGCAAGAAGTGGCTGGACCTGCAACCGGAAACAGAGATCGCCAAGGATGAGCTGTTCAAGACGCAGGAGGGTTTCCAGGAAGCTATCAATGGCATCTATACCCATTGTACGGATGGCGCCCTGTACGGCAACGAACTGAGCTTCGGCTTCCTTGATGTCATGGCCCAGAACTATAGCTTTGAAAGCTATAATGATGGCTGGAACTATATTCCCACTTCCCAGTTCAAATACAAGAACGAGTATTTCATTGAAAGGTCGGACAGGGTATGGGCAGGCCTGTACAAAGGCATTGTCAACGCCAACCTGATCCTGGAGAATATAGATAAGGACAAGACCATCTTTACGGACAATAACTACGGGGTGATCAAAGGCGAAGCCCTGGCGCTGCGGGCCTACCTGCATTTTGACCTGTTCCGGATGTACGGCTCCTATGCCGCCGCCAGCAAAACAGGTATTCCCTATGTCAGCACCTATTCCAATAAGGTAACTGCCCTTTCTTCGGCTGATGAAGTGATGAACAATGTGCTCACTGACCTGGAAGCCGCCAAGGCATTGCTGCGGACCAGTGATTCCATTTTAAGCCCCGGTTACCTGGTGAACTATCCCCTGGTGCGGGATTCTTCTACGGAAAGAAGCGCGCGTTCCCTGTTCCACCAGAACCGCAGGCACCGCCTCAATTACTATGCAGTATGTGGGGAGCTGGCCCGTGCTTATCTCTACAAGGGAGATAAACCCAATGCCCTGCTCAATGCGGAGGAAGTGATCCGGTCCAATAAGTTTGCCTGGACCAGCCAGACGCAGTTCCTGCATGTGGACAACAAGGAAATTGACCGGATCGGCTACAAGGAGCTGATCTTTGCCTGGCAGATCAATAAACGCAAGGATGAGGTCACCACCCGCTTTGAAGGAAGCTCCGGAAAATTCAATATCCTGGAGGATCCCCTCAAATTCATTTATGAAAGTGGTGGCTCCGGCAGTGTGGGCGGGGAAGACCTGCGCCTGAAGCAATGGTTCCAGCCAATAGGGGATAAGCGTTATAACCTGATCAAATACATGCGTAATCCCAACGCCCGGGATGAAGATTCCACCGGCAATAAGCACCCGCTGATGGCCCCGGCCATCCGCCTCAGTGAAATGCATTATATAGCTGCCGAAGCCATCTATGAAAGCAACCCGGCCAAAGCCCTGGAATACCTTACCAAGGTCAGGAATGTGCGGGGCATTGGTACTCCCTTACAGGTGTCCAGCTATGAGCAGATGATCCAGGAGCTGCTGAAGGACGCCCGCAAGGAATGGTTTGGCGAGGGACAGCTGTTCTATATGTACAAAAGGCTGAACAGGGGCATTGTAGGACAGGTAGGAAGCCTGACCCCTCCTTCCAAAGAGGTGTTCATTCTGCCCCTGCCCAATAACGAAATTGAATTTGGCGGCCGGTAGCCGCAACCTGCCAGCAATGGCAGTAAGTTCTTCCATCATTAAATTGTCAGTAATGAAGAAAATTGTTTTAATCGCGCTGCCGCTGTTCCTGTTCTTTGCCTGTAAAAAGGCTGAGGAGCAGAAATACGACAGCCGTGATAATATATATCTTGATCTCTATGGCAGTAACCGGGATAGTATACTCTATACTTTTGCCTACACACCCGAGATACAGGCTGATACACTGGGCATACCGGTTCGCATTGCAGGATTGAGAACGGATACCAGTGCCGGTACGGAAGACCGGGAATTCATTCTGAAGGCAGAGCTGGATTCTTCCACAGCTGTTCCTGGTAAGCATTTCAAGGCTTTAGAGTCCGTGTATCATATCAAAAAAGGAACAGGCTATACGGAAGTGCCACTGATCATCTACAATACGGATCCTTTATTGCAGGAGCAATCCGTAACCCTGCATTTCCGCTTATATTCTTCCAAAGATTTTGGCGTCAATATCCCCAAGCTGGTCTTCGGCAAGCTAGTATTGTCCAGCAAACTGGAGCGTCCGGGTTTCTGGGGCATGTGGTTCGGCGATTATTATTCCCGCACCAAGCATGAGATCTTCCTGATCACCACCGGCAAGCGGGAACTGAGTACGGAAGGGCTGGACGCCCCTATGAACCTCTACTTCGTGAGCCTGGTCAATTCTTTCCTGGCGGATCCTGCCCGCTGGGTGGAAAAGAACCCGGCAAAAGGCTATGTGCTGGAAGCGGACGGAAGCGGCAGGTATTATTTTTATAACGTTGCCAACCCAACGAAAAAGATGCTCTACCGGTTGAATGAGCAGGCCAACAAGTATTATTTCATTGACGAGAATGGCAAGGAAGTCATCTAACCTCAAAACAGTACTATGCGTTCCTATATAATCACTCTCTGCTGCCTGACCGCCCTGCTGACGGGCTGTTTCAAGGATAAAGGCAACTACGACTATAACCTGCCGGAAGCGCCCCAGGTAGTGCTGGACAGCGTCTATAATGTTTTTGTAGGCGATAGCCTGATCGTGGAGCCGGAGATCAGTTTTCTCAGCAAGGATTCCCTCAGCTTTGAATGGCGGATCGGGGTGCCTGATCCGGATATTGAAGATGTGGTGGACTCCGGCAGTACCATGCGGGTCCGTTTTGGCCTGGGCGCCCAGCGTTACCAGACCAAGCTGACCATCACCAACGAGGTGAACGGCATGAAATATTTCCATTATTTTATTGTCAGTGGTAAAACGGCTTTTTCTTCCGGTACCGTGATCCTGTCGGAAGAGAACGGACTGGCCCAGGTATCCTTTATTAAGCCGGATGGTACGGTGCAGCCCGGCATCTATACTATTGTGAATCCCGAGGATGCCCTGCCCACTGAGCCCACCCAGCTGCTGGCTGTCCCCGAAGCCCGCCTGCCGGGAACAGTGCGGCGTTACTGGGTATTCGGGAAAAGTGGCGCCCATACCGGTGTGGAGATAGATGCCAATACTTTCCGCAAGACGAGGTTCCTGGCTGATCTGTTCTTTGATCCGCCGGCTACCATCCTGCCGGAAAAAATGTTCGCCAACCCACAGGGTGTCATCACCGGTGTGGTGAACGGCCGCCTCCAGGCAGGTACTACCAATACCTGGGACCAGGCGCCTACCTATGGTATGTTTGGTCTCGGCGCCTCCGGCGATTATGAACTGTCTCCTGAGCTGGTGTTCAATTACCTGGGTGTTTATGGCCCGGGCAACTATATCGGGTTTGATAAGCTCAAAAAGCAGTTTGTCCGTATCAACCTCTATGGTGATCCCACTTTCTTTGGTCCGGCCTATACGGTGGTGGGCGATGCTTTCAATCCCCTCAGCCTGGGCATGGACCTGGAAAAGGTTATCCAGATCAATGGCGGTCTCTGTTATGCCTATGCCCGTTCCGGCGGCGTCCTGCAGGAGCTGAAGTTCAATACCAATTTCAATGGTCCTTTTGAATTCACGCCGATGCTTAAACGCGCATTCCTGCGTCCCGAACTGCTCACAGCTACTACGCTCTGGGCCTCCACGCCCAATGAAGTGATCTATTTTTCTTCCGGCGATAAAGTGTACCGCTATAATCCTTCCAATGATGATTTCCGTGTCCTCAATACCAGCTTCAATGGTAAGGCCATCACTATGCTGAAAGTGCTGACCGATAACGTTACGCTGGCTGTTGGTGTGGAAGGATCCCTGTATTACCTGAATATCAATACCGGTGTGTATGGCGATCTGCTGCAGAAAATAGACGGCTTGCCTGGTAAAGTGCTGGATCAGGCTTCCCGCAATCAATAAATCAACCCGGGCCGGCGTCCTGCCGGCCCATTTTTAAAATACCCATAGTGATGAAACGAAAGATCTTGTCCCTGCTTGCTTTGAGCCCGCTTTGTGTGCTGGCCCAGTCCACTAATTTTTCCATTTCCGGTAAGATCGGGAAGCTGAATGCGCCCGCTACACTGTACATTGATTATTCCGGCAACGGAGCCGGTGGTTCCGATTCCGTAGTCCTGAACAACGGGACTTTTTTATTGAAAGGAAAAACAGCCGGCGTCACCCTGGTCCGCATGGCGCTGGACCATGACGGCGGCGGCAAGGACAAAGCCGTGTACACGGGCGATGTGGATTATTTCTATTTCGGCGAAGGCGAAAACTTACAGATCAATGGGAAGGATTCGCTGGCCCATGCCGTCTTCACCGGCTCCCCCGTATGGACGGCCCACCAGCAATACAAAAAGGATATAGACGGTACGTTCATCGAGATCACGAAGATCATGAATGCAAAGGCAAGAGCGGCAACGCCGGAACAGCAGCAGGATACGGCTTTCGGATCGGCGCTGAATAAGGAGTTCCGCGACCGGCTGAAAAAGATGCACGACCTTCAGCTGGTCTATGCACGGAAAAATCCCGGATCTTATTTCAGTGTGGTGGCCCTGACGGAAGTGGCTGGTATGGATGCCGCCAACCCGGAAGTAAAAGAGTTGTTCCCGGCGCTGGATAAAAAGCTGCAGCAGACAGACGCTGGTATCGCTTTAAAGCAGCGTATTGATGCGGTCTCGCTCACTGCTATCGGTAAGCCTGCGCCTGAATTTACGCAGCAGACGGTAGAAGGGAAACAGGTCTCCCTGTCCGCCTACAAAGGAAAATATGTGCTGGTGGAATTCTGGGCCAGCTGGTGCGGCCCCTGCCGTGCAGAAAACCCCAACCTGCTGGCGCAATACCAGCTGTACAAGGATAAGGGTTTCGATATCCTCAGTGTTTCCCTGGACGACAAAAAAGATAAATGGGTAAAAGCCATCAAAGAAGATGCCCTGCCCTGGACGCATGTGTCTGATCTCAAGGGCTGGTCAAACGCTGCCGGCCGGCTGTATGGGGTTACCGGGGTGCCGGCCAGTTTCCTGATCGGGCCGGATGGGAAAGTAGTAGGCAAGAACCTGCGCGGCGAAAGCCTGAATAAAAAGCTGGCGGACCTGTTTGCCAACTGATAACCTTAGCTGGTATGCATTGCCTGGTGTTGACGGGTGGCAGTCCGGAAGGCGGGGTGAGCAACCTGTATGGTGCGCCTGCCTTGCGCTGATAACGGTAAAGGTTCAGCTACAGCCCATAGTGTTCAGGCCATAGCTGCAAAGAATATTTTGGGACGAACCAGGGGCAGGCCAATGCAGTCCTGGCATCATTGATCGATGGTTACCGGGGCAGCTGGGAGGGCGGCAGTTGGGTCATAGTATCCAGTTCCCGCCAGAGACTGTCGAGCTTTGACCGGTAATTTTCAGCCGGTTCAGTACCGGGCTGGTGATCCTGCTGGTACTGTTCAATCAATGGTAAAGTCTGATAGATCTTCAGTAATATATAAAGATCAGCGACAGCTGCATTCCGCTGGGTAAGCAGGCTGTCGAGCGCCATAAACGGGGATGTTTTCTGATCATACCGCTGCCGGCTGTCCCGGAGTAGCTCCATGACCTTTTTGCGCAGGAGTGAATCCCTGATAGCCGGCAGTTTGTTATTGGCCGACTGGTAATATAATTTATTCTTCTGGTCAAACAGGCGGAAGCTGTCTGTGACCTGCGCCTGCTGTTCCTTCAATTGTCTGATCTCCTGGTCCAGCTGCTGCAGGGAATCTGATTTGGCCAGCAGTTCTTCATAGAGCGCCTCTACCAGGTCCACGCCCTTGCCTCTTTTCAGCATACTGGCTACATCAATGGATTTGCCCTGCAGGATAGTGGGCGTAGCGAGTTTGGCCGGCGGCGGGGGCTTTTTTTCCCGGCAGGCCAGTATCCCGGTCAGTAACAGGCATATCATTAAGTATGTTTTCATATTCATTGGCTTCATGGTGCATTGATCAAAAATAACGCCTAAACTGAATTAACGCAAGCAATAAGCAATGGTGGGAATTACCGTGGCCCAACTCCGGCGCCTGACCACTGTTCCGCTGCGGCAAGAAGAATCGGACATTGCCAGCCATTTACCGGAGCAGGACCGGTTGGGAGCATCCGCTTCGGTTGGCTGCAGTTGGCCAACTGTTACAATCCGTACAAAATCTCCAGGATCACTTCGTACACATATTTCAATTCGGGTTCCGTAATACAATAAGGCGGCATTAAATACAGGGTATTGCCCAGGGGGCGAAGGAATACGCCTTTGTCCAGCGCTTTCCGGGTGATGTCCGCACTGATGGTATTGAGGTAGCCGTCCTTTTCCTGGATGACCTCAAAGGCCAGCAGGGTGCCGGTGCAACGCCCGTTCCGGACGGGCAGGCTGCTGCCCGCCAGTGTGTCAAGAAAAGTTTCCTGCATCCGGCTGATCATGGCCCGCTGCCTGGTGCAGGCCGGGTCCAGCAGCAGGTCCAGGCTGGCCAGGGAAGCGGCGCAGGCCAGAGGATTGGCTGTAAAGGAATGGCCATGCCAGAGGGTCTTGAGCTTATCGTCCTGCACGAAGGCCTCGTAGAGAAAATCCTTGCAGGCCGTGATGCCCAGGGGCAGGGTGCCGCCTGTCAGCCCTTTGGACAGGCAGATGATATCGGGGCTATGCTGCAGCCAGTGGGAGGCGAAGAGCTGGTTGGTTCGTCCAAAACCTGTCATTACCTCATCCGCTATACACAATACACCCTGTTGCCGGCAGGCGGCCAGGAGCAGGTCCAGTCCTTCGGGGCGGTGCATCCGCATGCCGCCTGCGCCCTGTACCAGCGGCTCATAAATAAAACAGGCCACCTGGTCCCAGGGCAGCTGTTCCAGCTGCTGCCGGCGGTGGGCCGCGGCTTCGGGAGGATCCTCGTGACCCAGGGGGCTGGGGGTATCCAGGAAGATGACCTCAAACAGTTTATCATTAAAGGCCTGGGTAAAGATGCTGCGGCCGCTGACGCTCATGGCGCCAAAGGTATCCCCATGGTAGGCCTCTTTGAAGGCCAGGATCTTGTTGCGCTGCGGCTGCCCCTGGTTCCACCAGTACTGAACGGCCATCTTGAGGGCTACCTCTACGGCGGTGGAGCCGTTGTCCGAGTAAAAAACGCGGGCAAAGGGGCCGGGCAGGAGGGGCAGCAGCCTTTCGGCCAGGGAAACGGCCGGCTCATGGGTAAAACCGGCAAAAATGACCTGCTCCAGCGTAAGGGCCTGCTGGTAGATCTTTTCGGCAATATAGGGGTGGGCATGGCCATGGATGGTGACCCACCAGCTGCTGATGGCGTCCAGGTAGCGGCGGCCGTCGGCGTCCACCAGGTAAATTCCTTCGCCCCGGGTGATGGGTATGGGCGCCGGCATGTATTTTTGTGGGGTAAATGGGTGCCAGATCACCTGTTGGTCCCTGCTGGTCAGTGTTTCCTGCATAGGGGATAAAGGTAAGGTATCGGCCTGGCCCAAAAATACCTAGGGATGCAACGGAATGGATCTGTAAACTGTCAAACTGGCTAAGAAATGGACTATAGCAGGCTGGTAAAAGAATGTATCAAGGGGCGACCCGCTGCCCAACAACAGCTCTACGAGCATTTTGCCGAGAGTATGTTGGGGGTTTGCTATCGCTATACCAAGTCCATGGCCGATGCGGAAGACGTGCTCCAGGAGGGCTTTATCAAGGTCTTCATGCACCTGGGCCAGTTCAAGTCCGAGGGCGAGCTGGGCGGCTGGATCCGGCGGATCATGGTCAATACGGCCCTGAACTACCTGAAAAAGAACAGTCGCTACCAGAACGACCTCAGCTTTTCAGATGCCGGGTTACACCCGGTATCAGGCGATAACCCCGAGGTATTGCTCAATGCCAAAGACCTGGCCGAGCTGGTCCGCCAGCTGCCAACCGGTTACCAGACCATTTTCAATATGCATGCGGTAGAGGGATTTTCCCATGTGGAGATCGGGAAGATCCTGGGGATCAACGAGGGCACTTCGCGGTCCCAGTATGCCCGCGCACGTGGCTTGCTGATCAATTGGTTGAAAAAACAATCGATGGAAGAATCTAAACATGAATCGTATGTCCGACCTTGAATTTGAGAAACAGGTACAGTCCCGGCTGGACGAGCTGAAGCTCCGTCCCACGGCGACTGTGTGGACGAACGTCGAAAGACGGATCCGTCAGGCGCGGCGTCGCCGAAGGGTGATCCTCTGGTTGCCTACAGCCTTGCTGCTGTTGGGGACGGGCAGTTATTTCCTGTTTTCCCAGGGCCCTGCCGGCCAGGACGGTCAGCCCGTTGCCAGCACCCATACGGCAATTCCCTCCACCAATTCTGATACTACCACCACTTATAACCTTAGCGCTACTGAAAATAATTCTACTCTTCCTGCATCAAATGCTGATATTGATCAACCTGCCCATACCCCTGTTCAGCAGCAACCTGCTGCTGGACCAGTATCCGGTCAGCAGGCGCCCGCTGTGACCGCTGCCCCTGCGCCGGCCAATGTGGTGACGGCTGCGTCCCGGCTGCGTAAGAACGGCACACAAGGAAATACAACAGGGAACAGCAAAGGAAAAAACAGCAGGACCGGTAACCGGGACCGCAGTGAAACAGAAAGACAGCAAGAAACGCACCTGGTGGCTGATAAAGCCGGTAAAGCCGGGAAGCAGCCTGCTGCTGATCAGCAGTCCCATCAGCCCGGCTTTGATTCCGCTGTGGCGGTGGTTTCAGAAGAACCCACCCTCACCCAGGAACTGGCTGATCCGCTGGCAGAAGACAATACTGCTGCTGCACCCCAGCCGGTGATAGCCGCTGTGCCCGAAGAAAAAACAACAGCAGCGCCTGGCGTTATAGCTGCGCTGCCCACACCGAAAAAGAAAAACGATCGCCGTGGCTGGCAATTTGGGATCACCGGTATGATTGGTGGTTCCCATGTTGATAAAAAAGGATTATTTGACCTGCTGAGCAAGGAGAACATTATGCAGGAAGACCTGTCCGCCAACAGGAGCAGCCAGGGCTTTGCCATCCCCGGTGGTAATCCCACCCTGCCGCGGATCTCCTATAAGCCCAGCCCCATGAAGACCGGTCTGTACTATTCCATCGGCGCCTTTGCACAAAAGCCGCTGAGCAGGACCTTCAGCATGTCGGCCGGCGTACAGTTCACCCAGTTCACTGTCAAGACACAGGTAGGTAACCTGATCCGCTACAGCCGGATGGTGAGCAACGCAGTGGCCACTTCACAGGTAGTGGACCAGTACTACCAGGGCAGTACCAACCAGCTGGTGAGCTACTGGGCGCCCACACCCTCCATCCAGGAGTATACCAACCGCTATAATTTATGGGAAGTACCTATTACAGGACACCTGCAACTCAATAAAGGCAAGCGCCTGCCACCATTGATCTGGGACCTTGGATTCACCTTTGCCAAGCTGCAATACACCAACGCCCTGCATTATGATGGCACCGACGATATCTATTACTCAAATGTTCATTATTTTAACAAGGTGCAGTCCACCACCTTTACCGGGGTAAGTGTAAGCCTGTTCTCCAAAACGGCTCATCCGCTCCTGGTTGGTCCGCGGATCAACTACCAGTTCTCCAACCTGCTGGACAAAGATGTCTCAGATGGCCAGCATTTGTGGTCTTTTGGGTTGAACGCCAGGTGGTTCCTTAAAAAATAAAAGCGGTCAGGCAACGCAGTAAGAAAGGGATTTGTCAGATAGGCAAATCCCTTTTTGTATGTATAAAAATTTTACGCTTCATGGTCGGTTGGCTGCCTTGCTCCTTGTTGCGATGGTCTTCAACAGTTGTGTAAAGGACCAGTGTCGCCGTACCTATCAACTCTATTCCCCCGTGTACAAATCCCTGAGCCAGGTCCGGGCTGGTATGAAGAGTGATGCCGCCAGTCCACTAATAAACCCGGGCAAGCTTTACATCTATAATAATTTTATATTTCTGAATGAGCGGGACAAAGGCATTCATGTCATTGATAATACTGTTGCTTCTGCTCCCAGGAATATTGCCTTTATCAATATCCCCGGCAACCAGGACCTGGTTGTCAGTGGCAGTACCCTGTATGCAGATTCCTATACAGACCTGGTGACCTTTGATATCACCGATCCGCTGAATGCAGTGACCAAAGATTTTAAGTACAATGTATTTCCCCATCGCGGCAACTACGTGCTGAACAGGGCTGGCACTGATAACCCGGATGAGATACAGGTGGTGGTAGGCTATACCACCCGGGACACTTCAGAGGCATGTGATTGCGGCGCAGAACTGATCAGTGATGCGGCTCCCGGTGGCAGGGGCGGTTCTATGGCCCGTTTCACCCTGAAAGGGAATTATCTCTATACGGTAACCACCAGCAACCTAAACGTGTTTGATGTGTCCAGCCCGCAGGAGCCGGTGTTCAAGCACACGCAGGGCTTAGGCTGGAACATTGAAACTATTTTTCCTTTTGGGCAGAACCTGTTCATTGGCTCTACCACCGGCATGTTTATTTATGATATCCAGGACCCGGCTGTTCCGGTACAGCAGGGCCAGTTTACGCATGCCCGTAGCTGTGACCCGGTAGTGACTGATGGAAAATATGCCTATGTCACCCTGCGTTCGGGCGCTAACTGCCCTGGCTCTGCCAACCAGCTGGAAGTGCTGGATGTCCAGGACCTGAAAGCACCCAAGCTGGTCCAGACCTACCCGCTCAACAGTCCGTTTGGCCTGAGCAAGGATGATAACCTGCTGTTTATCTGCGATGGCACGGCCGGGCTCAAGGTCTTTGATGCCACTGATCCGGCCAGCCTGCAGCCATTGCAGCAGCTCACTGGTTTTTTTGCCTATGACGTGATTGCCTACAACAACCAGGCTATCGTAGTTACGCTCAACGGGCTCTACCAGTTCAATTATTTTAATACCAAGAATATCCAGCTGGTCAGTAAGCTGCTGATTGGTCAGTAATGATAAAAATAACGTATGAACAGAATCTGTATATGGCTGATCATAGCCTGTTGTCACTGGCAGGCAGTAAGGGCGCAGGCTGCGGACACTGCGGCCTCTTCTTCAGGGACCACTGCCGCCTGGCGGTTCCAGTCCATCAACAGCGTGGGCCTGGCCGTCAACAGCAACAGCAGCGGCTGGCTGCTGCAATCCGTGAATGGTATACGTAAGCAGTCCTGGTTTGCGGGCATTGGTGTGGGTATAGACCAGGTCCGGTTTCGCGGGATTCCTGTCTTTGTAGACCTGCGTAAATATCTTTTCAGCAATCCGAGGAGTAAGTACAATCCTTTTGTATATGCGGATGCCGGTGTCCATATTTCAGTGCCTTCTGAGAGCGACAAAAACCATGACCGCCGTTATCATTTCAATAATGGCTTGTATACGGATGCAGGACTGGGGCTGAACCTGGCCCTGCCCAGGCAGCAGGCGCTGGCGCTGAGTCTGGGGTATAGTTATAAGTCGGTCAAATTCACCGAGGTTCCCTATAATCCAATAGCTGCAGCGCCAACGGTGAACAGGGACTTTGTGCGGTATGAGCTCAGCAGGATCTCGGTCAAGCTGGGCTGGGTATGGGGAAAATAGTGGTAGCAGGTTATAGTGCTGAATGGAAATAGCTCATCACTGACCAGTCTGGTGATTCAGGAAGCGCAGGTTTCGCTGGATACCTGCATATTTGGAGCGTTTGAGGGGGGAATGGCGGAAGATAGTTTTAAAAGCTTCTTCTGTCAGTTCCTCCCACTGGCCGGTGGTAAAGTTTAATAATTCGGGGATGGCCGTGAATTCAGTTTCTGTGGTAGCGCGGCTGAAGCGGTTCCAGGGGCATACGTCCTGGCAGGTATCACAGCCAAAGAGCCAGTCGTCCCATTTCCCTTCCATGTTTTCCGGGATCAGCTGGTTCTTCAGTTCAATGGTAAAATAGGAGATACAGCGGCTGCCATCGATCACTTTATCCTCCAGGATAGCATCTGTAGGGCAGGCGTCAATACATTTGCGGCAGGTGCCGCAATAATCTTTCGCATAGGGATCATCGTAATCAAGCGCTACATCAGTGATCAGGGTGGCCAGGAAAAAAAAGGAGCCGGCTTCCTTATGGATCAGGTTGCCGTTGCGGCCTATCCATCCCAGGCCTGATCTTTGCGCCCAGGCGCGTTCCAGTACCGGTGCGGAATCCACAAAGCCGCGGCCCTGCACTTCCCCGATCTCCCGCCGCATTAATGCCAGTAATTCATTGAGCTTGGCGCGGATCACTTCATGATAATCCTTACCATAGGCATACTTGGCAATTTTGGGGGCTTCCTCCTGCTGTTCCTGTTCAGGGTAATAGTTCAGCATCAGGGTGATCACCGAGCGGGCGCCGGGCACCAGTCTGGTGGGATCTATCCGCAGGTCGAAGTAATTCTCCATATACCCCATGCTGCCATGGCGGCCCTGGTGCAGCCAGGCTTCCAGCCGGCGGGCGTCCTGGTCCAGGGGCTGGGCCCTGGCAACGCCACAATAGCTGAAGCCCAGGCGCTGGGCCTGGGCTTTGACAAATGCGGTATATTTCCGGGCAAGATCCATCAATGGTCCTGCAAAGGTAGGAAACGCAGGGAATTGCCGCTACTGGCAGCTGATACCGGCCTCTAAGAGCTGCCGGAGCTGGTCGGCCAGCTCTTTCCTGGGATCATTCAGCGGGGCGCCGGGCAGCAGGATAAAGGCATAATTGCGGCAGCGGTCTATCCAGGGCCATACGCCATTAAAGCCCGGACTGCTGATCAGCTTCCCGTTTTCCTGTATAAATACGCCCAGGCCATATTCACTGCCTTCCATGGGTTTGGGCATGAACTTAACAGGCAGCCCGCTCATCTGTGCTTTCTCTATTTCTGCAATGGCCTGTTCGCTGAGGACCTGCTTGCCTTCAAACTGCCCCTTGTTGAGCAGCATGATCAGGAAATTCAGGTAGTCGTTGGCGGTAGTAACGGCCCCGCCGGCGGCATAGGGCGCCCGGCCATCATTCCCGAAATTGGTATTCTTCATTTTCAGTGGCCGGAAGATCTTTTCCTGGGCCACCCGCTCAAAGGATTTCCTGGTCACTATCTCCACCACACGGGCGGCAATGCTGGGACCCAGGCCGCCATAATGGAATTCCTTGCCCGTATTGTTGATGATCTCCCGGGGAGCGATGTTTTTGGCCACTTCATCTTCCAGGGTCTCCGCTGATCTGCGGTTCAGTATTTTGGCCAGGCTTTTTTCGTTCTCAATACCGGTTATATTGGCCAGGCAATGCCGGATGGTGATATAGCCTTTCATATAACTTTTCATGACGGGCAGGTATTTGCCTACCTCATCGTCCAGCGATAATTTCCCGTCGGCTACCACCGCCATCACCACGGCTGCGGTCAGCCATTGGGAAGCCATGCCGGCGGGGGCCTGGATTTTGCTGGTAAAATATTCACCCAGTTCTTTCTGGTAAATAACCTTTCCATCCTTCCACACCAGGGCCGCCACATTGCTGCTGAGTTGCTTCTGATTTTTTTGTAATAACTGACTGATAGCGGCGGTATCGACCTGTGCGCTGGTAGACTGCAACAATAGCAGGAAAAAGGCCACCAGACTGCAATGGAGACAGATTTGCTTGGTTTTTAGTGACATAACTGCGGATATATTAGGGTTGGTGTACGGTTTGCATACCAGGTAAAGATAATTTCCAGAAAAGATACGGACAAGCGGGGACAGTTCGTTGGCCCTTTGTCCATTTAAATAACGACTATGAACCTGAATAATTTCACCATTAAGGCACAGGAAGCGATCGCCCAGGCGCAGCAGATCGCTTTCAACCAGAATAATGTCAATATTGAGACAGAACACCTGCTGAAGAGCCTGCTGGAACAGGAGGACTCTCCGGTAGAATACCTGTTGAAGAAAAATAATGTGACGGTCAACCTGCTGGAAAGCAAGCTGGACGAAAGCATCGCCAAGCTGCCCACTGCCGGCGGCAGCACCCCTGCACAGATGATCAGCCGGGATGCCAATACCGCCGTATTGCGGGCAGGCACCGTCCTGAAACAGTTTGGTGATGAATTTGTGAGTGTGGAACACCTGCTGCTCGCTATCCTGCAGGGCACGGATAATGCCGCCCGCCTGCTGAAAGATGCCGGTCTCACCGAAAAAGGCCTGGAAGCAGCTATCAAAGACCTGCGCAAAGGGGATACTATCAAGAGCCAGACCCAGGACAGCCAGTTCAATGCCCTGAACAAATATGCCAAGAACCTGAATGAACTGGCCCGCCAGGGCAAGCTGGACCCTGTGATCGGCCGGGATGAGGAGATCCGCAGGACCCTGCATATCCTGTCCCGCCGCAGCAAGAACAACCCCATCCTGGTGGGTGAGCCCGGTGTAGGTAAAACAGCTATTGCCGAAGGACTGGCGCACCGTATTGTAAATGGCGACGTGCCCGAGAACCTGCGTTCCAAAGTGATCTTTGCCCTGGATATGGGCCTGCTGATAGCCGGCGCCAAATACAAGGGGGAGTTTGAAGAAAGACTGAAAGGTGTAGTGAAAGAGGTCAGCGGCAGCGAAGGGGAGATCATCCTTTTCATTGACGAGATCCATACCCTGGTAGGGGCTGGCGGCGGCGACGGCGCTATGGATGCCGCCAATATCCTCAAACCCGCCCTGGCAAGAGGCGAACTCAGGGCCATCGGCGCCACCACGCTGAATGAATACCAGAAATTCTTTGAGAAAGATAAAGCCCTCGAACGCCGCTTCCAGAAAGTGCTGATCGAAGAGCCCAGTGAAGAAGATACCGTCTCCATCCTGCGTGGCCTGAAAGACCGGTATGAAACCTATCACCATGTGCGGATCAAGGATGAAGCCATCATTGCAGCGGTGGAATTATCGAACCGCTATATTACGGATCGTTTCCTGCCCGACAAGGCCATTGACCTGATTGATGAAAGCGCGGCCAAGCTGCGGCTGGAAATGAACAGTATGCCTGAAGAGCTGGATAAGCTGGAAAGGCAGATCCGCCAGCTGGAGATAGAGCGCGAAGCCATCAAAAGAGAAAATGATGAAGACAAGCTGAAAAGCCTTACTACGGATATTGCCAACCTGAGCGTGGAAAGGGATACTTTCCGGGCCAAATGGAAAGAAGAGAAGGAGATCGTAGAGAAAGTGCAGAGCGCCAAAGCCGCTATTGAACAATTGAAGATAGCCGCCGAACAGGCCGAAAGAAATGGTGATTACGGAAAAGTGGCCGAGATCCGCTATGGTAAGATCAAGGAACAGGAACAGGTGATCCGCCAGTACACTGATGAACTGGCTGAGATCGATGAGAAAAGGTTGCTGAAAGAAGAAGTGGATGCAGAAGATATTGCCGAGAACGTGGCCAAGGCTACGGGTATACCGGTCAGTCGCATGCTGCAGAGTGAAAAGGAAAAACTGCTGAACCTGGAAGCGCACCTGCACCAGCGGGTGGTGGGCCAGGACGAAGCCCTCACGGCCGTGGCGGATGCCATCCGCCGGAGCAGGGCCGGTCTGCAGGACCCCAAAAAACCTATCGGCTCCTTTATCTTCCTGGGTACTACCGGTGTAGGTAAAACGGAGCTGGCCAAGGCGCTGGCGGAATTCCTGTTTGATGACGAGGGCATGATGACCCGGATAGATATGAGTGAGTACCAGGAGAAACATACTGTTTCCCGACTGGTAGGCGCTCCTCCCGGTTATGTGGGCTATGATGAAGGCGGCCAGCTGACCGAAGCGGTACGCCGTAAGCCTTACAGCGTGGTGCTGCTGGATGAGATAGAAAAAGCGCATCCTGACGTCTGGAACGTACTGCTCCAGGTGCTGGATGATGGAAGGCTGACAGACAATAAAGGCCGGGTGGTGAACTTCAAGAATACCATTATCATCATGACCAGCAATATCGGTAGCCACCTGATCCAGGAAGCTTTTGAAGATGTGAACGAAAGGAATGTGGAGGAAGCTACCAATAAGGCCCGGAGCGAAGTGATGAACCTGCTGCGGCAGACCATCCGGCCCGAGTTCCTGAACCGGGTGGACGAGGTGATCATGTTCCAGCCGCTCCTGAAAAAAGAAATAAGGGGTATTATCCGGATCCAGCTGGGCAACCTGCAAAGGCTGGTGGCGGAGAACGGTATTGACCTGCAGTTCAGCGATTACGCCATCGACTTCCTGGCGGAGAACGGTTTTGACCCCCAGTTTGGGGCCCGACCGCTCAAAAGGCTGATACAGAAGGAGATAGTAAACCAGCTGTCCCGGAAGATCCTGGCAGGGGATATTGACAGGGCGCACCCGGTGCTGGTGGATGTATTTGACGGGGTGGTAGTGTTCCGGAATGCGAACATGTCCTCCCCGGCAGGGGTGGAATAAATTTTACCCGCTCCCATAACCGAACACTCCCCGGTTGAAAATTGTAATATATTCGCCTGGATTCCCGGTGCAGAACTGATTGCCTGCCCTTTCCGGAATGTTAAAAAAAGGAGAAATCTATATATGGCAATGCATAAAGCTAAAATAGTGGAGATCATTCCGCCCAAGGACATCTGGCAGGGCCCTGCCAATGCGCCGGTGGCCCTGGTTGAGTTTGGTGATTACGAGAGTGAGGCCTGTGCCCGGGTGCATGAAGTGGTCAAAAAGCTGCTGCAGACCTTTGAGGGCGACCTGAAATTTTGTTTCCGTCATTTCCCGTTGACCCAGATCCACCAGCGTGCCCAGAAAGCGGCTGAAGCGGCGGTTGCCGCCAGCCAGGAAGGGAAGTTCTGGGATATGCACGAGCTGCTGTTCCGCTACCGCCGGTCGCTGGGAAGCGCCAGCCTGAAAGAATATGCCCGTGAAGCCGGGGTGACCGATAAGAATATCCTGCCTAAGCTGGTGGACTCCCTCTATGGCTGGACAGTCCGTAACGACCTGCTCGAAGGCCTGGAAAAAGGCGTCCGGGATGTACCGGCCTTTTTCATCAACGGCGAGCCCCTGACCGGCAAGCCTACCTACGAGAACCTGCGGAAGGCCATTGAGGAAGTATTGAAGCAGGGGAAGAAGAAAACTAAAACTGCGGTCAGGCAACGTGCGTAAGCGCTGTTGCCCGCTGATAGATCAGGAGCTGCATCTGGCAGATGAAATGATGCGGGTAATGGATAATAGGCGATGAATAACCATGATGCCTCCTGCACTGTTAAAGGAACTATAAACTTAGGGGCCAGGTTCTCCCTATTAAAATGATCCGCCCCGGGCAATAATTTGCCCGGGGCTTTGTTTTTGCATAAGCTTATAAGGGGAACTGCCGTCTTTTTTTGATCGTAGCAGTGAAGACTACCCGGAAGATGCGTTCAATCAATAACTGCATCAGCCAACGGATGGACTTTATTCTTCGTAAAATGTTATTTTGCTGAAAATATTTTAGTTGCTGAATATGGGTTTAAGGAAGCTGGTTCGCGTATTACTCTTGTCTGTCCCACTGGTGATGGGCATGGCCGCTTCTCTTTACGCCCAGATCGAGGAGGAGGACGAAGACGTAATAAAGCCAGTAAAAGATACGCTGCCGCCCCGCTACGGTATCGATAGCTTTATTCTTAAACGCAGGGGGCTGATCGGCAAACTGGCCCGCAACCTGCTCACGGACACCATTGCTGAAAATGTAGCCGCCCTGACCCCGGTCCGGAACGACCTGCTCTTCAGTATCTACAAAGGACGCGTGATCCGCAGCGTGCGGGTAGAACAGCTGGACTTTGGTACGCCTATCACTGATACCTCCCGCAAATTCCGTAACCGCCTGACCCGCCTGGCCAACAATTTTCACCGCAATACCCGGGGGTATGTGGTCCGCAATAACCTGTTCTTTAAAAAGGGCGACAAACTGGAGCCTTACCTGCTGGCGGATAATGAGCGGCATCTCCGCGACCAGCCCTACCTGCAGGATGCCCGGATCTCCGTAAGAACAGCCGATAACAGCTATGACTCAGTGGATGTGGTGGTCTACACCAAGGATGTATTATCCCTGGGTGGTACTTTTCATATGCGCAATACCACCAGCGTGGATATGTCCGTCCGCGATGATAACCTCGGAGGCTGGGGCGACAGGCTACAGGGTAGCGTCCTCTACGACCAGCAGCGGCTGGAGAAAGTGGGCTATGGCATGGAGTTCATCAAGCGGAATATTGCCGGTACTTTCATTGACGGGGTAGGTGGCTTCAAGAATTTTGCCGATGCCCTCAACAGCGGAAGGGATGAAGAAAGGAATTTTTATGTGCGCTTCCTCAAGCCGCTGGTGAACCCCTATATGCGTTTTACCTATGCCCTGGAACTGGCTACCCATACTTCCAGGAATATGTACCTCACCGACTCCCTGTACAAAGAGGATTTTGTGTATGACTATTTCAACTACGATGCCTGGTTAGGCTGGAACACGGGGGCCTTCAAATTAAAACTGCTGTCTGGTCTGAACGAAGACGACCGCTTACGCACCCTGCTCAGTATGCGGGTCATGCGGAAGCAGTTCCAGGAGATCCCCGACAAATATGTGCGGGAATATGATGCCCGCTATACGGATGTCACCGGGGTCATAGGCTCCATCTCCATCTTTGGGCAGAACTTCTATAAAACCCGCTATATCTACGGCTTTGGCCGGAATGAGGACGTTCCGGAAGGTGTGGACCTTTCGCTGACCGGCGGCTGGACCAAGGTGCAGGGGATAGAACGCCCTTACCTGGGACTGGACCTGCAGCGGAACTTCTTTACGGCCAGCGAACAATACTTCAATTATACTTTCCGGATCGGTGCCTACTGGCGGGATAAAAAGCCTGAGGATATGGATGTACTCTTCAACCTGGATTATTTCAGCCCGCTCCGGACCATGGGCCCCAGATGGAAGCAGCGTACTTTTATCAGCGCCGGCATTACAGGACAGGTCAATAAAAAGCTGAACGAGGAATTATACCTGGAAAGCCAGTTTGGCCTGCCGGAGTTGCGGAACGACCGGAACATTGGTGGTGATATCCGTGCCACGCTCAAAGCTGAGTCAGTCTTTTTCAGTCCGCTCAACATCATCAACTTCCGCTTTGCGCCCTTTGTATTTACCAATCTCTGCGTTATCAATCCTACCGATCAGGGACTGAAAAAAAGCGATCTCTACAGCAGCCTGGGAGCCGGCCTGCGCGCCCGCAACGAAGCGCTGATCTTTGGCACCCTGGAACTGAAGGCGCATTATTTCCCCCGCGCCAACTACTTCGGTGAACGCTGGCGGATAGATTTTAATACCAATATCAAATTCAAGTACAACCGCCAGATCATCAAGCGGCCGGAACTGATACTGGTGAATTAGGATCCGCTGACGCTTAGTTTTCCCGGTAGGCTACCGGGGTCATGCCTGTCCGCTTTTTGAAGTAGGCGCTAAAAAATGAAGGGTTGGCAAAATTCAATTCGTCTGCAATCTGCGCCACCGTAATATCCGTGTTCTTTAATAGGGCCTTGGCCGCCATGATCACCATTTCATCTATCCATTCTGAAACAGATTTGCCGTTGACGGCCCTGATCACTTTGGAGAAATGTTTGGGTGTTAAGAACAGCTTATTGGCGTAAAACTGTACGCTTCTTTCATTCTTGTAGAATTCGAACAGGAGGCCCATGAACCTGATAAAGATATCCTGCTGCCTGCTGGCTGCTTTTCCGCCCTGCGTCCCGGGATATAATGCATATAACTGGAGTATCTGGTAAATAAGGGCATATAATAAATTCCTGATCACATCTTCCCGGTAGACGATGGTCTTCTGATACTGTTTTATGATCAGCTTATGCATGGTCAATAATTCCCTGAAATCTTCATTGTTCAGCTTCTGACAGGCCTGCCCCTGCACAGCCTTTATAATATGCCCCAACTGCGTTGTTAAACGCATATTGGAGATGAAATCAGGGGTGAAGAACAAAAACTCAATCCTTACATCCGGACTCTGCTTTAAAACCTGGATGATATTCCCCGGAACAACGATCACGATGCTGTTCTGGTCGATGCTGTGCTCCGTAAGATTTAACCTGATACTGGCTGTTCCCTTGACACAGAACACAAATGCAATGCCTTCTATGATCAGGGGGTATTCAAAATTCAGGGAATGCTCGTGCAGGGTAGTAGGACTTTTGGAAACGATAAAGTCGTTTGTTTCTGTAATGACATTCACATTGACCTGCCGGGTGAAATGCTCAATGGATATTTTCCTGTAGTCCTTCTTTTTCATGATAAAGGGGTTCTGCCTGCAAGATAGAAAAAAGCGACATTTTGAACATCAATAACGTGGAATCGGGCGTATAAAATTCAATTGTTACGGACAACTTTGTGGGGTGATAAATCAAACCAGAAGTATGAACAGAGTTGTTTTTTATTTGACAGGATATGCCAGTCTCTTGAGTTTATTGCTGCTTTCCTGTTCTCCTGCGGCGGGGGGCAAAGAGGAAAAAAAAGCTGTTCTGGTGAAGGTTCAGCAGCTGGCCATTGACAGCAGTTTGTATCAGCAGGAATATGTTGGTACGGTAGATGCTGATAATGCTGTTGATGTCAGCTTCCTGGTAGGCGGTGCTATTGAGCAGCTATTTGTCAGTGAAGGGCAGCGGGTCTCCAAAGGACAGCTGCTTGGCAGATTGAACACTACTTCATTAAAGCATGCCCATGAATTGGCTGTAGCTGCTTTGAACCAGGCGGAAGATGCTTATAAGCGGTTAAGCGCCATGTATGAAAATAACAGTCTTCCGGAGATCCAGTATATGGATATAAGATCAAAGCTGGCGCAGGCCAGGGCCAGTGAAGCTATTGCCAGGAAGAGCCTTCAGGATTGTGCTATTTATGCTCCCCAGAGCGGAGTGACCGGAAAGCGTTACCTGGAGCCGGGCGCTACCGTAATGCCCGGTACCCCGGTATACAGCATCATGAATATCAGCCATGTTAAGGTGAAGGTGGCCATCCCTGAGGGGGAGATATCATCTATCCGGACAGGTGATCCTTCTGTGGTAAGGATCTCAGCTTTAGCGGATAGATCCTATGATGGCAGGGTGCTGGAAAAAGGCGTCTCCGCCAATCCTGTTTCCCATACGTATGATATTAAGATCCGCGTCGCCAATCCCGGTTGGGGGATCATGCCTGGCATGGTATGCCGCATATACCTCGGAAATACGCATGAGCCAGCTGGCAACAGGATCATTGTTCCCGTTAAGGCGGTCCAGGTGGATCATTCCGGGAAAAGATTTGTCTGGGTCAGGGATCAGCAGGGAAAAGCTGCTTATAAGGAAGTGACATTAGGCAGACTCTCCGGAAATGGTGTCCAGGTGACAGCCGGTCTGGCGGAAGGCGAAGAATTGATCATAGAAGGTTATCAACATATTAGTGCTGGTCTTCCAGTTTTAGTTCAAAACTAATAAAAGCTGATCCGATGAAAGAACAGAAAGGGCTTATAGCGCAGGCTATGAAGCATAACAAGATCGTGTTGCTGGTAATCAGTACCCTGGTGCTCTGTGGAGCGTTTGCACTGTATAAGATGCCCAAGCAGGAGTTTCCCATTTTCACCATACGGCAGGGCGTTGTAGTAGGTATGTATCCCGGCGCTACTTCTGCTGAAGTGGAGGAACAGCTCACCAGGCCATTGGAGCATTACTTATTTACTTTCAAAGAGGTGAAAAAGTCAAAGACCTATTCTCAATCCAGGGATGGAATAGTATATGTTTTTGTTGAGCTGAATGATGATGTCAATAATAAAGATGAGGTCTGGTCCAAAATAAAGCACGGCCTGGCCATATTTAAGATGCAGCTTCCTTCCGGCGTGCTGGCCTTGATTGCCAATGATGATTTTGGCGACACTTCCGCCCTGCTGATTGCGTTGGAGTCCGATACAAAAACCTATCGCCAGCTGAAGGACTACCTGGAAATCCTGGAAGATAAGATCAGGGGTGTAGCGTCTGTATCTAATTTGCGGAGATATGGGGTTCAGAATGAACAGCTCAGTATTTATATCGACAAGGAGAAAGTGGCCAGTTACGGGATTAATGTGTACAGCCTGTATAAGGTGCTGCTTACAAAAGGCATGGTTGGTCCATCCGGGGTGATCGATAATGATGAGGTTGTGCTCCCTATTCATATTGAACGGCCCTTTTCCTCTGAAAGAGACCTGGAGGAAGAGATCGTTTATTCTGATCCTTCCGGCAATCATATACGTCTGAAGGATATTGCACAGGTTATCCGGGAATATCCAAAAGCAGCCAATTATACCATCAGCAATAACAAGCGATGCCTGGTCCTTTCCACCGAAATGCGGGAGGGATATAATATTGTACAGTATGGAAAGGAGGTGGATAAGGTGCTTAAAGCATTTGAAAAAGGGCTGCCTGAAGATGTGAAGGTCTTCAGGATCGCAGATCAGCCGCAGGTGGTAGATGCCTCCATCAATACATTTTTGGAAGAACTGCTGATAGCTATCATTGCGGTGGTGGTGGTTACCATTATATTTCTCCCGATTCGAGTTGCAGGCGTTGCAGCTTCAAGCATCCCGGTATCCATCTTTATATCGCTTGCAGTAATGTTTGCTTTTGGTATAGAGCTGAATACGGTGACACTGGCGGCGTTGGTGGTGGTGCTGGGAATGATAGTGGACAATTCCATTGTGATCGTAGATAGTTACCTGGAAAAGCTGGATGAAGGTGTGCCCAGGTGGAATGCAGCCATTGAAAGCGCCCGGGAATATTTTAAAGCCATTTTATCTGCAACGCTGGCAATCGGGATCACCTTTTTCCCATTCCTGTTCACTCTTACCGGACAGCTGTATGATTTTGTGCAGGCTTTTCCCTGGACAATATTGATAACCCTGACTATCTCCCTTGCCGTAGCCATTCTTTTTATACCCTGGCTGCAATATGTACTGGTCAAAAAAGGGCTGCATTCACGGGCTGCTCACGGTGTAAAGAAGCGAAAGCCGGTACTGGATCATATTCAGTCATTTTATGGATCGGTCCTGGAAACCGTTTTCCGGTACCCTCGTTTTTCTCTGCTCGTTGGTGTGCTGTCTGTGGCAGGGGGTATTGTTCTGTTCGTCAACCAGCCATTAAAGCTGATGCCGGTGGCGGAGCGGAACCAGTTTGCCGTTGAAATATTCCTGCCCCAGGCCAGTTCCCTGCATCAAACCGAGGTGGTAGCCAGGGACATGAGCGCTATTCTGGGGGGCGACAGGCGCGTTAAGTCACTCACCACTTTTATGGGCACTGGTTCTCCCAGGTTCCATACTACTTATGCGCCTAAGATCGGAGGGACCAACTTCGCCCAGTTTATAGTGAATACGGAATCTAATAAGGCTACTGAAGCCATGCTTGATGAATATGCTGCAAAATATGCGCACCATTATCCAAACGCTTTTGTAAAGTTCAAACAGCTGGATTACCAGATCGGGGTGGATGCTGATGTGGAGGTCAGGTTCAGTGGTAATGATATAGGAGCGTTGAAACAGGCGGCAGGCAAACTGCAGGACCAGCTGGGCAAGCTGGAGGAACCCCTGAGAATATATACCAACTACGAAGAGATCCTGCCGGATATCCGGGTGGCGCTGGACCGGGTGGAATCCAACAGGATAGGCATGGGAGAGGGGATGCTGGGCGTTGGGCTTGCTTCCCGTTTTGGGGGATTGCCTATTACTACTATCTGGGAAAATGATTACAGGATCCCGGTGGTGCTGAAATCCAAATGGCAGCATGGAGATCCGGTGGCAGCAGATGTGGAGAATGAGTACATATCCGGTCTTTTTTCTCCTGCAGTCCCTTTGCGGCAGATAGCCAAAGTTTCTACAGGGTGGAACGAGGGGCAGATTGTACGGCGTAATGGGGTCAGGACCCTGTCCTTATATATTGATTTGAAACGAGGGGAAAAAGTGGGGCTGATGCAAAACAGGGTTGAAGACCTGGTGCAGGAAATGGCGACAGCATTGGAAGACGGGCAGATTACGGTATCCTATGGTGGGGTCAAAGAAATGAATGATGAAACTATTCCGAAAATATTGAATGCCCTGATCGCTTCGATAGCTATCATCTTTTTTATCCTGGTATTCCATTTCAGGAATGTGGGACTGGCGGCCCTGGTCTTCAGCTCAACAGCGTTCAGCATTTTCGGCGCAGCGTTTGGTGTATGGGTGATGGGATTGGACTTTAGTATAACAGGTGTATTGGGACTGGTCAGTCTCATTGGCATCATAGTGCGTAATGGTATCATCATGTATGATTACATTGAAGCGCTGCGTTCAACATCCGCTGCTCCCCTTCGTGACATTTGCCTGGAAGCCGGCAAACGCCGGATGCGTCCCATTCTGCTGACCTGTCTGGCAGCTTCCATGGGCGTTATTCCCATGATCCTCAGTAAGAGCCCGCTCTGGTGTCCGATGGGAGCAGTGATCTGCTTTGGGACTTTAATTTCCATGGTTTTTATTCTGACTATGCTGCCACTTATTTATTGGATGGCTTATAAAGGTAAATCGTAGAAAAAATGAAGAGAATAAGTTGTATGGCTGTGACCCTGTGTACGTTTTTGGCGGGTAATGCACAGGACCGGCTCAGCCTGGAACAGAGTAAGCTGCTGGCTTTACAAAATAACCCTAAAGTGAAGAACAGCGAACTGGAACTGGCTGCTGCCCGGGAGATCAAAAAAGATGCTTACGCCAGTTACTTTCCTAAAATAGGCGCTTCTGCTGTTGGCATGCAGGCGGTTGATCCACTCCTGCAAATGAATATGAAGGGAGGAAACCTGCCTGTATATGATGGCAACCCTGCTAATCTGCCGGGCGCCACCCAGTTTGCTTATATGCCTGATATTAGCATAGGACTGTTTGACCAGGTGGCTTTAGGGTACCTGAATGTGCTGCAGCCGGTGTATGCCGGCGGAAAAATAAGAACAGGCAATCAGCTGGCCGAATTGAATATAGCTGTCAGGGAACGGCAGCGGAAGCTGTCTGAGAACGAGGTCCTGCTTAAAACGGAACAGGAGTACTGGCAGGTGATTGCTGTCCAGGAGAAACAGCAAACGCTCAATACCTATATCAGGTTCCTGGATACGCTGTATGCCCAGGTGAACAATGCCTTCAAAAATGGCCTGATCATTAAAAATGACCTGCTGAAAGTGCGCATCAAGCAGCAGGAATTGCAGGTCAACAGGATAAAACTGGAAAATGCCAGAAAGCTTGTAACCATGCAGCTTTGTGAAACTATTGGGTTACCCTATCAACCGGCTATTGTGCTGGACGAAAGGCTCGATAATTTCTCCTCACCGGCTGTTCATTTCATGTCCAGTCAGGCTGCATTGCCGGATCGTATGGAGTATAAGCTGCTGGAAAAGGCCGTGGCTGCTTCTCAGCTGGAAACCAAAATGAAAAAGGGTGATTATTTACCATCCCTGGGAGTAGGTGTTACAGGTTACTATCTGAACCAGTTCAATACTGGTCAGAAAGGAATATTTAATGGCATGGTATACGCTTCCTTATCCATTCCTGTTTCAGATTGGTGGACTGGTAAGCATAAGATAAATGAGCTGCAGTACAGGGAGAAGATAGCCCTCAATACATTTGAAGGGACCAAAGGGCTGCTGAACCTGCAAATGGAAAAAGCCTGGACGGATCTCAGCGAGGCTGATGATAAGATCCATTTGATCCGGGAGACCCTGGTCCAGGCTGCGGAAAACCTGAAAGTGAACCAGGATAGTTACAACAATGGGCTCATTCAGTTGGCTGATCTGCTGGAGGCCAGGGCCCTGAAAGCTGGTATAGAAGATCAGTTGATTGAGGCGAAGGCGCAGTATAAAATTGCTGTCACAAATTATTTACAGGTAACAGGAAGATAGGTTATTCTATCCTGTTGCGTAGAAGATGGTAGCTGCACAGGTTAAGGTGATATCCTGACCGCAGCACCTGGTTTGTTGGGTATAGCCGTCTCTTTGCATGGGGACGGCTTTTGTTTTGCCTGGTAGCTGATGGAGGAATTGTTAAGGCAACGGCTGAAACCGGGAAATTGAGTACGCATAGATGGCCGCTGTTTATTTGATCCCTTTTAGTCAGTTTGCCCGATCAGTTGCTGCTGCGCATAGAGGGCGTTACGGATAGCGGCGCCACGTGCGGTATTGTTGAAGAGTAGCCAGCCTTCCTGAACAGTGCCGGTGTCTCTGATGCTGTGCACCACCTGGTCAATGAAAGCTTCTGTGTACTCGGATTTATAGAGGATAGGCGTGCCATGAAAACGGTAGTAGGCTGCCGGCAGGTTCACGATGGCTTCGTCCGGCAGTTTGGGATGGCTCATGCCGCAAAACATGATGTTGTGCAGGGCCAGCTTATCGTATACTTCGGCGCGCCACCAGGTCTCATCACGGAATTCCACTACATTCAGGAAAGCGGGGTCCAGCTGCTGACAAACTTCGTCCAGTTTGGAATCGGAGTAGGCGAGTTTGGGCGGGAACTGGAACAATACAGGACCTAATTTTTCTTTGAGTCCTTCCTGCAGTACGCCATAAAAATCTTCCAGCAGCGGTCGTACATCCGTGAACTGGCGGTAGTGGGTAATCAGGCGGGGCGCTTTCACCGCAAATTTGAAATCGGCGGGGCTTTGCGCGTACCAGTTTTCCAGGAACGCCAGTTGTGGAAAGCGATAAAAAGTGAAATTGACCTCGAGGGAATTGAAGCGTTTGCAGTAATATTCAAACCATTTACGTTGCGGAGTATCAGGTGGATAGAATAACTCTTTCCATTCTCTGAAGTGGAAGCCCGAACAACCGATCCGCCATAATGTTGATGTGGCCATACTTGATGATTCTTCTAATTATTGTGCCACCCTGCGTACCTTACTGCTCTTCTTAAAGATACATATCAAATTTGTCAAAATCCTTTCTTCTGGCCACTTCCCCCTAATTTTTTGATCTGAGTGGGCTGTACCAATAACGCGGATTTTGTATGTTATTGTATGTCTGCGGCTTAGTAAAAAAGAAAAAGGCGGTGTAGAAACACCACCTCTCATCAACGATTGCTTGCCATATGAAAAAAACGGTAAAATATTTTCAAAGGGTGGTGTAGAAACACCGCCCTGGGGCTCAAAATGATCTTGAACCGATGCAATTGGCAGTTACGGGTGGAGTCGAACCACCGTAGAAGGTTTTGCCAGCCTTCGCCTCTCCACTCGGCCACGTAACTCGTATGAGGCAGGAGACGCTGACCAGGCGTCTGTCCTGCGGTTAACTTAAGTATTAAAATGAACATCCTGGTTGCGGGAATACACGGCCCGCAGGTAAAATGCCCGGATCGGTCCAGAATAAGAAGCCAAAGCCAGGGCTGTGAGCAGCAGCAGGCTGCTGAGCCAGATGGCGGGCCAGGCCAGCACCAGGCCAATGGCCACGGTGACCAGGCGCAGGAATTCCAGGTAAAAGATCCATCGTTTCTGTTCCATGATAGCTCCGCAATTGATCAGGGTGAGCAGGATGGCTACCGAGATCAGTAGCTGCTGAGCTACGGGCAGCTGGTATTCCAGCAGGATAAATACAAAGAGCAGTACCACGGTGAGCCCTATCTGCCAGACCACATAGCGGTTCAGCGGCTGGTTGACAGATGTCAACGTATTGCGCACCAGGAATCTTTTTTCCACTTCCACCCGGATGCCTGGATCCAGCAGTTCGGGCCGGCCGAAGAGCATGCCCAGTTTTTGCCGGAATCCTTTCTGTCGTTTTATGGCTACCAGCAGTTCCGTGAAATAGTGGAAATGCTGCCAGAGAAAACTGTAACTGTTCAGCGGGTGGGTGAGGCCATACTTTATGGTGATATCCTTTTCCTCTTTCTGGAAAGTGCCAAAGAGCTTGTCCCAGATAATGAACACATCGCCATAGTTCTTGTCCAGGTAGGCTTCGTTACTGGCATGGTGAACGCGGTGATGGGAGGGGGTGACCAGGAAATATTCCAGGATACCCATTTTACCTATCAGCCTGGTATGCACGAAGAAAGGGTAGAGGCCATGTACCAGCAGGATACTGGTGATCATGGAGGCCGGAAACCCGATCAGCGGCAGTACGGCCCAGAAGCCTGTACGCAGAAATGCCTGGAAAACGGTAATACGTGCTGAGACGGTATAATTATAATCCTCACTCTGGTGATGCACCACATGGGCGGCCCAGAAGATATTCACTTCATGCGCCAGCCGGTGGTACCAGTACCAGCAGAAATCAGTACACAATAAGAGAAAGAACCATAAGAGTATGCCTGGTTTGATCTCAAAGAGACCAAAATGCGTTTGCAGGTAGTCGTAAAAAAAATAAAAGATACCTATCACCCATACATCCAGTAATCGTTCTGCAATGCCGATACTGATATTGGATACGGAGTGGTGCAGGTTGAAATAGGGTAATTTCTTTTTCCTGGCTATCAAAAATTCCAGCACCATTAAGGTGACAAAGAGCGGCACAGCCAGCGCCAGCAGGTTGAGTTTCATAAACTGCTATTGATGGATGAGGGAATAGTCATGTTATTTGGGTTCCAGCCGGATCAACTGTTTTTTCTGCGAGTCTTTGGTGCTGATCTTTTTCTGTTTGTACTGGGGATGTTCTATCACCAGGGTTACCGGCAGTTCCTGCCAGGTAGAGATGCTGAAGGCCCCTTCTTTGTCGGACAACGACTCCTCTTCACCGGAAACAATATAGATATAAGCATTTTCAATGCTTTTGCCGGTAACATGGTTGACAATGTTGCCGTGGATGGTGGCGGGCTTTGCCGGGTAGATCTCCGATGTGCTGAAGATGAGCGCCGGCACAGCAATAAGCCAGTTGTAGGCGGGTGATGATTTCATGTCCTTCAATTCTGGAACAATATTACGGCGAAATTATTAGTCTACCAAAATAGTAGACTAATAAAATTTTTCATTCTTTTACTGGCATCAGCATCCGTCGGGGTAAGCATACCTGACTCCCCGGATAGAATTGCGCCAATGACCTTGGTCAGTCTTTTGCCAAGTGGTGATTGATAAGAGTCAGGAGGCCCGTTCCGGAACAAAGGCGGGCCTTTGACTTTCTTTATCGTACCTTTGCGGCTTTAAGAAATGCTATGCTGATCTTCAAGGAGTTCACCTTCGATTCTGCTCATTACCTGCCCAATGTCCCGGAAGGGCACAAATGCCGTGAAATGCACGGCCATACGTATCGCCTGCGCGTCTGGATCTCCGGAAAGCCGGATCCTACCCTCGGCTGGGTGATGGATTTTGCCGTACTCAAGAATATTGTTAAACCCGTAGTGGCCCAGCTGGACCATAAGGTGATGAACAATGTTTCCGGCCTGCAAAACCCCACCTGCGAGCTGATTGCCGTCTGGATCTGGGACCAGCTGAAACCGTCTATCCCCGCCATGACCCGCATTGAGCTGCATGAAACCCCCACATCCGGGGTGATCTATGAGGGCGAATAAGCTGTTGAAAAAAATATTTTGACCAGGCATCCGATTTTGATACTTACCGGTGATCTTTGCCGTTTGTAAACCATTGCCCGTTAAAGCATTTTAATCAATCTGATCACGACCTTTCAAACGAACAATAACTTATGAAACGCTCTCTCGTTCTGCGGACCGGCGGCCTGGCTGCTATTGCTTCCATGGCCCTGTCTTTCACGGTAGGCTGTAATGCCGGTAACGCCGCTACGGCGGATGCCACCGCCCAGCCCCCCAAATCTGATACGGAAGTCATCGTTGTCCCGGCTCCTGCAGCAGTGGCTGTATTGGATACCGCCCTCTATGACGCCAAAATGAGCTGGATGGTGAACGGGGACTCTACGGGTAAATGGCCGGTTAAGGCCAACTATCCCAAACCAGGCGCTATCCTTCCCATGAAACGTATCCTGGCCTACTATGGTAATCTCTATTCTACCAGGATGGGGATCCTGGGTGAGCTGGCCGAAAAGGATATGCTGGCCAAACTGCAGGGAGAGGTCAAAAAATGGCATGCAGCTGACAGCACAACGGAAGTGGTGCCCGCCCTGCACTATATAGCCGTTACTGCCCAGGGCAGCGCCGGCGCAGATGGTAAATACCGGCTCCGGATGCCGCATAAGGAGATCGACAAGGTCCTGGCCATGGCGGAAAAGATCAACGCCCTGGTCTTCATTGACGTACAGGTAGGTCTCAGCACCCTGCAGGCGGAGATCCCCCAGCTGGAAAAATACCTCAAAATGCCCCATGTACACCTGGGTATTGATCCCGAGTTCAGCATGAAGACCGGCAAGAAACCCGGCTCCGTGATCGGCAGTTTTGATGCGGCCGATATCAACTATACTACTGATTACCTGGCCAAACTGGTCAAAGAGAATAACCTGCCGCCCAAGGTCCTGGTGGTCCACCGGTTTACCCAGGCCATGGTGACCAATTACAAGCAGATCAAGCTGCAGCCCGAGATCCAGATCGTCATGGATATGGACGGCTGGGGCGCCCAGGCGCGGAAGATCAGCACCTACCGCAGCTTTATTCACCGCGAGCCCGTTCAGTTCACCGGCTTCAAACTCTTCTATAAGAATGATTTCCGGGAAACCAACAGTCGCATCATGACGCCTGAAGAGGTCCTGAAGCTGAAGCCCCAACCGGTGTATATTCAGTACCAGTAAGGTGTAGTAGAATTGGCTAAATTGTTTATTTTGTGCTATTTGCCTAATTTTAATGAGTATTGGCAGGACGCACAACATAAATTTTCTGGAGAACTCAACACAGATATTATATTCAATTAAGTCGCGGGTCCACGAAGTGGCGCCCGATGCAAAAGTGTTGTTGTTTGGCAGCCGTGCCTATGGACAGCCCACTTCGGAAAGCGATTGGGATATCCTGATCCTGACGCATCAACCTGTTAACAACATTCTTAAGGATAATATTCACTACCAGTTATTCCCTATCAGCGTCCGGATCGGTGCATTCATCAATGCCTTGACCGTACAGGAAGAGGATTGGGTAAGCAATCCTGCCTATTATTCCATCCGTCAATCTATCAAATCCGGCCTGAAGCAGCATGGATAAGGAGGCTTCTATCATATTAAAGCTGAAAAAGGCACATGCTTTGCTAAAGGAAGTACAGGTCCTGCTGGACCACGCCTTCTATACCACCGCTATCAACAGGCTTTACTACAGTTGCTTTCATGTAACAAAAGCGCTGTTGCTGACCCGGGATCTGATCCCTAAAACCCATAGTGGCGTTGTTTCAGCCTTGCATAAATCTTTTGTGCAGGACGGTTACTTTGCCTTTGAACAGGCTTCTTTCTTCAGCAGACTGATGCAGGAAAGGATTGATGACGACTACAGTGACCATTTGATTATAGAAGGGGAGAGGTACTCTCTTTTGTGGAGCCAGCCAAAGCCTATGTTGCTTACGTAACCGGCTTAGTGGACGATTTTTTAAGGAAAGACAAATAGCTATGGAACGGGTGCAACATTTTATACAGGCCGCGGTTGAGTTGGCCAGGGAAGGCATGAAAGCCGGGAAGGGCGGGCCTTTTGGTTGCGTGATCGTGAAAGGTGACGTAATTGTGGGACAGGGCTGTAACTGCGTTACTTCTACCAATGATCCTACCGCCCATGCAGAAGTGGTGGCTATCCGGGACGCCTGCCAGCGCCTGAAGACCTTCCAGCTGACCGATTGCGAGATCTATACATCCTGTGAGCCCTGCCCCATGTGCCTGGGCGCTATTTACTGGGCACGTCCGGCCAAAGTTTACTTTGCCGCCACCCGCCATGATGCGGCTGATGCCGGTTTCGACGATTCCTTCATTTATGAGGAACTGGACGCCTCCCAGTCGGAACGGCGCATTCCTATGCTGCCCGCCGCTAATGACGCAGCGCTTCAGCTGTTTGAAGAATGGAAACAGTGGTCCGGTAAAAAAAGGTACTGACCCAGGAGCAGTCCTGGCATTGCTGCCGTGGTGGTACTTTGGGTTGAACGGCTACAGCTGTGTCAATCCCGGTATTGCAGCCGGGTGGTACCTTTGCTTAACCGCTGTATCAATGCTGGTGTTGCAGGCGGTGGATCACCACGTAGGCGAGTATGGCCAGCGCCAGGATCAGCAGGATGGCCACATAGATCCAGGGTGCTTCGCGGATCTTTCTTTTCTGCCGCTGGTTCTTTTTCTTTTGCAGGTAATGATTGAGGTCCTTATTGAGCTGTTCTACGTAAGTATTCAATTCCCTTTTACTGTTGCCCGTCATCCCTTCCAGCCCTTCCAGCGCCTCCCGCTCAAATTCATTGTCCACCATCCAGCGCTCTACCTCATGCCGGTCCTGGTCCGACAACTGCCCACTGATATAATCCATCAGTTTCTGGTTGTCGATGTCCTTGTTGCTGTTTGATAATATGTTCAACAGGTCTTTATTCATTGTCGGCTTATCGGTTCATACACATGTTAACTGTTTGCATAGGACGGCAATATAGTTTTCAGGGTCTCAGTTTCTTTTCCAACGCGATCTTCAGGTTGCGCTTCCCGTTCTGGATATAACTTTTCACCTGCATCATGGAGAACCCGGTCTGCTCGGCTATCTCCTGGTAGGATCTCTTCTCCAGGTAGAACAAAGTTACGCAGACTTGCTGCTCCCTGTTCAATTCCTGCAGGGAATCGCTCATCAGTTCCAGTTGCCGGTCTTTTTCCTGCAGCTGGGAAAGGCTGTTGTCCTCTTCCGGGGTCACGGCCATCTGCTCCTTCACTTCCCCCACGGTCCGGCCGGCCTTGCTGCGTAATTTCATCAGGCAATGGTTCTTGGCTACCATGTATAACCAGGACTTGAAATAATCCACTTTGTACCTGGGCAGTTCGGTGATCACCTTCAGGAAGATCTGCTGCACACTATCTTTGGCCTCTTCTTCATTCTTCAGGTATTTCATGCACACACCAAGTAGGAGAAGGGTATATCTTTGCAGGAGAGCGCCCAGCCAGTGGTTGTTATGGTCTGCGTAGAAGCGTTCCAGCAATTGTTGATCGCTGATATGTGAATATGGGTCTTGCTTCACCGGGTCAAGTTAGCTATTTTATTCCATTAAGATGCAGCACCTGATTTTTTTCATACAGCATTGTGTTGCCTTCATTTTTTTTATTTCATTTGTTGTCTAAATACCGCCTATGGCCATTGCCTTTTGTACTGTTCCTGTAAGCCCGCTGCGAGCGCTGGCCAGTCACCGTTCCGAGATGGTCAGCCAGTTATTGCTGGGCGAATATGGTACTATCCTGGAAGAAGAAAAGGATTTCCTGCGCATCAGCTGCGCCTTTGATGGCTATGAAGGTTGGGTGGCGCGCAACCAGGTGCTGGTGCAGGAGCAGCTGCCGCCGGGTATGGCTGTATTGCCTATGGTTTCAGGAACTGACATAGGGCCACGATTGCTACCTGTCAATACGATGGGCTGCCTGCTCTTGGAAAAATGGACCACCAGCGTATTCATCAATGGTCTGCCAGCATGGGCGCCAATGGGTGCTCCTGTACAATCTTTACCAGCGCAGGAATTGAAGTTGGGAAATTTTAGCATAGGCTATCCTGCCGGTGGTCTGTGGGATACCCGGTCTGCTGCCACGTCTGATGCTATAAGGGTGATCAGCAATCGTCTGCTCAATACGCCCTATCTCTGGGGCGGCCGGTCCATTTACGGCATCGATTGCAGCGGCTTCACCCAGCTGGTCTTCCGGTTCTTCAATAAACCACTGTTACGCGATGCCTATCTCCAGGCCACCCAGGGCGAACCGATCGGTTTCCTCCAGGAGGCCCGTTGCGGCGACCTCGCCTTTTTCGATAACGCCGAAGGCCGTATCACCCATGTGGGCATCCTGCTCAACGAAGCGCAGATCATTCACGCCTCGGGCAAGGTCCGTATTGACCCCATAGATAACGCTGGAATAGTAAATGGAGAAACAGGGGAAAGGACGCATCAGCTGAGATTGCTGAAGCGGTATTTTTAGCAGCAGGCACAGTCGCTCGCCTCCGGCGAGTGACTGCTATTTGTTAGCCTCCGGCTAACTGCGGCAGCCGGGGGCCGGTGCGTGCTGGTCGCCGGAGGCGACAGAAAAGTCGTCACTCGCCGGAGGCGAGCGACTGTTCACTGTTCACTGTTCACTGTTCACTGTTCACTGTTCACTGTTCACTGTTCACTGTTCACTGTTCACTGTTCACTGTTCACTGTTCACTGTTCACTGTTCACTGCTCACTGCTCACACACACTCACACATCCCTGGCCCACTCACTCGGCGTTTTGCCGAACTGTTTCTTGAACTCCCTGCTGAAATATTTCCTGTCGTTATACCCCACCGCATAAGCCACTTCGTACACGATCATTTTTTTCTCACTCAACAACTGGGCAGCTTTCTTCAACCGCAGGGATTTCACAAAATCATTGACCGACATATTACTCACTGCCTTGATCTTCTTGTACAGCACCGGCGCACTCATAGCCACCTGCCTCGACAGCATCTCTACCCCAAAATCAGGATTGTCCAGGTTCTCCTCTATGATCCGGATCACCTGCTGCAGGAACTGGTCCTCCACCGGGTTCACCGGCAGGATGGGCTCCGCAGCCGCTATGCCGGTATGCACTGCCGGCAGCGCACTGACCTGTAACTGGAACAACTGCCGCCAGCGCTCGCGGGCCGACAGCAGGTTGCGCACGTTCAACGCCAGCACCCTGGTGCTGAAAGGTTTGGTGATATAGAGATCGGCGCCATTTTCCAGTCCGCTGACCTGGTCGCTATGCGTACTCTTGGCGGTGAGCAGGATCACGGGGATATGACTGGTCCGTCCATCCGTCTTCAGTTGCCGGCACAGTTCAAATCCATCCATCCGCGGCATCATCACATCACTGATGATGAGGTCCGGGATCTCACTGATGGCCATGCTGAGGCCCTGCTCCCCGTCCGCCGCTTCCAGTACTATGTATTCACCGGCAAAGGTCTCGCGGATCAGCGAACGCAACTCTGTATTGTCCTCCACTACCAGTACGGAATACAGCCTGGGCTGTTCGGCCAGCCGCTGGGCCGTGGCCTCAGGAACCACTATCGGTGTACCGGCATCCATTGGTTCGCCCATAGGTCTTAACTGTCCTTCCCCAAAATGCGTGTTGCCTTTGCGCAGCGCCACAATAAAGCTGGTCCTGCGCTCGCCACCCGGTCCTTCCTGCGCCCTGCTTTCTCCCCTGATACTGCCTTTGTGCAGGGTCACAATATTCCGGGCCAGCGCCAGGCCGATGCCATAGCCGGTATTCTGCACGCCATGGTCGTCCACCTGGAAGAAATTGGTAAAGACCTTGTCGAGGTATTCCGGCGCAATGCCCCGCCCATTATCTGTAACGGTAATGATCACTTCTTTTTCCTGGTCTTCCACCTGCAGCCAGATACGGCCATCCCGCGGCGTGAAGCGCACTGCATTGGTGAGCAGGTTGAAGAATACTTTTTCCAGCTGCTCTTTGTCAAAATACAACCACAAGGGCCCGCCGTCATAGATGAAGGAAGTGGTAATGCCTTTCTGGATGGACAGCTCACGGAAGCTGCTGTAAATATCTTCCAGGAAAGGGATCATATCCTGCCGGTCCACGCTGAGTTTCAGGTGGCCCGTTTCTGCCTTGCGGAAATCCATCAGTTCGCTCACCAGCTTCAGCAGCCGGTTGGCGTTCTGCTTCACCCCATCCAGCTGCTGCTGCATAAAGGGCGTGCTTTCTTCGGACTCGCGCATTTTTTCTACCGGCGCCATGATCAGCGTGAGGTGCGTCCGGATCTCATGGGAGATATTGGTGAAGAAATTCAGTTTCTGCTGGTGCAGCTCTTCTTCTTTTTTGAGCAGGGCCCCCAGGAAGAAATAGCGCAGCACCAGGAAGCCGATACCGCCTATGGCCAGCACATAAAGGCAATAGGCCCACCAGGTGAACCAGAAAGGCGGCAGGACTTCAATGTCCAGCTGCACGGGATCGCTCCAGACCCCGTCATTGTTGGCGCCCTTGACAAGGAACTGGTAACTGCCGGCCGGCAGGTTGGCATAGCTGGCTACAGGTGTTGCGCTGTAGATCCAGTCTTTATCGTAGCCCTCTAATTTATAGGCATAGCTGTTCTTGCTGCTTTTGATGAAGCTCAGTAAAGCAAATTCCAGCGTGATGCCATTCTCATTGTGCCGCAGCTGCAGCTGCCGCGTGCGGGTGATATTTTCTTTCAGCAGGCCATGCGCATCGCCGGGCTCTACCCGTTCATTGAAAAGCCGCAGGCCCGTCAGTACCATCTGCCCGGGCCTGGGATTGGCCTGGATGGCTTCGGGGAAGAAATGCGTGATGCCGTTGAAGCCGCCGAAGAAGAATTCACCGCGACTGTCCCTGAAAAATGAATTATAGTTAAAGGCATTGCCCGCCAGTCCATCGTTGACATTGAACTGCTGCACCAGGCCCATGCCCGGGTGGTATTTGAAAAGGCCGTTGTCGGTGCTGAGCCAGAGCTGCTGCTGGTTGTCTTCCAGAATGCCCAGTACATTCCGTTTGCCTACTTTGCCGGGCTGGTTGTGGTATTCCAGCTGGCGACTGCCGGCATCATACCTGGCCAGTCCACCCTGCAGCAGGCCCAGCCATATCTGTGAACGACTATCCTGCACTATACAGTTCACCAGTTCGGTGCTGATGCGGCGGAACTGGTTCCCTTCCAGCAGGTAGAGCCCTTCATTGGTGCTGATCCAGATCCTTTTCTGGTCGTCTTCCAGGAAATAATTGGCGGTGGCTTTGAAGAGCGGTTGCCGGGTGAACGTATCCCTGACGGGTTGCAGCCCTTCCGGAGTTTTCAGGAATAGCTGGATGCCGAAGGTAGAGCCTACCCAGAGCCGGCCCTTGCTGTCCTCGCGGATGGCCACTATTTCTGCATTCAGGGACACCGGGTCGTTTTCCTGGTGCAGAAATCGTTTGAACTGCTGCTTCACGGGATCAAAGAGGTTGAGGCCGCCGCCATGGGTGCCACACCAGATCTGGCCCTGCCAGTCGCGGTACACCACTTTCACCAGGTTGGACCCAATGCTGTTGGGGTCGGCAGGGTTATGGCGGTAATTCCGGAAATGACCACTGCTCCGGTCATAGTAATTGAGACCGCCACCTTCCGTGCCGATCCATAAATTATGGCGCTCATCTTCAGTGATACTGCTGATCACATTATTGCTGAGGTGGAAGGGCTGGTCTTTTTTTCGCAGCACTTCAAAAGGCGCGTTGATGGTATAGGTATAGTTCAGTCCGCCAAAATAAGTGCCTGCCCAGATGGTGCCTGCCCGGTCCTGGTAGAGGCTGTGAACACTGTTCTGGCTCAGGCTTTCGGGTACAGAGTCATGCTGCTGCAAGGTGTACAGGGACCGGCCCTGATCATCCAGTACGCTGATCCCTTCCTGCGTGCCTATCCAGAGGCGGCCGGCATGATCTGCCAGGATCTTGCGGATATTATTGCTGACCAGGGACCGGTCGCCGGACTGGTGCAGGAAACGGCGGAACTGTCCTGGCGTTTCCGTGGCCATATTGAGACCGCTGTTCAGCGTGCCGATCCAGATGCGGCCCACCCGGTCCTCTTCCAGGGCAGAGATAAAATTGCTGCTAATACTCTGCGGGTCCGCCGGATGATGCTGGTAACGGGTAAAGCCATGATTGCTGCCTGGTTGTTGCAGGCGAAGTAATCCATTGGTAGTGCCTATCCACCAGTTGCCGGCCCTGTCTTCCAGCAGGGCGCGGATATTCCAGTTTATACTGCCATCCGGTGGGGCGGGCAGCGCCACAGGTACCGGCCGGTCTTTTTCCAGGCGGAACAGCCCTTCACTGGTGCCGGCCCATACGCGGCCCTGCCTGTCCTCGTAGAGGCAGTACCAGGCAATGGGATTGCCGGAGGGCGAAGGGTAGTGGATGCGCTGGAACTGGTCCCGCTCCGGCTGGTATTTGTTAAGCCCGGAATGGGTGCCCACCCAGCAGTTGTTGCCGCTGTCATGCAGGAGGGAGATGATGCTATTGTCCGACAAAGTGGCGCTGTCACTGGCCCGCGACTGGTACACTTTGCACTGGTAGCCGTCGTAGCGGTTGAGACCATTGGAAGTGCCTATCCACACAAAACCCTGCTGGTCCTGGCTGATGGCCAGCACAGCGTTCTGCGACAGCCCGTTCTCCACCGTCAGGTGTTGAAAAGCAATCGGCTGTGCACTCATCCGCCCGGCTGTCAGCAGCAGCAGGAAGAACCAAAACGCCCGGTAGTAAAAAAACATAGAAAATAAATTTACGCTTGAATCCCATTTCTGTCCTCCTCTTTTATGATATTCCCCCCTTTTATTTAAGATTCTCCCATCCCGCTTGCAGCAAACACAGCGAAATTTGTAGTGCGTGACATTTTATAAGTGATATATAAATAACTTTAAAGACGATTGCCTGTTTGCTGGTCCCTTCCGTAAACGGACATATTGCTGTACTGAAATGAAAATGCGCATCAAAACCATACTGACAGGCACTGTGATAGTTGCAGGCATCTTCCTGGCCGGGAACGCCCTACTGGGGAAAAAACTGGCCATCCCGGAAGACGTGCAGGCCGCCATGCAGTCCCTGCCTGATGAACTGGACTATAATATCCATGTCAAAAGGATCCTCTCTGACAAATGTTTCAGCTGCCACGGTCCTGATGCCGCTAAACAGAAAGGCGATCTCCGCCTGGATGTAGCGGAAGCCGCTTACGCCAAGAAGGCAGAAAGCGGTCTGGTGGCCATCCGCCCCGGCAGCCTGTCCAAAAGTGAAATAGCCCACCGCATCCTCAGTGAAGACAAGGACTACCTGATGCCCACGCCGTCCTCCCACCTGGTACTCACCACGGAAGAAAAAGCCATTCTCCTCAAATGGGTGGAGCAGGGCGCGGAATACAAACCGCACTGGGCCTTTGTCACTCCGGAACAGCCCAAACTGCCCAAAGTGCAGCAGGCCGCCTGGGTGCGCAATGAGATTGACAATTTTGTATTGAGCCGCCTCGAAAAAGAAGGCATTACCCCCTCAAAAGAAGCAGATAAAGAAACCCTGATCCGCCGGGTCAGCTTTGACCTCACCGGCCTGCCGCCTTCCATGGCCGAGATCAATGCTTTTGTAAACGATAACAGTCCCAACGCTTACGAAAAAATGGTAGACCAGTACCTGCAGTCGCCCCATTACGGCGAACGCATGGCTGCCTACTGGCTGGATGTGGCCCGCTTTGCCGATAGCCATGGCTACCTGGACGATAAACACCGGGATGCATCCCCCTGGCGGGACTGGGTCATCAGCGCCTACAACCGCAACCTGCCCTTTGACCAGTTCATCACCTGGCAGTTGGCCGGTGATCTCCTGCCCAACGCTACCCAGGAACAGATACTGGCCACGGGCTTCAACCGCAACCAGAAACAGAATTCAGAAGCCGGCATCCTCCCCGAAGAGTTCAGGGTGGAATACGTGGTGGATCGGACCAATACCTTAGGGACGGCCGTACTGGGATTAACGGTGAGCTGCGCCAAATGCCATGACCACAAATACGATCCCATCAGCCAGAAAGATTATTTCTCGCTCTACGCCTTTTTCAACAGCACTTTCGAGCTGGGCAGTTCCAACTATGGTTCGCCCGATAATATTGTTCCCGGTCCCACGCTGCTGCTGACCACGCAGCAGCAGGAAGCACAGATCAAAGCACTGAACAAATTCATCGGCGACCTGGAACTCAATAAAAAACAAACTGCCGCCGCTGCACCGGAAAGAACGCTGTCGGACAAAGTGATCAGCAGTCTGTCCTTTGATAAAGTAGAGTCACTGCCGATCCCGGTAAGAGAAAGAAAAAAAGTAAAACCCAACAGTACCGGCGTCACCAGCAAGCCGGGCTACTATGTAGAAACAGCAGGCGTGAACGTGAAACCCGCTTTCCGCAATGCCGTACAGCCCGGCCTGCCGGCAGCAGTGGCTTACCAGCAGCTGGCGCCCGGTAAACACGGACAGGCCCTGTTGCTGGGAGAAGAAACAAAGGCTTTCCTGCCGCCATATGAAGTGGGTTATTTTGAAAGATTTGAACCCTTTGCTTTCAGCTGCTGGATCAATGTGCCCCACAAGTACGAGGAATCAGCCATCCTGCACCACAGCGATCCGCGGCGGTATGGCTTCCAGGGCTACGATCTCCTGCTGAAGAACAACCAGCTCAATTTCCGGCTGATGCATGCTTTTCCGCATGACGCCATCAGCGTGCTGAGCAGCCAGCTGCTGGACTCCAACAAATGGCACCATATTGCTGTGAGCTATGATGGCAGCAGCAGCGCCAAAGGCGTGCAGCTGTATATTGACGGGCAGCCGGCACAAACTGTTATAGAATACGATAACCTCAAAAAGAATATCCGCTCTGTACCCAATATTCACAAGATCGTTCCCTTCACCGGCGTCACCTTCGGCAGCCGTGAACTGGAGCGAACCATGAAAGGCGCGCAGCTGGACGAGTTCTACCTGTTCAACAATACCCTGGATGCCGGCGAAGTGGCCTGGCTTTACCAGCAGGTGAACCCGGTATTCCCGGTGCGTAAACAGCAAGCCTTAACTCCTGACCCCTTACAAACCGCCCGCATGCAGCTGGCCACGCTGTATGATAGTACCAAAGAGGCCATGGTCATGGGCGATCTGCCCAAACCGCGGCCTACACATGTCCTGCTGCGTGGTGTGTATGATAGCTATGGCGATGCCGTGCAGCCTTCCACGCCGGAATCAATTTTGCCCTGGCCAAAAGACCTGCCCAGGAACAGGCTGGGCCTGGCCCAATGGCTGTTCAAAAAAGAGCATCCGCTCACCGGCAGGATAGCAGTGAACAGGCTCTGGGAAATGTTCTACGGACGTGGCCTGGTCAAGACCTCCGATGATTTCGGGAACCAGGGCGAGATGCCCTCGCATCCTGAGTTGCTGGACTTCCTGGCCATCAAATACCGGGAAGATAAATGGGATACCAAGGCCATGCAGAAATTCATCCTCATGAGTGCTACCTACCGGCAGCATTCGGCCATCAGGCCCGGGTTGCAGGAGAAAGACCCCGGTAATATCCTGCTGGCCCGCAGCAGCCGCTACCGCATGCCGGCGGAGATGATCCGCGACAATGCCCTGAGCATTGCAGAGCTGCTTTCGGCCCGCATGGGCGGTCCCAGTTCCTATCCTTACCAGCCGGCGGGTTTATGGGATGCGCTCAGTGATAAATCCTGGCGCTACCAGTACAGGACCGATGTAGGCGAAGATGCTTTCCGCAGAAGTGTATACACTATTGTAAAGCGCTCCAGCCCTCCTCCTTTCATGCTCATCTTTGATGCGCCCGACAGGAATTTCTGTACCGTGAAGCGGTCTGTGTCGAGTTCTCCGTTACAGGCGCTGGCGTTATTGAATGATCCTACGTTTATTGAAGCGGCCGCTTTTGTGGCCCTGCGCATGCGGCAGGAGGGGGGCGCTACAGAAAAGGACCAGCTGGCCTATGGCTTCCGCCTCGTGACTGGCAGGCAACCTAACACCGAAGAATCAGCGCTTTTGCATAAAATGTATACCGCAGAACTGGAAGGTTTCAAAAAGAACCCGGCCAGGGTCAGTAAGCTGCTGGTCACCGGCACTATCGGCATTCCGGCAAAAGACCAGACGGCGGAAACAGCCGCCCGGGCCAGCGTAGTGATGGCCCTGATGAATACCGATGAATTTGTTACGCGGAAATAAATGATCACGCATTAAACAACGATCGCCATGGATGAACTGAAAAAGGCCGCCTATCAGAAAGGCAGACGCGAGTTCCTGCAGGGCTCGGCACTGGGTCTCGGCAGTATTGCCCTGGGGACACTGCTGGGTTGCGGACCTGATAAAGCCGCTAAGAAGATAGTTGCCGCTGCTGAAGCCGAAGAGAACCACCCGCTGGTGGATCCACATTTTGTGCCCCGCGCCAAAAGAGTGATCTACCTGTTCCAGAGTGGCGGTCCCTCTCAGATGGAGTTGTTTGATTATAAGCCGAAACTCTACCAGATGCATGGCCAGGAAATTCCCGGCAGTGTGCTGGGTAATGCCCGTGTATCCGGGATGACCTCCAACCAGAATGGTTTCCCGCTGGCCGCACCCGCCGCCAGCTTTCAGCAATATGGGCAGCATGGCGCCTGGATGAGCGATCTGGTGCCGCATACCGCCGGCATAGTGGATGATATCTGTATTGTGAAAAGCATGTTCACCGAGCAGATCAACCATGAACCCGCTGTGATCTTCACGCAGACCGGCAACCAGCTGAGCGGTCGCCCCAGCATTGGCTCCTGGATCAGTTATGGACTGGGCAGTCTCAACAATAACCTGCCTTCTTTTATTGTGTTGCTGTCCAAAGGAGGCGGCGACCAGCCCATCAGCAACCTGGCCTGGAGCAACGGTTTCCTGCCTTCGCACCACCAGGGCGTGCAGTTCATGTCCGGCAAAGACCCGGTGCTGTATCTCTCTTCTCCTGATGGCGTGGAAAGAATGGACCGCCGCCGTGCGCTGGATTTTATCCGCGAGTTCAACCTGCTGCAAAAAGCGCAGTGGCATGATCCGGAGATAGACAGCCGGCTCAATCAATATGAAATGGCCTACCGCATGCAGATGGCCGTGCCCGAGATCACCGATCTCAGCAATGAGCCGCAGCATATCCTGGATATGTACGGGCCTGATGTAAAAGTGCCCGGCTCCTATGCCTACAACTGCCTGATGGCAAGAAGGCTGGCCGAAAAAGATGTTCGTTTCATTCAGCTTTATCACCTGGGCTGGGACCACCACGGTTCCCTGGCCAGTGGTATCCGGAAGGCTACCCGCCAGACAGATCAGGCTTCGGCTGCACTGGTAAAAGACCTTAAACAACGCGGCCTGCTGGATGATACGCTGGTGGTATGGGGAGGAGAATTTGGACGAACCAGCTTTTGCCAGGGTAAGCTGACCCCTGAAGATTTTGGCAGGGACCATCACCCCGGCGCTTACAGCATCTGGATGGCCGGTGGCGGCATCCGGCCGGGACTGGTGTATGGAGAAACTGATGACTTCGCCCATAATATCGTAGACAAGAAAGTGCATGTGCACGATTTCCAGGCCACCATGCTCCACCTGCTGGGGATCGACCATGAAAAATTCACTTACAAAAGCCAGGGCCGCCGCTATCGCCTGACGGATGTGGCCGGCGAGATTGTCAAAGGAATTATTGCCTGATATGAAACGCAGAAAATTTTTACAGCACTCAGTTACCCTGGGCGCCGCAGCCCTCTTTACTGCCCCTTTCAATATTATTCATGCCCAATCGAAGAAAGGCGAGCTTATTGGCCATGGAGATTTCCGGTACCGGGTCAACCGCGACTGGGGCCGGCTGGACCGCGCCGCCCATCCCGTGAAAGATTGCCACGAGATGGTGATGGACAGTAAAAAGCGGCTCATTATGCTCACCAACGAGACAAAGAACAATATTCTCATCTATGATAAATCCGGCAAGCTGCTGGACAGCTGGGGACACCGCTTTCCCGGTGGGCATGGTCTCACCCTGCACAATGAGAACGGTGAAGAATTTCTCTACATCACAGATATAGACCTGGGCGAAGTGTACAAGACCACGCTCACCGGTGAGGTCCTGCTCACTATCCGCCATCCAAAGACCATCGGGCAATATGACGCCTGTGATAAGTTCATGCCCACAGAAACCTGCATTGGCCCCACGGGCGATATCTATGTGGCCGATGGTTATGGTTCGCAGTTCGTATTGCAGTACAGTCCCCAAGGGGAATTCATCCGCAAGTTCGGTGGCAACAGTTACCAGCCCGATAAATTCAAGCAGGTGCATGGCATTGCCCTGGATACCCGTGATCCCAATAACCCGGTGCTGCTCTGCACGGACAGGATGAAGAACTGCTTCAAGCGGTTCTCGCTGGATGGGCAATACCTGGATTCTATCCACCTGCCCGGCGCTTATATGAGCCGGCCGGTGATTGATGGGGATATGGTATATTCGGGTGTCTGTTTTTCTGCCCTGCAACATTATATGCTCACCTACAATTCCGGTTTTGTGACCATCCTGGATAAGCACAATAAAGTAGTGTCCAATCCCGGAGGCACCAGACCGAGATACAAACAGGGCGAGCTGGAACTGATGGTGCAGGACAAACCCATCTTCAAGCATTGTCATGATGTTTGCGTGGATGACGATAAGAACCTGTACATCTGCCAATGGAATGCAGATGGCGTATATCCTTACAAACTGGAGCGCGTTTAATAACCCTTAAACCGGAAAAGCTTGATATTGCTGAATGCTGCAAGTGAATGGGCAGCCTACCTGGGCCATTATCACCCGGTAGTGGTGCATCTTCCCATCGGATTCCTGTTCCTGGCTTTGCTGCTGGAAATAGTTGGCCGCCGTACCAAAGCGCGGCCCACGCTTGCTGCTGCCATCCGGGTCAGCCTGTTGGCTGGTTTTCTCAGTGCGGTGCTGGCCTGTGTGTTCGGCTGGTTCCTCAGCTGGGAGGGCGGGTATGAAGCGGATACCCTGTCCGCACACCAGTGGATGGGTATCGGCGTAGCCTTGGTAGCTGGTGGCTGCTGGTGGCTGCAGGTGAAGCCACGTTTTCCTAAAATATATATGGTATTGCTCGGGTTGCTGTTTGTATTGCTGATGGCTACCGGTCATCTCGGTGGCAATATGACCCATGGTGCAGATTACCTCACTGCCGGCCTGCCGCAGCCCGTGGCTGGTTGGTTGGGTGTGGAAGGAAAAAAAGATTCGCTGCCGCCGCGGCAACCCATTGCGGATGTGCAGCAGGCACTGGTCTATGCGGACCTGGTAGTGCCCATCCTGCAGGAGAAATGTTACAGCTGTCATAGTTCCAGTAAAATAAAAGGCGGTCTCAGGGTAGACGAAGAAAAGCGTTTGTTTGAAGGCGGCAAGTATGGATTGGTCATTATGCCGGGCCATGCGGACAAAAGTCCTTTCATTGAACGGCTCCTGCTGCCCGCTTCAGATGATAAGCGGATGCCGCCGCCGGACCAGCCGCAGCTGACCGACAATGAAATTGCCCTCCTGCGCTGGTGGGTCTCCACGGGCGCCGATACAAAGAAAAAAGTGATAGACCTGCAACCGGACTCCACAGCGGCATTGGTACTGGCCAGTTTCCAGGCGGGCAATACTGCTGCTGCTGATACCACCGCTCCTGAGGCGCTCTCCAAAGTGTTTGACCTGGATCCGCCGGCACCTGATCCGGAGGCCATAAAAGCTTTGCAGCAGGCGGGCATACTGGTGGTGCCGGTAGCCAAAGACAAAAACCTGCTGGAGGTAAGTGCTGTCAATGCACCTGGCTTCAGCAATGAACAGGCGGCGCTGCTGCTGAAATTGCAGCAGCAGATCGTCTGGCTTAAGCTGGGTAATACCGCCATCACGGACCAGGCATTGCAGTCGGTAGGTCAGCTCAGTAACCTGGTGCGGCTGGATCTTTCCCATACGGCCATCAGCGATGCCGGTTTATCCTCATTAAGTAAATTAACTGCTCTTGAATACCTCAATATGGTGCATACCGGTGTAACGGATGCCGGTATCAGCGCCCTTGCAAAACTCCCCCTGCTGCGGCAGCTGTACTGCTGGGACAGCAAAGTGACGGAGGCCGGGGCGGCGGCGTTTACAAAAATCGCCCCCCAGGTAAAAATTAACTACTGACAATCAAGGGGCTGCACTGCCTTTACAATAATCACCTTATTCTTTTAAGAAATTCGCCCCAGGGGGAATAGCCCGGGGACCATATTTGTAGCACGTAGAAATTTTTTCACTCTAAAATTTACTGCTTATGCGATTGCCAATTGCCAGTTATGGCCCTGCTATGAAAAAAGTGGCCGGGATAATGGCATGTATGTTGACCACTCTCCTGGTGATGGCCCAGGCACAGCAGCGAACAGGTTCCATTGTAGATGAAAATGGTAATCCTGTCCCCAATGCTTCTGTGACGGAAAAGAATGGCGCAGCCAACGCCACTTCCAACCCCGGCGGTGTTTTTACCATCTCCGTCCCCAAGGGCGCCACCCTGGTGCTCAGCTCCGTCAGTTTTGAAACAACAGAATTTGTAGTGGGTGATGCCAGCAGCTTCACCATTACTATGCGAACCAAATCCGGTGTGCTCAGTGATGTGGTGGTGGTAGGGTACGGTACCCGACGCCGCACCAATGTGACCAGTGCTGTAGCCACTATTGATAATAAAAAGCTGGAGAACCGGCCTGTTACCAATGCCATCGGCGCCCTGCAGGGGGTAGCTGCCGGTCTGACCATTGGCCGGGTGAACGGCCAGCCCGGTGCAGAAGGATACAATATCCAGATCCGTGGTTACAGCTCTGCCTATGGCGGCGCTGCTTTGGTGCTGATAGATGGCGCCCCCGGTAACCTCGGTGGACTGAATCCTAACGATATTGAAAATATCAGTGTATTGAAAGATGCGGCCGCCGCCTCTATCTACGGCGCCCGTGCCGCCGGCGGGGTGATCCTGGTGACCACCAAAAAAGGGAAATCCGGAAAGCCGGTATTCTCTTATAATGGCCGTTATGCCAGCCAGAAACCCGCCAACGTGCCGGGTAAGCTGCATTCCTGGGAAGAAGCGGAAATGCTGAATGAATCCCGGATCAATGCGGGGCAGACTGCCGGTTATACCGATGAGCAGATAGGCTGGATGAAGGATCCCAATGTAGAGTATATCGTGAATCCCGCCAATCCCAATGACTATCTCTATTTCTACGACCTGGACCAGCGTCCCATAGTGCTGCGGGACCAGAGCCCCCAATGGGACCATAACTTCTCCGTCAGGGGTGGTGGCCAGAAGGACAGCTATTTTGGTTCTATCGGTTATTTCAAACAGCAGGGTGTGTTCAAGCTGGGGCCCGATAAAACGGACAGGATCAATGCCCGCTTCAACTACCAGAACCAGCTGAGCAATGTCCTCAGCCTGGATGCCCGGATCTCCTACCGCCAGTCCAATGTGCTGGCGCCCAGCGTAGGCACGGCCAATATCTTCAGCAACCTGTATACCACCCGCGCGCTGTACCCCACGTTCTTCCCGGGCACTACGGACAGGTATATCAATGATAACAGCGGTAACTTCGCCTATGCCAGGCTGAAAGACGGCGGCGCTGCCGACCAGCGTACCGATGAGTTCAGCGGCCAGTTCTCGCTCCGCGCAAAAGATGTGGTGAAAGGGTTAACGCTGACCGCCAGCTATAACCCCCGCCTGCTGACACAGACCCATACTTTTGAGAACAGGACCATTCCCCGCTATAACCTGATAGGGGTGGGCAGCTATATCAATACCATCAACAGCTACCAGAAAAATACCCTGCAGCAAATGGCTAACAACCTTCAGCTGCTGGTGGATTATGACCTCAGCATCGGCGATCATGATTTCCATGTACTGGGTGGTTATGCCTACGAGGACCAGCGGGATGATACCAGCTTCACTACGGCCAGCAACCTGTACTCCAATGACCTGTTCACTACGGGCATTGGCGATCCCTCCCTCAACGTACTGCGGGAAGGCATCACGGCCTGGGGCATGGAATCCTATTTCGGGCGCTTCAACTACGCCTATAAAGGCCGCTACCTGCTGGAAGCCAGCCTGCGTTATGATGGTAGCTCCAGGCTCTCGCCGGTAGACCGCTGGGAACTGTTCCCCTCCGTATCACTCGGCTGGCGGATCAGCGAGGAAAACTGGTTCAGTAACTTCCTGCCTGGCGTCAATGAGTTCAAGCTGCGCGGCTCCTGGGGCCGGTTGGGTAACTCGGATGGTATGAACAGCAACTATGAGTATATGTCGCTCCTGGAAGCCGGACCATTCTATCCCTTCAACAATACCCGGGCCCGGTCCGTGTACCAACGCCTGCTGGCTTCTGCACAGAAGAGCTGGGAGACCATTGAGACCGCCAATATCGGGCTGGACCTCACGTTGCTGCGCAACCGCCTTAACCTGACCGCCGATTATTACACCAAGACCAATAACGAAATGCTGGTGCCCATCCAGGTGTCCAGCATCATCGGCATAGCCACGCCCACCTATAACCTGGCCAAGCTCAAGACCTGGGGCTGGGAGATCAGCCTGGGCTGGAGAGACAATGTCAACAAACAGTTCTCCTACTGGATCAATGCCAATATTGGCGATAACTGGAACAAAGTGCTTGAATACAATGGGCTGACCAGCATTGTGCCCGGTTCCAACTTCATTGTGGAAGGCAAGCCGCTCAATACCCTCTATGGTTACCAGGCTGCCGGTTACTACCAGACAGCGGACGAGCTGACCACCAACCCCCGCTTCAACAGCAATGTGGGCGTTGGTGATCTGAAATACATAGACCAGAACAAGGACAATCTTATCAACGTGGGCAGGGGTAACCTGGCTGATCCGGGCGACCTGGTAGACCTGGGCAATACTTCACCCCGTTACATGTATGGCTTTGACTTTGGTTTCAATTTCAAAGGTTTTGATTTCATGGCCCTGTTCCAGGGAGTAGGCCAGCGCAAGCTGTTCCTGCAGCCTGCGGCGCTCTATCCTTACACTTCCAGCTGGATCATGCCCATGGATTACCATCGTGACCACTGGACCCCGGAAAACACAGATGCAAGATTCCCCCGCCTCTTTATCGGCGGTGCGCAGAATACGCAGTATTCCAGCCACTGGCTGATGAACGGCGCTTACCTGCGTCTCAAGAACGTGCAGCTGGGCTATAACCTGCCTGCAGCCTGGATCAGCAAGGCCAAGCTCAGTGCAGCAAGGGTGTATTTCTCCGGCCAGGATCTCTGGGAGATCAATAATATGTGGCTGAAGAATGCCTTTGATCCCGAGATGCCCAGCAATGCCACCTGGCAGTATCCCTTCTTCCGTACCTATTCCGTGGGCGTTAACCTGACTTTCTAACGAGTAAAAACAGCAACAATGACCATCATTCCCTATAAAAAAATAGCCTGGATCAGCCTGGCGGCCACCGTTGGCATCATAGGCTGTAACCGGAAACTGGACCTGGTGCCGGAATCGAATATTGCAGATGCCAATTTCTGGAAGTCTACCAATGACCTGATCCTGGCCTGTAATTATTTGTACCAGTCGCTCCCCTATATCCAGAACAATATCAACGCCACCTGGTCTGATGATGGATACGGCACGGCCGGCAATCCCATCAGCGATGGCTCCCGCGTAGCGCCGGCAGAAGATGATGCCAACTTTACGGCCAATTACCGGCTCATCCGGCAGGCCAATAATATCCTGGAGAAATCCGCCCTGGTGCCCGGCGATGCCGCCCTTATCCGCCGCTACAAAGGGGAGGCCTATTTTTTCAGAGCCTTTGCTTACAGTAAGCTGGTGCGCCGCTATGGCGACCTGCCGCTGATCCTCCGCACCTTTGATGTGTTTGATACCCTGGCCACTGCACATAAATCGCCCCGGGAAACCGTGCTGGACAGCCTGTATCGCGACCTGGATTCCGCCATTGCAGCGCTGCCCGCAGCTGCCGCACTGCCCGCCGCGGAATACGGCCGCATCACCAGGAATGCCGCCCTGGCCCTCAAGTCCAATACCGGCCTGTTTGAAGGCACCCGCAACAAATACCATAACCTCGGCAATGCCGGCAAGCACCTCAACCTGGCCCTGACAGCTACAGAAACACTGATGGGCATGGGACATAGCCTGTTCAGGTATGCCGCCGTGCCGGACAGCAGCTATTTCTACCTGTTCCAGTATGCCGGCAACGGCCGGAGCAACCCGGAGAATATCCTGGCCCGCCTGTACGGACAAAGCGCTACCAATCCCATTGTACAGCATAACTATACCCGCGATAACCTGGCCAATGGGCATGTTACGCCTACCCGGGCCTTTATGGACAGCTATCTCTATGAAGATGGACTGCCTCCCGAAAGATCCAGTCTGGGCATGCCCCGCCAGGCCAATAGCCTGTCTGAGTTCACAGACCGTGATCCGCGTATAGGGATGACCGTTTTCAATAAGAATGTGATGAGCTTTTTCCTGGCGCCCTATATTCCCAATTTCGACAATGCGCCCACCGGCTATAAGGTCCGGAAATATGCCACCATCGAGGATTTTGTATCCCAGCAGAGCTTTAATCACTATATCATCTTCCGCTATGGTGAAATACTGCTCAACTATGCCGAGCTGAAATACGAACTGGACGGCAGCCTCTCCGATGCAGACCTGGATAAATCCATTAACCTGCTGCGGGACCGTGCCGGTATGCCTGATCTGACCAATGCTTTTGTCACCGGTAATACCCTCACTATGCTGGAAGAGATCCGCCGGGAACGCAGGGTGGAGCTGGCTTTTGAAGGTGAGCACCGCTACTGGGATCTGGTACGCTGGAAAACAGCGGAAACGGAACTGCCCAAGGCCATCAAAGGCACCAGGCTGTTCCCCGCCGAGCAGGGCAATACGCAGGGAAGGGTAGTGGATGAGAATGGTTTTGTGATAGTGCAGGCCGCTACTGCACGCAAGTTTGATGTGAGCCGCGACTACTGGTGGCCTTTCCCCACCATGGACGTAGGGGTTAATCCGAATATGCCGCAAAACGATAAATGGTAGTACGTAATTTTATGGCGGTCGCAGCCGGTCCTGCGACCGCCTAAATCCAAGTATAATGATCCGATCTGTTCTTCCGCTCCTGCTGCTCCTTTGCTCCGTATCCCTGTCCGCACAGTTATCCCGTAACTGGCTGGCCGGTCAGTATGATACGGCTGTCCTGCGGCGCTCCCTGCAACCGGCGGCACTGGCCCATGAGTTCCCGGCCTATGCTGACAGGGCCCGCTGGGAAAGCATAACTCCTGTTTACAGGGAGCGGCTGATCAGAGAAGGGGAGAGCAGGCTGGATTACAAATGGCAGGTAGTGCCGGCCAGCGTATACCTGGAATACGGCCGCAGCGGCAACAGGTATATCCAGGAGGATCTGTACAATGAAAATATCACGGCCCTTAAACAGCTCGCTTTTGCGGAGCTGGCGGAAGGCAAAGGACGTTTTCTTCCACAGCTGATAGATGGCGCCTGGGCAGTTTGCGAGATCAGCAGCTGGTCCATCTCCGCCAGTATCAACCTCCAGAAAAAAGGCGGCAGTCTGCCGGATATTACAGAGCCTGTGATTGAGCTGGGCGCGGGTATCACGGCCAATGCCATGGCCTGGGTATACTACCATTTCAAAGATGCGTTCAATAAGACCAACCCGCTGATAGCACGGCGCATCAAACAGGAAATTGAGCGCAGGATACTGGTCCCCTATTATACCCGGAATGATCTCTGGTGGATGGCCCTGGATGGCCGGCAGCGAATGGTCAATAACTGGAATATCTGGCTCAACTACAATGTACTCACCTGCCTGCTGCTGGTGGAAGATGATCCCGGCAAACAACTGACCGGCATTTACAAGACCATGCGGTCGGCCGATCAGTTCATCAACTATTACAAAGAAGATGGGGCCTGTGAAGAAGGACCGGCGTACTGGTCGCACGCAGGCGGAATGTTATACAATTACCTGTCCATGCTGCGCACAGCCACCGGCGGGGCTGTTGACCTGTTTGATAAGCCCCTGGTCAAAAATATTGCCGCCTATATCGGCAAAGCCTATATAGCCGGTAACTGGTTCCTCAACTATGCCGATGCGGCTGCACAGCTGCATACAGATCCGGGAATGGTATATGCTTTCGGTAAAGCCACTGGTGATGCTTCGCTGCAGCAATTTGGCGCTTACCTGGCGCAGCAGGCGCAATGGGAAAACAAAGTGCCGGTGGAAACACTATTTGCCGGTGTGCGCAATCTGTTTGCTGCAAAAGAGATACTGACCATTACTGCCCAACCATCGCTGCCTGAAGCCGTGTGGCTGAACAATACAGGCATTGCGGTGGCCAGGGACCTTGCCGGTTCGTCCAAAGGTTTTTATTTCTCCGCCCTGGCCGGCCACAACGCAGAAAGCCATAACCACAACGATGTGGGTACCTGCGTGGTCTTTTATGACGGCCAGCCCATCCTGATCGATGTGGGCAATGAGACCTATAATGCCCAGACCTTCGGGCCGCGCCGCTATGCTATCTGGACCATGCGTTCAGCCTATCACAATGTGCCGCTGATCAATGGTGTGGAGCAGCACGAAGGACAGCGTTATGCCGCCCGCGCAGTGGCTTTCAGCCATGATCAGAAAGGGGCGAAGTTCAGCCTGGATATAGCGGCTGCTTACCCGGACAGTGCTGCGGTGCGGGAATGGACCCGGAGTTACCAGCTAAAAAAACAACAGTCCTTTACCATAACAGATAAGTATAACCTTGAAAAGAACAACGGGCAGACAGCGCTGCATTTTATGACCAGCGCTGCTGTCCGGAGCCTCAGAGACGGTGTGCTGGAGTTGCAGTCGGGCCCGGTGGTCCTGCAACTGCAGTATGATCCGCGGTTGCTGCAGCCAACTGTGGAAACAGTGCCGGTGAAAGACAAACTGCTGCTGAAAAGCTGGCCGCCGGAGATCCGCCGGATCGTGTTCAGGCTGCGCAGTACAAAGCTGAGTGGCAGCCACCAGCTGGTGTTGAGAAAAGTCTCCTAACTATATTAAACAGCTATTGATGAAGTATTTTATTGGTCCTTTAATGGCAGGAGTGATCCTGGTGGCCTCCTTTTGCAGTGGCCGGGATGAGAACGGCTTTGTACAACAGAACCTGGACTTTGCTGACAGCCAGTTGAAAGCCATGCTGCTTGCCCTGGACGTGGAACCCAACCGCATTGATAATTTCCCGCGCACCACTGACGGCCAGGGAAAAATGGTGACCACCAATATGTACGACTGGACTCCCGGCTTCTTCCCCGGCAGCCTCTGGTATGCCTACCAGAACAAGGCCGATGCAGCTATGAAAGCCGCCGCCATCCGCTGGACGGAAAAACTGGAGCCGCTCAAAGATTTCAAGGACCACCACGACCTGGGCTTCATGATGTATTGCAGTTATGGCAATGCCTACCGGCTTACTGATAACCAGCAGTACCGGGATCACCTGGTGCAGGCAGCCCGCTCTCTCTGCACACGTTTCAATCCCACCGTGGGTTGTATCAAATCCTGGAATAAGTTCCAGTCCTGGCACGGTGAAACAGCTTACTATTTCCCCGTGATCATTGACAATATGATGAACCTGGAACTGCTGTTCTTTGCTACGGAAGTAACGGGCGACAGCTCCTTTTACAAAATAGCGGTGACACATGCAGACAATACCCTCAGGTACCAGTTCCGGGAGGACCACAGCTCGTATCATGTAGTGTGTTATGACACCCTCACCGGTAAAGTGCTGGGCCGCGAGACGGCGCAGGGCTTTGCGGACAACAGTACCTGGTCGCGCGGGCAGGCCTGGGCCATCTATGGTTATACCATGACCTACCGCAAGACCAAAGATCCGCGCTACCTGCAAGCTGCTATGGGTATGGCTGATTTTTACCTTGGTCACCGGAACCTGCCGGCCGATAAAGTGCCTTACTGGGATTTCAATATCGGGCAGTCCGGTTATACACCCGGTGTGCGTTCCTATGCCGTAAAGGAAAGCTCTGCATTGCGTGATGTGTCTGCCGCAGCCATTACTACCTCCGGTCTGTTTGAGCTGAGCCAGTATGCAGGTGATCAGGGACCCCGTTACAAACAGGCGGCTATCGATATGCTGCATGTGCTGGCCAGCCCTGCCTATAAAGCCAGTCCCGGCGAGAACGGTCATTTCCTCTTAAAACATAGTGTAGGCAGTATCCCGCACCAGACCGAGATAGATGTGCCGCTGGTATATGCCGATTATTATTTCCTGGAAGCCCTGCATCGCTACAAACAATTGCTGCAGGGCAAAGACCTGCTTCATTAAACCAACCAACTGCTTATGTCTTCATCCACCCGCAGAAAATTTTTGCAGCGAACCCTGGTATTGCCTGCTGGCCTGCTGCCCGGCGTTACTTTGTTCAGCAATACCAAACCCCGGCAGTCCGGCAACAATGGGCCTGTGGTGGTGTCCACCTGGAGTTCGGGCAAAGTGGCCAATGCCGCCGCCTGGCCGTTCTTAGGGAAAGAAGGGCATGCCCTTGACGCCGTGGAGAATGGTGTGCGTGTGATTGAGGCCGATCCCAGATACCAGACCGTAGGTTATGGCGGCCTGCCGGACCGTGATGGCCGGGTGACGCTGGACGCCTGCATCATGGACGAGCAATATCGCTGTGGCTCCGTCATGTGCCTGGAGCATATCAAACATCCTATCTCGGTGGCGCGGCTCATCATGGAAAAAACACCGCATATCATCCTGGTGGGAGAGGGTGCTTTACGTTTTGCGCTGGCCAATGGGTTTACCAAAGAGAACCTGCTGACGCCGGAAGCGGAGAAAGCCTGGAAAGAGTGGCTGAAGACTTCCAACTATGCACCGGTGATCAATATTGAGGACCAGGTGTACAATAAGCACACTGATCCTATGCCGGGAGGACCGGATAATCACGATACTATTGGCATGCTTGCTATAGATGCCGCGGGCAGGATGAGCGGCGCCTGTACCACCAGTGGGCTGGCGTACAAAATGCAGGGGCGCGTGGGGGATTCCCCTGTGATTGGTTCGGGGCTGTATGTGGATGGAGAAGCCGGCGCCGCCACTGCTTCGGGCGTGGGAGAAGAAGTGATCCGGATTGTGGGCGCCCACCTGGTGGTGGAACTGATACGCCAGGGGCATGACCCCGAAGCCGCCTGTAAGCAGGCCGTAGAGCGCATTATCCGGCGCAACCCGGTAAAGGCTAAAGCCATCCAGGTGGGTTTCCTGGCCCTGAGCAGGTCCGGTCAGCATGGCGCTTATGCATTGCAGAAAGGATTTACCTATGCGGTAAAAACCACCGCCGGGGAAAGTATTATTGCTGCGAAAAGTATTTACTAAAAACAATAAAGAATCTATGGCTGCTGCAAAATTTGAACTGTGCGCCTTTAATATCCAGTCCTGCCTGATAGCAGAAAAACTGGGCGTTTACCGTGTAGAGCTTTGTGATAATCCGGTGGAGGGTGGTACCACACCTGGTTATGGTACTATTCAAAGGACCCGTGAAAGGATCTCCATCAAACTGTATCCTATCCTCCGCCCGCGCTGCGGGAATTATTACTATGACGAAGATGAGCTGGCCATCTTGAAAACAGATATTGCCAAATGCAAAGAGCTGGGCTGTGATGGTATCTCCATCGGCATACAGCGTATTGACGGTACCATTGATGTGGAGCAGCTGAGCCGCTTTGTGGAATGGGCCTATCCCATGGGTGTTACCTGCAACAGGGCTTTTGACGCTACGCCGGATCCTTTCCAGGCCCTGGAAGATATTGTGCGCAGCGGCTGCGAGCGTATCCTTACTTCCGGGCAGCTGAGCGGTGCGCCTGAGGCCGGCGAGCTGCTGGGCAAACTGGTGAAGCAGGCGGGCAACAGGATCAGCATCATGCCCGGCGCCGGGATCAATGCAGGGAATATTGCAACACTGCGGGAGGAATCGGGCGCTCATGAGTTCCATGGCTCTGTCCGCAAAGTGATCCCCAACAATATGCAGTTTGCCAATCCACTGGTACTTGATTATGGTAATGTATATCTTCCTGATGAAGAACAATTGACCGCCATACTACATGCCCTGGATTAAAGAGGGATGAAATCAGTTTTTTCCAGGTGTGAATGGCTTATCTTACCGCCGAACCAACATGCTTTCCATGAAACAATCCCTGATCTTATTATCGTTGATGAGCATGGGGCAACTGCTGCAGGCGCAGAGTGTTGCTCCGGCCGAGTGGGAAAACCCACAGATCTTCGGCATTAACAAGGAAGCTCCCCGCGCAACAGCATTACCGTACGACAGCGAAACTGCGGCCAGGGCCGATCAGTACACAGCTTCTCCTTATTACAGGAGCCTCAACGGCCAATGGAAATTCAACTGGGTGAAGAAACCCGCCGACCGGCCCGTTGATTTTTACCGGGAAGAGTATGATGTGAGCAAATGGAAAGAGTTCCCTGTACCCGGCAACTGGGAAATTAACGGTTATGGCACACCGATATATACTAATATCACCTATCCTTTTCCCAAAAATCCGCCGTATATAGACCATAAGGATAACCCGGTGGGCAGTTACAAACGTTCTTTTGAACTACCTGCCGGCTGGAACGGCCGCCGCATATTCCTGCATTTTGAAAGCGGCGTGGCCGCCATGTATATCTGGATCAACGGTCAGAAAATAGGCTATAGTGAAGACGCCAAGAACCCGGCGGAATTTGATATTACCGAATATGTAAAGACCGGGAAGAACAATATTGCCATAGAAGCCTATCGCTGGAGCGATGGCTCTTATATGGAAGACCAGGATATGTGGCGCTTCTCGGGCTTCGATAGAAGCATTTACCTCTACAGCACCGACCAGCTGCGTATCCAGGATTTTTTTGTACACACGCATTTTCCCGATGCCAGCCTGCGCTCCGCCGAGCTGAGCGTGGAACTGCAACTGAAAAAATACAGTCCTGTCCTGAATGCAACTGTACAGCTGCAGCTGCTGGATGCCGCCGGCAAAAAAGTAGCGGACCGTACGGCGCCCGTTACTATGGGCGTGGAAAGTATAAGTTCCGTCAGTCTTAAACAGCTGGTGAAACAACCCAAACTCTGGAGTAATGAGACACCGGTGCTTTATACTTTACTGCTGACCCTGAAGAGCAAGGAGGGACGGATAATAGAAGCCACCTCCACCAGGATCGGTTTCCGGAAAGTGGAGATCAAAGGTGGGCAGCTGCAGGTGAATGGCAAGGCCATCCTGGTTCGTGGCGTGAACCTGCATGAGTTCAATTACAAAACAGGACATGTACAGGATGAGGCTACCATGCGCCGGGATATTGCGCTGATGAAGCAGCACAATATCAACGCTGTCCGTACCAGCCACTACCCCCAGGCCCCGCTCTGGTACAAGCTCTGCGATGAATACGGCTTATTCCTGGTGGATGAGGCCAATATTGAGAACCATGGCATGGGCGTGTCCTATGACCGTGGCCTGGATACAAGCCGTCACCCCGCTTACCAGCCCGAATGGGCCGGGGCGCACCGGGATCGCATTGTCCGGCTGCTGGAGCGCGACAAGAACCATCCTTCCGTGATCATCTGGAGCATGGGCAATGAATGCGGCAACGGCCAGGTGTTCCATGAGATGTACGACTGGCTCAAAAAGCGTGACCCTTCCCGGCCTGTATTGTTTGAGCAGGCCGAAGAGCACCGCAATACTGATATTGTAAGTCCCATGTACCCCAGCATGGACTATATGAAAGAATATGCTGCCCGTAAGGACGTGACCCGTCCCTATATCATGTGTGAGTACTCCCATGCCATGGGCAACAGCAATGGTAATTTCCAGGAGTATTTTGACATCATGGCCGCCGGCAAACATATGCAGGGCGGCTTTATCTGGGAATGGCTGAACCATGGCCTGCCTGCTGTGGATGAGTCAGGCAGGAACTACTGGGCCTATGGTGGCGATATTGGCGGCTACCAGTATACCAATGATAACAATTTCTGTATGGATGGCCTGGTGACCCCGGACCGTAAGCCGCATCCCGGTATGGCGGAAGTAAAGAAAGTATACCAGGATATCCTGTTCCATCCCAAAGACCTGTCCAAAGGATTGATCAGCGTTACCAATCGCTTCCTCTACCGTGACCTGGCTTCCTATACGTTTAAATGGATCCTGCGCCGCAACGGGCTGCTGGTCAAATCGGGCGAGCTGGCCATCAGCCAACCCGCCGGCACTACCCGCACCGTCCGCGTACCGTATACCATACTGAATCCCCAGCCCGGCCAGGAGTTCTGGCTGGAACTATATGCTTACACCAAGAACGGCACCGAAATGGTGCCTGCGGAGCATGAAGTGGCCCGCGAGCAGTTCCTGCTGCAGGGTGATTATTTTGCGGCGCAGCCTGCTGCCAGCGGCGCAATTCCTGTAAAGGACATGGAGACCCTGCTGGAGCTGGGACCTGCCGGCAGGAAAGTGCTTTTCAATAAGATCAATGGAGAACTGCTGTATTTTGGCTACAACGGCAGGCGGCTGCTGAACGGCAGCCCTGAGCCTGATTTCTGGCGGGCGCCTACCGATAATGATTTTGGCGCTGATATGCAGTATAAGCTGAATGCCTGGCGTATGGCCGGCCGGAACAGGCAGTTCAAAAAAATGGATATCCGGAAAGAAGAGGGCCAGGTAGTGGTAACGGTCCTGTATAACCTGGTGGATGTGCCCGGCAACTACACGCTCACCTACACGGTGACGGCTGATGGTAAACTGCAGGTGGATGCCGACTGGCAGTCCACTGCTGCACATACGCCTGAACTGCCGCGGTTTGGCATGTTATGGCGGCTGCCCGCTGAGTTTGATCAGTTCAGCTACCTGGGCCGCGGTCCCTGGGAGAATTATGCAGACCGAAATACATCGAGTTTTATAGGAGAGTACAGCAGTTCTGTAGCGGAGCAGGCGGTGCCCTATTTCCGGCCACAGGAAAATGGCAATAAAACGGATGTGCGCTGGTGTTCCCTGACGGATAAAAATGGCTTCGGCATCCGGGTTACAGGGAAGCAGCCGCTGAGTGTGAAAGTGGCCAATAACCCGGCAGAGGACCTGGATCCGGGTATGTCTAAAAAGCAGCAACACCCCAAGGATGTGCTGCCGCGCCCGGAAGTATTCCTGAACCTGGACCTGCGCCAGCGCGGTGTGGGTGGGGATAATAGCTGGGGCGCTGATCCGCATCCGCCCTACCAGTTAACGGAGAAAAGTTACCGCTATGGATTTGTGATTGAGGCAATACAGTAATGGCTGCGTCAGCAGATCTGCAATAACAAAGAGCCCCCGGAGATCCCGGGGGCTCTTTCATTGACTGGAAAAATTTCAATTGGCTGAAAAGGTCAGTCGCCTGGAAAAATGTTTTTCAGTTTGTCTGTTTGTCAACTGTCTGGTGGCGGCCATTTATTGCGGGTGCTTTTTGTGCAGTGGTCCCGCTGGTTGGTTGGGTGTTGGCTATCCTGGGATATGGGTGACCGTTATTTCCTGAAATTCTCTTTGTACAGGTCAACGGCGTTCTGGATCACTTTAACGGCCAGGTCTTTGTTGCCGAACTCTTCCACGCGAACGGTCTTGTTTTCGAGTTTCTTGTATTCTTCAAAGAAGTGGCGGAGTTCATTGAAGAAGTGCGGGGGCAGCTCTTCCATATTGTTGTAGTGGTTTACGCCGGGATCGTTGGCGGCTACGGCAATGATCTTATCGTCCGCATCTCCGCTGTCCACCATTTGCATGACGCCCACAACTTTGGCTTCCATAAGGCAGAGGGCCTGTACGGGCAGTGTGGTGATCACCAGGATGTCCAGCGGATCCTTATCGTCCCCATAGGTCTGGGGGATAAAGCCATAGTTACAGGGGTAATAGAAGGAAGAATAGATTACCCGGTCCAGTTTTAGCAGGCCGCTGTCCTTATCGATCTCATACTTTGCGCGGGAACCCTGCGGGATTTCGATCACGGCATTCACGAACTCGGGCGCCCGTTCGCCATAGGGTACCCCATGCCAGGGGTGGGAAACTGTAATCATACTGCCAGTAAATTTTATAGATTTCTGCAAACCTACCACAAAAGAAGAAGGCGGCAAAGCCCGGCGCTGCCGTTACAGTAAAATAACAGGGCCGGATGGCCATTATGGCCGGGAATTGGTGGGGAGGGGCGGGAAAAGGAGCGGGGGCGGTAGAAGCCCGGCTGCGGGCTGTGGCTGCCTGGAATGCCGGGCTGGCTTGCAGCTGGGCATTCCAGGGCAAGGATCAATGATTCCAGCGGTGGATATGCTTCAGGTCCACCAGCCATTCAAACTTGTCACCATCGGGCATCCGGACAATGCTGATCACGGTGGTATCTTTTTCCTTATAGCTGTTGGTGTAGATATAGTTTACCAGGGAATCGCTCACAGGGTCGATCTGGATAGGCCGGATATCGGCGCTGCGGTATTGCTGGCGGTCGTCATTGCTGAGCTTATCGTAGAAATTCCTTTTCCAGGTGGTATTGAGCAGGTAGAGGTTGGCCGAGTCCTTCAGCAGGTAAAAGCGGGCCTTTTCAATGTCTCCGTCGAGGGAGGCGCGGATGAACTGGCGGCCTGCGTCCTGGGCGTCTTCTGCTTTAGTATATCCTTTGCTGCCGCAGGACCAGCAGGCGAAGGCGATAAACGACAATACGAGGTATTTCATAATGGACAAAAATACAGGATTGGCCGGAACGCCTGTAAAGAATCTTGTTTCCGGCGGCGGTCCTGGAGCTTGCAGTGGCGCGGCGGGTAGGAACAGTCGCTCGCCTCCGGCGAGTGACCACTATTTCATCGCCTCCGGCGATCAACCCGCAGCAGCTGGTCCCGACTGGTTGACCGCAAGCGGGCGACCGGGTCCGTGAAAGACCTTGGGAAGCAGCAGCCACAAGATACCTGGCAGGGTCAAACCGCTATAAACAAAAAGCCCGCCGAAGGCGGGCTGTATAAAGATTTGTAAATGTTGTTCCTTACTCTGCAGCGGGCTTGTCCTGCTGCGGCTCCTGGGGCGCCTGCGGCTGCCTGTTGTGGCGGTGGCGGTTCCAGTGGTTGTTGTTGTAGTGCGGCTGCTGTTCGTCCTCGTGTTCCATCTCGCGGTCGTAGGCCTTGATAATGGCTTTTACCAGGCGGTGGCGCACCACGTCTTCCTCGTCCAGCTCAATATGACCGATGCCGTCGATATTCTTCAGGATGCGGACGGCTTTTATAAGGCCGCTGCGCTGGTTCTTGGGCAGGTCAATCTGGGATACGTCGCCCGTGATGATGGCTTTGGCATTGGAGCCGATCCGGGTGAGGAACATCTTGAGCTGAAGATCGGTTGTGTTCTGCGCCTCATCCAGGATGATGAACGCATGGTCCAGCGTACGTCCCCGCATATAGGCCAGGGGAGCTACTTCAATGACGCGGGTCTGCATATAATACCCCAGTTTGTCGGCGGGGATCATATCGTCCAGCGCATCATAGAGCGGACGCAGGTAGGGATCAATCTTCTCCTTGAGGTCGCCGGGCAGGAAACCCAGGCTTTCGCCGGCTTCCACCGCGGGACGGGTGAGGATGATCTTCTTGACCATTTTGTTCTTGAGGGCGCGTACGGCCAGGGCTACGGCGGTATAGGTTTTACCTGTACCGGCCGGTCCGATAGCGAAAACGATATCATTGCGCTCTGCCTGCTGCACCAGCTTTTTCTGGTTGGCCGTGCGGGCGCGTACCGTTTTGCCATTGGGGCCGAACACTAAAACATCATTGGGATGGCGGTCTACGAAATGGTCGATGGTCTCGGCATCATCACCGCCCAGTACCTGCTCCAGGTAGTTCTCGCTCATGTGGCCATTGCGTTCAAGATACTGAACGATCAGCGTGATCTTCTCTTTCGCTGTATCCACCTGTTCGGGTGAACCACTAAGTTTGAGCTGAGTGCCCCTGGAAAGGATCTTGAGCAGGGGGAATTTCTTCTTGAGGATATCCAACTTGCCGTTGTTGACACCGAAAAACTCAATAGGGTTTACGGTTTCCAGATTAATGATTGTGTCAGTCAAGTCGCTTCAGATTTAGGTTCACAATATGGTACCGCGCCGATACTTACAAGTACATCCTTCTTTCCAAATTATAGTATTCAAAACAAAGGCCATGTAAAAGTTATCTACATAATTGTGGAAAAGCGTATGTTCAGGAATACCTATAAGTTACAATTTTTCTACGATTCCTTTGCGGGCATCGGCAAAATTTAATCAGGACTTTACCTGCGTTCATGTGCGCCGGTTTTAAGTTCTTTCTGGCGTGTGTTTAAATAGTACTCTTCCTGCCCGCTGTCACCCAACCGGCCAACTGCCGAAGCCCCCGCTGGCTGCTTGCCGTTTATCCCGGCTTTTACAGCTTTTAACAAGGCTTTGGTGCGCCATGCCAGCAGCAGTGAGTACATTTAGCCATAACTATTTATTAATACTATGCGATCCAAAACTCTGTTATTCCTTCCTGTACTGTTGCTGGTAGTGGCCGGCGCTTTTGCCCAGACTGCGCCGCCTTCAGCTGATGATGTATTAAAAGAGGCTACCAAAACAGCCGCCAAAGAAAAGAAGCAGGTCTTCGTGATCTTCCATGCTTCCTGGTGCGGCTGGTGTCATAAGATGGATGAGGCCATGAATGATCCTGCGGTTAAACCATACTTCGACAAGAACTATGTAGTGCGTCACCTGGTAGTGATGGAAGCCAAGGAGAAGAAGGACCTGGAGAACCCCGGCGCTACAGAGTTCATGGCCAAATATCACGGCGACAACCAGGGTATCCCTTTCTGGCTCATCTTTGACAAGAAAGGAAAACTGGTAGCTGATTCACAGCTCAGGCCTGAAGGCGCGGGACTGGACCAGCCCGGACAGAATACCGGTTGCCCGGCTACGCCTGAAGAGATCGGTCATTTCCTGAAAGTGCTGAAGCAGACCTCCAAGCTGAACGACGAAGAGATCTCGGCCATCGAGAAACGTTTCAAAGCTATCAGGGGCTAAGCGGGCGCCGGCTGCGGATCACCCTATCCGGGGCTGTTAGCCTTCAACAACGCTACGTTATAACCTATAGCGGCAAAGAAGGCCTGCAACAGTCTGCCGGTTCGTAATGCAGAAGAAGAATTTTGGACGAACCAAGGGCGATGGTCCAACAAACAATATTCCAAGGTTGCCTCAACAAGAGGCAGCCTTTTTTATTTGGCGCTTTGTACTCCTTATACTGTCAAAGGCTGGCGCATGTAAGCTGGATTGGGGCTGGAGATGCCTGTAGTTAATGAGCCTGCAAAAAAGTGGCGTACAATACTGCCGCTACGAAAATGCTCCCCGCATTACGCTGCTTATTGTTCCTTCAGCGAGCGGATCATCTCCCCATAATTCATGCCTTTGGCCATGGCGATCACGCACTGGGTGATCCTTTTGGTGCGGGTAGGTTCCGTTTTGGCGCTGTCAATCCATTTACTGTAATACTGCTGATGGGAGGGTGGCATCTTGTTGAAATTGGCTTCGGCTTCGGGATCGTCCGCCAGGCAGGCCAGCAGTTCCGCGTTGACGGTGAGCGGGCTCTTGTCTACTGTTAGCTGCACTTTCAGCATAGCGCCTTTGCCTTTATGGATGGCCTTGCGCAGGTCGGCATTCAGGGTAAGTATAAATGTGCCGTCGCCCATGGGCATGGCGGAGAGGGATCTGATGGGATGTTTGTCGAGCTTGCCTTTTACGCGGAAGGATTGCCGGTTATTGGGTTTCAGCTGTCCGGCAATATCGGCAGGAATGGAAATATAGGTCCAGCCGGTCTTCTCGCCCTGCTTGCCAAATTGCCGTATGGTGGTGGTAAATTCAACCATGGTTTGAAAAGCTAACTTACCAATTTTGTCAGAAACAGGAAAGTGCCGGCCTGATAAAACCGGAAAGCCGGCGCCTGAAGCTGGCAGGGGAGCAGACAGCGGCAAAGACAGGTAATTAGTTGACATGCCGGAGAACGCGGTCCTTTGACATATCCAGGAATATGGGTATGCTCCCTGGGACATCCGTTGTGGTTTGCCTTTCAGAAAAGCTGCCTGCATAAAACCGCAAGCTGCCACCCGCGCAGGCAGGAAACGGTAACAGGCATGCAGCGTTGTCATGCATTACTGCATCTGTCAGCGGGAACTGTTTGTTATTGTTAGCGTGAGGACACTGTAAAAGAAAGCAGGATCTTTCCAGGTGATCCTTACATACTGCGCAGTTCTTCTTCCAGCATTTCATTCAGCTTCTTCTCATTCTCCCAGATCCAGTTGGGCAGCGGCTGTTCCATGATCTTCCAGCCATCGCTTTCCTGTTTGAGTCGGAAGAGGATCCTGTTGCCACGATCGTCTACAACATCTACTGTAAAAATGCCTTCATTTTCTCCGCCCAGCTTCCTGAAATTAAATTCTCTCAGCCGGCCTTCTACCTTCAGCAGTTTGGTGAACTGTATGTTTTTTACAAATTGGATGCGCATATATGTGTGTTAAGTAAAGTTTCTTATCAATTCCCGTGCTAACCTTAGCCAAAGGGTCGTTAAGCCCGTGCATTTTTTATGCACAGTCATTGGGTGCTACAATCAGGAGTTTGGGGTGATCCAGGGAGAATAAGGGGTCAGGCGTGCAAGATACGATTTTTTGCCGGCACCTGAGCGGTTATGGGCGGGACCGCAGGCCTCGCCTGGTCCGGCGCGGGTAAAGCGCGGGGCTGTCTGTTCCCAAACAACTGGTTTGCATGTGCTGACAGCAGGGGCCTGACCTGTAAAGCGGGTAGGGGGCTGATCTGGCAGGTGAACTTTTTTTCAGCGGACGATGATGACCGCAAAAACTTTCTGCGGCGGATCATGACCGCGCAAAAAAAAATGTGTACCGGATACCGGTACACATTGCTATAAGATCTCAGCGCAGGGCTGATGCAGCCGCTGCGTTGTATTAATACCTGTAATGCTCAGCTTTGAAGGGGCCTTCAGCAGGAATGCCGAGGTATTCAGCCTGGTCATTGGTGAGTACTTCCAGCTCTACGCCGATCTTGGCGAGGTGCAGGCGGGCTACTTTCTCATCAAGGTGTTTGGGCAGCACATACACTTTGTTCTCGTAAGCGCTGGTATTGGTCCACAGTTCCAGCTGGGCCAGGGTCTGGTTAGTGAAGGAGTTGCTCATCACAAAGCTGGGGTGGCCGGTAGCGCAGCCCAGGTTCACAAGGCGGCCTTCAGCCAGGATGATGATATCCTTGCCGTCTACATTGTAGATATCCACCTGTGGTTTGATGGTGTCCTTCGTATTGCCGTAGTTGTTGTTGATCCAGGCGATATCGATCTCGATATCGAAGTGACCGATATTACAAACAATGGCTTTATCCTTCATGGCGCGGAAATGTTTTTCCGTGATGAGGTCGCGGCAGCCGGAAGCAGTGACAATGATATCGGCTTCTTTCACGGCGTCAACCATTTTCTTTACTTCAAAACCGTCCATAGCGGCCTGCAGGGCGCAGATAGGATCAATTTCGGTGACGATAACGCGGCAGCCGGCGCCGGCCAGAGAGGCGGCGGAACCTTTGCCTACATCGCCATAACCACCTACTACAGCTACTTTACCGGCCAGCATGACGTCGGTAGCGCGGCGGATAGCGTCCACCAGGCTTTCTTTGCAGCCGTATTTGTTGTCGAACTTGGATTTGGTCACAGAGTCGTTCACGTTGATGGCGGGGATGGGCAGGGTACCTTTGGCCATACGCTCATAGAGGCGGTGAACGCCGGTGGTGGTCTCTTCGCTGAGGCCACGGACATGTTGTACCAGCTCAGGGTATTTGTCGAACACGATATTGGTCAGGTCGCCACCATCGTCCAGGATCATGTTGAGGGGGCGGTCGGCGGCGCCGAAGAACAGGGTCTGCTCAATGCACCAGTCGGCATCTTCCAGGGTCTGGCCTTTCCAGGCGAATACACCGATACCTGCGGCGGCGATAGCAGCGGCGGCATGGTCCTGTGTAGAGAAGATATTGCAGGAGCTCCATTTCACTTCAGCACCCAGGGCTACCAGTGTTTCAATGAGTACGGCGGTCTGGATGGTCATGTGCAGGCAACCGGCAATGCGGGCGCCTTTCAGGGGTTGTGAAGCGCCATATTCTGCGCGGAGGGCCATGAGGCCGGGCATTTCTGCTTCCGCCAGGCGGATCTCTTTACGACCCCACTCTGCGAGGCTGATATCTTTTACTTTATTGGGAAGGCTGAAGTCAATGTTCGACTTGGTAATTGTTGACATATTTATTATTTAGTGCTTGATAGTATTGTTTATGGATGGCTTTGGGGCCAAAGTCGCGCTCAGCCCGCAAAACTACAAAAAAGGCCGGAATGTTCTATCTTTAAGGTTGCGCTTAATAATTACCTTTTATGCAAACATACGATACCGTTTCCGAGGCTGTCAACGGCCTGAAACAGCGTGGCTATACCATTGACTTTAACCTGGAATTCGATTGCATCAGTTGCCACAAGACCCCTGTATCGCTGCGGCCGGACGCCTTTTCCATTGTGGAGGTCCATCGTTTTGAGGGCAACAGTGATCCTGCTGATGAAGCGGTGGTCTATGCCATTGAATCTGCCAGTGGGGAGAAGGGCCTGCTGGTGAATGGTTTTGGACCCAGTGCGGACCCGGTAAGCGAGGAAATGGTGGAAAAACTACAGGTAAAGGGCCATTAGATCAGTTTGCCGCCGGTGTTGGAGATATCGGCTACGCTTTTTCTTTCCAGGATCTTCAGGGTGGCGTCCCGTACGGTGATCATCATATCGTGCAGGCCACATTGTTTTTCATCACAGTTCTTACATCGCTCATAAAAGTACAGGCTGACGCAGGGCAGCATAGCTATAGGGCCGTCTATCAGCCGCATCACCTTGGCCATGGGGATATCTTTGGGAGATACCCTGAAGAAATAGCCCCCTCCTTTCCCTTTCTTACTGTCCAGGATGCCTGATTTTTTCAGCTCCAGCAGGATGTTCTCCAGGAATTTCAGCGGGATCTTCTTCTTCTTGGCGATCTCTGCAATCAGCACAGGCTGGTTATCCTTTCTCTCCGCCATGTACATCAGTGCTTTGAAGGCATATTGGGCTTTTTTCGATAGCATGGGTTACAGGTTTCGCGCTGATAAGATAAATTAAATTTCTGAAGTACCAATTTGTCAGACCAATTTATGTTGATAGGCATACTTGATGAGGCCGATCACGCTGCTGGTCTGGGTTTTCCTGAAAATGTTCTTCCGGTGTGTTTCTACTGTGCGTTCACTGATGAACAGGGTTTCCGCAATTTGTTTATTGCCCAGTTCCTGTTCAATCAGGCGTAGCACCTGCAGTTCTCTGTCCGTCAACCTGGCCGATGCTGCTTCCTTCTTCATCACTTTTCCTTTTTTATTGAAGTGGTTTATGGTTCGGATGGCTTCCCCGTTGGGGGCGATACCTGCCCAGTGGTCAGTCATAACAAAGTCATGCCTGGCCGGATAAGGCTGGTTATTTTGATCGGAGTGGAGAGTTGGCAGATTGTTGGGTCAGGGAGCGGGCGCCGGTCAGATGCCCAGCACGTCGCTCATGGTGTATACGCCTTTGCGTGACTGCAGGAATTCTGCGGCCAGCACGGCGCCGCTGGCAAAGCCTTTACGGTTATGCGCGGTATGTTTGATCTCGATATCGTCAATAGGGGATGACCAGTTGATGATATGGGTGCCGGGGGCCGGATCCACCCTTTCACTGAGGATCACCAGGTCTTCCGCTTTACCGGTAGGCTGGTTCACCCATTGCTTTTTACGGTCTATACTGGTCAGCACCTGCCGGGCCAGTGAAATGGCCGTACCGCTGGGTGCATCTTTCTTTTCTGTATGGTGCACTTCCGTCATGGATACCTCGTATTCCGGGTGTGCGGCCATCAGGCTGGCCAGCTGTTTGTTGATGGCGAAAAAGATATTGACGCCAACACTGAAATTACTGGCGTAGAGCAGGGCGCCGTTGCTGGTTTGGCTATGGGCTACAGCCTCGTCATAACGGGCCAGCCAGCCGGTAGAGCCGCTGACCACAGGTACGCCGGCGTCCAGGCAGCGGATGATATTGTCATAGGCGCTTTCCGGGCCGGTGAACTCAATGGCCACATCGGCCTGCTGAATATGTTGGATGGTATTGTCTTCCAGGTTGTCTACGGATACTCTGAGCACTACTTCGTGCCCGCGTTCCAGGGCGATACCTTCAATAGCGCGGCCCATTTTGCCATATCCTATTAATGCGATCTTCATAATTGCTTCCTTGGGAATTTATTGTAGCGTCGCGAAGGTATTGCTTTTGGGCGATTTAGCGCCGATCGTAAACACAAAACTCACCCCGGGCGTATAGTTGGGCCCAATGATGGCGGGTTTGATCTTCAGGCTGAGGTCGTCACTGACATCAAAGTCCTTGAGGTGGGCGTCCACGGTGGCGTCCACCACGTTCAGTCCCCAGAACAGCAGGGTGAACAGGATGGAGTAGTCCATATTTTTCCGGAACTCATTGCGGTAATTGAGGAGGGAGCCTTCAGCTTTCAGGTCTACCAGCGGTTTCAGGCGGGTATGCACCCTGGCCATGCTGTCGGCATTGTTATAAGAATTATTGGCCACTACCGAAAGCGCATAGCGGGTGCGGTCGTACCAGTTCTTATTGTATACAAAGAGGCCTGCGGGAATACCTACAGCGGCATACACGATGGGCACTTTCCAGTATTTCTTGTTGTAGATCTGGCCCAGTCCCGGCATGATGGCGGAGCGGATAGCAGCCTTGCGGGGACTATGTTTGGCCTTGTTGATGGAATCCTGCAATGCCAGGGTATCCAGGCTGGTGAGTTTTTTGTTGATGGAGTCCTCTTTCTTTGCAGCGGCTTCAACAGCTTCCCTGGAATTTTCCCGCATGATGCTGTCTCTTTTGACTACAACAGAATCCGGTACCTGGGCTTTAAGCAGCGCCGGTATCAATACGAGACACGCAAATACGAGAAAACGACTCATCCTTGTTCAACTTAGTTGGCCGATACCCCAATAGCATCCAGTATCTTGTTCAGGTCCTGGATAGAATAATATTCTATGGAGATACTGCCATGCCCTTTTTTATTGTGATTCAGTTTCACTTTGGTACTGAAATGCGAGGCTAAATTATCTTCAATTTTCCGGTAGGCCGGGGGCAGCTGGGCTTTTACCGAATTTTTAACAGCCTGGGGCGATTTGTAGACCTTACGCACCAGTTCTTCCGTTTGCCGTACAGAGAGCCCTTTGCTGCGGATCTCGTTGAAGATATACAGCTGGGAGTCGATGGTGTCCACATTGATCAGCGCACGGGCATGGCCCATGCTGATATCGCCGGTGCGGACGGCCACCTGGATATCCGGGGGCAGTTTCAGTAGGCGTATATAGTTGGCTACGGTACTTCTTTCCTTGCCCATGCGCTCCGCCACCTGTTCCTGGGTATGGTTCAGCTCTTCCATCATCCGTTTATAGCTGAGGGCCACTTCCATGGCGTTGAGGTCTTCGCGTTGCAGGTTCTCCAGCAGGGCCAGCTCCAGCAGCTGCATGTCGTTGGCCTGGCGGGTATAGGCGGGAACATCTTTCAGGCCGGCCAGCTGAGCGGCCCGCCAGCGGCGTTCTCCGGAAATAAGGCGGTATTTGCCATTGCCCAGCCCGGACACGGTGATGGGCTGAACCAGGTCGTGCAGTTTGATAGAGGCGGCCAGCTCATTGAGGGCGGTCTCATCAAAATCACGCCGCGGCTGTTTGGGGTTGGGCTCAATATCGCCCACCGCAATACGCTGCATGGTGGTAGCGGCTTCCACCACATTTGATTTCAGCTGGCCGGTATTGGTCTTGAGATCGCTGTCAATACTGGCCAGTAAAGAGCGGATACCCTTACCAAGGGCTTCCTTATTATTTTGTTTAGGCTGTGCGGCGGCATTGCCTGCTTCCTTTTCCTTCTGCTGCTTGTCTTTGCTCATGGTAGGTAGTATGTTTAGCTGTGGTGGCCGGGGCTGTGCGGGTATCCCATCGGCTCACCCTGCAAATTGTTTATTCTAAGATCCTTTCTTCCTGTTTGATCTTTGTCATATTGTTCTTCTGCAGGATCTCCTTGGCCAGGTTCAGGTAGTTGACGGCGCCTTTGCTGAGCGCATCATACAGGATCACAGGTTTGCCTACGCTGGGGGCCTCGCTGATGCGGGTATTGCGGTGGATGATGGTGTTGAACACCATTTCATCAAAGTGTTTGCGGACTTCATTCACTACCTGGTTGCAGAGGCGGAGGCGGCCGTCATACATGGTCATGAGGATACCTTCAATCACCAGCTCGGTATTGAGGCGGCTCTGCACGATCTTTATGGTGTTGAGCAGTTTGCCCAACCCTTCCAGGGCGAAGAATTCGGTTTGAACGGGGACAATCACGGAATCGGCTGCGGTCAGCGCGTTCACGGTGATGAGGCCCAGTGAGGGGGAGCAGTCGATGATCACAAATTCATATTCAGGCTTGATGGACTCCAGGATACCCTTCAGCACGCTTTCGCGGTTGGGGTAGTTGATCATTTCAATCTCGGCGCCTACCAGGTCAATATGGGAGGGGATCACGTCCAGGTTGGGGATCTCTGATTTCAGGACCACATCCCGGGCGGCGGTACCATTCACCATGCAGTCGTACAGGCTCTGCTGGATATTGTGCAGGTCAAAGCCCACACCTGTGGTGCTGTTGGCCTGGGGATCAGCGTCCACCAGCAGGGTTCTGAACTCCAGGACCGCCAGGCTGGCGGCCAGGTTGATTGCGGAAGTTGTTTTACCTACACCTCCTTTTTGATTTGCGACTCCAATGACTCGGGCCATGAATAGTACCTTTGTTTTTTTGTGGTGATGTGTTCTGTACCGGCAAAAATACGGTTCGCTCCCAACAATCGCAACCAAAAGGTCAATTCGGCGTTAAATAATTCAATCAGCGGCCGCCGGACCCCCGGCCGGTCATAAAATTTCCCTTATTTAGTACAATTTGCGGGCGGGTTGATCGTCCTATCCCGTATTGAACAATTAAAATACTATGCGAAATTCAGGTTTCTGGTGGGTGATCGTTGGGCTGATGATCCTGCTCGATTTGTACGTTTTTCAGGCTGTTAAGATGATTGTGCCCCTCAGTTCGCCCAAACTGCGGCTCACCCTGATCATTGGCTACTGGCTGGTGTCCCTCACCGCGCTGGCCTTCCTGATCCTGATGCCTTATATTAATTATGAGACCTGGCCCAAGGCGGTCCGCACCTATCTTTTTGCCACCACGGTAGGCCTTTTCTTTGCCAAACTGATCACTTCCATCTTCCTGCTCCTGGACGATATCCGCCGGGGAGGCATGTGGATCATCGGCAAACTGTTCAGCAATCCCTCCGTGGAGATCAGCCAGGCTGCCGACGGCATTACCCGCTCCGCCTTCCTGAGCTGGCTGGGACTGGCCGCCGGCGGCACCCTCTTCGGTACCCTCCTGTACGGGTTCAGCAATAAATATAAATACCAGGTGAACCGGGTTAAACTGGCCTTTAATAACCTGCCCGCCGCTTTCAAAGGACTGAAAATTGTCCATATCTCCGATATCCACTCCGGCAGCTTTATGGATAAGAAAGCCGTAGAGCGCGGGATCAAAAAGATCCTGGCGGAAAAACCCGACCTGATCCTGTTCACCGGCGACCTGGTCAATGACCGCGCCACCGAGATGAAGGACTATATGGATGTGTTCAACCAGCTCTGCGCTCCCCTGGGTGTTTATTCCACCCTGGGCAACCATGATTATGGCGATTACGTCCGCTGGGAAAGCGCCGACGTAAAACATGCCAACCTGGAACACCTCAAGGCCATCCATGGGGAACTGGGCTGGCGGCTCCTGATGAATGAGCATGTAGTGCTGGAAAGGGAAGGGCAGCAGCTGGCCCTGCTGGGCATTGAGAACTGGAGCGCCAAAGGCAATTTCCCCAAATACGGTAAAATGGACCTGGCCTACCCCGGCGCTGAAAAATATCCTTTCAAGATCCTGATGAGCCATGATCCCAGTCACTGGGAAGGAGAGGTGCGGCAACATTACCCGGATATAGACCTGATGCTGTCCGGTCATACCCATGGCATGCAGTTCGGCGTGGAGCTGCCCGGCTTCCGCTGGAGCCCTGTACAATATATGTATAAGCAATGGGCAGGATTGTACAAGGCCGATAACCAGCATTTGTATGTGAACCGCGGCTTCGGGTTCATTGGTTACCCCGGCCGGGTAGGGATCCTGCCGGAGATCACTGTGCTGACGCTGGGCTAAGGTCCTTCCTGGTTCGTCCCAAAACTTTTCTTTGCAACCGGCCACAGACCGTTTGCTGCCGTACAGGCAGCAGGCAATATGGTTCGTCCCCTGACTTCACTTTTGCTACTACCAGTCTGCCATCAGTTACCTGGCAGGCGCCAGTTCCCCATGGAAGCTGGTAAGCCTGGCCATGCCCGCCATTATCTTTTGGCGATGCGTTAAACTATTCGCAATTTTATCCCTCCAATATTCGTTGAATGGCCACCTTTAATACGTCTTCATGAAGAAACTGGCACTGTTATTTTTTGTGCTTACCCTGTCCAGGATGCCCGCTCTTGCTCAGGATAACACGCTGGACTCTTTGTTTGCCTCCGGTGATACCACGGCGGTACTGGATTCTCTCATGAAAGAATTTGACCAGTTCATGGATTCGCTGACCGCCCGGAAAAGTTTTTTTGCTGTCAGCGCTACCGCCGGTAACGGTTCCTTCAGTTTCCAGACTAAAGGCAACAGCCTCAACATCACCACCCGTAACAAACTGATTGTTTCTCCCTCGCTTGGGTATTACCATAAATCCGGCCTGGGAATTTCCGCCGCCGCCTTTATGATCTATGACAGCAGCAGCGTGAATGTATACCAGTATGCCATCAGTCCGTCCTATGATCTTATCCGGCGATCCTTTTCTACCGGTATTGCCTATACGCGCTATTTTCATAAAGACTCCTTACCATTTTATGTAACCCCTATCCAGAACGAGCTCTTTGCTTATTTTTCCTATAAGAAATGGTGGCTGCGGCCTACCGTAAGCCTGGCCTATGGCTGGGGAAGCAAGACCGAGCTGGAAAAAAGAGAGCTATCCCGGCTGGCGGCCCTGCTGCATTACCGGCGGCGGCCTGTACTCACCACCCGCAACGTGGAATCCGTACAGGACTTTTCCCTCACGGTATCCCTGCGCAAGGACTTCGACTGGTACCATGTGCTGCGAAAAGAAGATAACCTCACGCTGACACCGGTACTATTGCTTAACAGCGGCACGCAGAACTTTGGCTTCAACACCTCTTATACCTATACCTTTTCGGCTATCCGGGCCAATTCCCTTCCCGGCAACCGTAATATTTCCGAGAATACGGAATTCAGGCCGCAGTCGGCCACGGCCGCCCTCCGGCTCAGCTATATGACCGGTAAGCTGCTGCTGCAGCCGCAGGTCCTGTTCGATTATTATATCCCCGAAGCAAAAGACCGTTTCAATACTGCTTTTGCGGTGACTGCCGCCCTTAGCTGGTAGTGATGGAGAACAGGTTTTACCAAATCCTTCACGGTCCTTAACCCGAATTAACAAGCAATTTTAGTTTACTGGCATATAACTTGAAAATTTTCAGACGAACCATAAATACAGCATATGAAACCAAAATCCCTGATGTTAATGCTCGTTGCCCTTTGCGCTTCTACCTTTACGTTCGCGCAGGGCTTTCATATTGGTGCTAAAGCCGGCGCCAATATTTTCAAGATCGATGGCCAATCCTTCAAAGAAGGATATGAGTTTGGATACAATGTGGGTGCTTTTGCTGAGATCGATTTCAGCCAGCGGCTGGGTATCCAGCCTGAAGTACTCTGGAGCCAGACCAACTACCGCAGCGGCGATCAGTTCAATGACCTGTATCCCGGCGGTGTGGATGATGTAAAAGGTAAACTGAATTACCTGAGCATCCCGGTCCTGCTCACCTACCGCGCAGCACCTTTCCTTTCCTTACAGGCCGGTCCGCAGTTCGGCATCCTGCTGAATGACGACAAGAGCCTGTTCCAGAATGGCCGCGAGGCTTTCAAAAGCGGGGATTTTTCCATGCTGGGTGGCGTACAGCTTAATTTCGGCAGCGCCAAGATCGGCGGCCGTTATGTAGTAGGGCTGTCCAATATCAATGACATTGACAATAAGGACAAATGGAAGAACCAGGGTTTCCAGGTGTACCTGGGGCTCCGGATCATCTAAGGGAACGTTCAGCGAATACGCGTATAAAGCATTGCAGTATCCACCTTTTAGGAAAGAGCCCAACAGGCCAACTGCAGTTGCTGCGTTTACCAATCCACCCTGTAGGAGCATTGCTTCCTGAAGTAGTTGTAGCCATGCTTACCGGCTATCCCTTCAAAAGCAACCTCAACAATTCTTTACAGCAGGCTGACCCACTACGGGTTCAGCCTGTTTTTTATTTGGGGAGATGGGCCGCGGCGCCAGGTTAAGGCTTGTCTCCGACGGCATGCTGGCAAACGCTTGGAGTTACCGTCGCTCGCCTCCGGCGAGTGACTATTATTTGTCCGCAGCTGTCGAACTGGTAGTGACCGGCCGGTTGGAGTTGGTCGCCGGAGGCGAGCGACGGTAACTCACGAAGCATTTGGTTCGGCCATAATAACCCTCAGCTCCTCAATTCGCTGACCCGGCATGATTTTTTAGTCCATGCTTTTGGTAAGTGTTAATTTGGCCGGGTTACTCCCGAAGCCTGAAACTGTCAAACAAAAAATGCAATATATGAAAATGATTTCCCTGGCAGGGCTGATGGGCCTGCTGTTGCTCACCAGCGCCGGTTTTGCGCAAGGGCTGCAAATGGGCGTTAAAGGCGGCGCCAATATTTTCAAGGTTGATGGCAAATCCTTCAGTGATGAATTCAAGTTCGGTTACAATGTGGGCATTTTTGCCGAACTTAATTTCAATAAGAACTGGGGCATTCAGCCCGAGATCCTCTGGAGCCAGACCAATTTCCGCACCGGTGACGATTTCAATAATGTATACCCCGGCGGTGTCAATGATGTAAAAGGCAAGCTCAATTACCTCACTGTGCCGCTGCTGCTCAGCTACCGGCCGGTTGGTATTTTTGCTTTCCAGGTGGGACCACAGTTCGGCATCCTGCTCAACCAGGACAAGAACCTGGTGGGAAATACCAGGGAGGCTTTCAAAAAAGGCGATCTCTCCCTGCTGGCCGGCGCACAGCTGAACCTGGCCAAGTTCAAGGCCGGGGCCCGCTATGTAATAGGATTGTTTGATATCAATGACGTGGGCGATCAGGACAAATGGAAGAACCAGGGTTTTCAGGTATATATAGGCGTTAGGATCATTTAACGGATCCAGGCGTAAATTTTGTGTCCGGTGGCCCGCATATTGCGGGCCACCGTTTTTATGGCAACAGCAACCTGCCAGCAGGGATACCCTTCAGCCCTGCCTTTTACGGGTATGCGGGCGTTCCGCGGCGCCCTTCCTGCCAGGGCTGCGGTAACCCTTGGCATACTCCTTGACCTATATACCATTCCCTACAAAAAAGCGGTCATTCCCCGGGGATTGTGTTATTTTGTCATTGATAAACTGTAGTAATGAAAGAAGCGAAAATATTGTTCCAACCAGAAGAAGAGATGGATTTTATTCCTATAATACCCCTGAACGAAAATGACGGCGATACCGGCGGAGATATAGTGATACCGGCCGAACTGCCCCTTTTACCCCTGCGCAATACAGTATTATTTCCCGGTGTGGTGCTGCCTATTACAGTTGGTCGCGACAAGAGCATCAAAGCCGTCAACGATGCATACCGGACTGACAAACTGGTAGGCGTGGTGGCGCAAAAAGACAGTAATGTAGAGGACCCCGTGATCAGTGACCTGGAAGATATTGGCACCGTAGCCCGTATCATTAAACTCATAAAAATGCCGGATGGGGGTACCACCGTGATCATCCAGGGCAAAAAGCGGTTCAAGGTAGAGACCATCCTCACCGATGACCCTTATTTCAAAGCACAGGTTTCTGTGCTGGAAGATGAAAATACCCCCCGCCCCGATGATTTTGACGCCTATGTGGCCAATATCAAGGAGCTGGCCATGCAGATCATCCAGCTGTCTCCCAATATCCCCTCCGAAGCACATATCATCCTTAAGAATATTGAGAACCCTTCCTTCCTCATCCATTTTATTTCCAGCAACCTCAATACAGAGCTTACCGAAAAACAGAAGTTGCTGGAGCTGAACAATATTGAAGCGCGGGCCGATCTGCTCATGCAGGTACTGCAGCGTGAACTGCAGTTTGCCGAGCTCAAGAACAAGGTCACTACCAAGACCAAGACCGAGCTGGACAAACAGCAACGTGAATACTTCCTGCAGCAGCAGCTGAAAAGCATCAAGGAAGAACTGGGCGGCGACAGCAACGAGCGTGAGATCAAAGAGATGCAGAAAAAGGCGGAGACCCGCCAGTGGACAGAAGCTGCGAAGGAGATGTTCAAGAAAGGCGTTGAGAAACTGGAAAGGATGCATCCCAGTACGCCGGACTATTCCGTAGTGTACAATCACCTGGACCTGATGCTGGACCTGCCCTGGGGCGAGTTCACCAAGGACCGGTACGACCTGAAAAAAGCCCGGCAGGTGCTGGACAGGGATCATTACGGCATGGGCAAGGTAAAAGAACGGATCCTGGAATACCTGGCCGTGCTGAAGCTGAAGGGCGATATGAAGAGCCCCATCCTCTGCTTTGTTGGCCCTCCCGGTATTGGTAAAACCTCCCTGGGCCGCAGCATCGCCAGCGCTATTGAAAGAAAATATGTGCGCATCAGCCTCGGCGGTCTGCATGATGAAAGCGAGATCCGCGGGCACCGGAAGACCTATATCGGCGCTATGCCCGGCAGGATCATCCAGAGCCTCCGCAAGATCAAGAGCTCTAATCCTGTCATGATCCTGGATGAGATCGATAAAGTAGGCGCTGATTTCCGCGGTGATCCCTCTTCGGCCCTGCTGGAAGTGCTGGATCCGGAGCAGAACCATACCTTCTACGATAATTACCTGGAACTGGAATACGATCTCAGCAAAGTGCTGTTCATTGCCACCGCCAACAATATCAACAATATCCAGCCGGCCCTGCGGGACCGTTTAGAGATCATTGACCTCAGCGGTTATGCGGTGGAAGAGAAAATGGAGATCGCCCACAGGCACCTGGTGCCCAAACAAAAAGAAGCGCATGGCCTGAAGGACGTGTCCTTCAAAATGGGCCATAAAGTATTGGAGAAGATCATCCAGGACTATACCCGCGAAAGCGGTGTGCGGGAACTGGATCGTTACCTGGCTTCTGTAATGCGTTATGAAGCCAAGGAATTTGCAGTCAATGGTAAGATCAAATCCGTGCTCACCACCAAGGATGTGGAGAAGATCCTGGGCAAGCCCCGTTACAGCAATGAAATGTATAAGGTGGCCAATATGCCCGGCGTGGCGGTAGGCCTGGCCTGGACCTATGTAGGCGGTGATATCCTTTTTGTGGAGACCAGCCTCAGCGACGGCAAGGGCGAGCTGAAGCTAACGGGTAACCTCGGCAACGTGATGAAGGAAAGCGCCAGCACAGCAATGACCTACCTGCAGTCCAATGCAAAAAAAACAGATATTGACCCAACGCTCTTCACAAAGAAGACAGTACATATTCATGTGCCTGAAGGAGCCGTGCCCAAGGATGGGCCAAGCGCCGGCATCACTATGATGAGCGCCATCGCTTCCGCTTTCACCGGCCGCCGCATAAAACCTTACCTGGCTATGACGGGTGAGATCACGCTGCGCGGACAGGTGCTACCGGTAGGAGGCATCAAGGAAAAAGTACTGGCAGCCAGGCGTGCAGGCCTGAAGGAGATCATCCTCTGCTGGCAGAATGAGAAAGATGTGCAGGAGATAGATTCTGATTTCATCAAAGGACTGACTTTCTATTATGTTAAAACTATGCAACAGGTGCTGGAATTAGCGTTGGTATAGACTAACTTGCTGAAGTAATCAGCGCGTGGTTGTTTGATACCGCAGCAGAAAAGCTGGCCCGATTTTTTATACTGTTACAGAGATGAGCGCTGAGTAAAAAACGATTTTCCTTTTAATGTTTTTTTAATCGTTTTGATGCAGGGGTCAGTAAACAAAAGTTGTCTTATACTGTTGTATTATACAGAATCAATTGAAAATTTTTCATGTTGGTTGTTTTAAGGGTTAAAGGAATTCCTCCATGTCAATGGAGGAATTTTTTTTTGCGCACTATTGACTATTTTCGTCTGGCTACTGCATGCGCATCATCCCGCTCATATGGCTGTTTTTGTTCATCAATTATGCATTGAATGCCCAGACCCTGGGCGGTAATTCCGTATTCAACTTTCTTCGGTTATCCAATACGCCGCAATTGTCGGCCCTGGGTGGTATCAATACCACGCCGCAATCAAACGATATCGGTATGGCCTGGCATACTCCCAGCCTGCTGCGCCCCGATATGCACACACAGGTAAACGCCGTGTTCAATATACTCCCCGGGGATATAAAAAGTTACCACCTGATGGCGGGCTATCATGCCCGCGACTGGGGGACCAGTTTTGCCCTGGGCGTCCAGTACCTTAATTATGGAGAGATCCCGGCCACCGATGCGGCGGGAAATACGATGGGCCAGCTGCGTCCGTCCGACTATGTTGTGCAGCTGTCAGCCAGCAGGGCCTATGGTGAACGCTGGTATTACGGGGCTTCCCTTAAATTTATCCAGTCCAGTTACGGCGAGTATCGTGCTTCGGGGCTGGCGCTGGATGCGTCACTCAGTTACCAGGATACCGCAGCGCTTTTGCAGGTTTCCCTGGTGCTGAAAAATATGGGCGCCCAGCTCAAAGCCTATGCAGGAACGCAGAAGACGGAATTGCCCTTTGATATCCAGGCAGGTATTTCAAAAAAATTGGCAAATGCACCCCTGCAATTTTCCATTACGGCCCATCATTTGCACCAGTTCGACATTCTTTACGAGGACAGTTCATTCAATCAGGTCAGTGGTTTGGAGCCAGCAACAAAAACGGGGAATAAGTTCCCCGAACAGTTGTTCCGGCATGTTGTACTGGGTGTACAGGCCTGGCTGACCGATAAGGTGGAGCTGAGCGCCGGTTATAATCATTTGCGGAGAAAGGAACTGAATATCGGGAATGCAGGCAATGGGTTGAATGGATTTTCGTTAGGAGTAGGATTGCTCTTTAAAAAGATACAGCTGCGGTATGCACGCAGTCATTACCAGCGGCAGCTGACCTATAACCAGGTGGGCCTGTCGTTCGCGATGACCGGTAACGGGCATGACCGTCAGTAAATGCCGGTAATTGTTTTCCCTTAAGGGCGTTTACCCACTTATATTGACTGGGTGGAAAATGCTGGTCGGGCCCTGAAAAATATCGGCATTTTGCCTGAACTTAAGTCTCAACCTAAGAAACCTTACACACATGATAAAAATAGTGATAGCAGATGACCATCGACTGGTCCGTGAAGCCTGGAGGCTGGTACTCAACAGAGATCATCGTTTGTCTGTTATTGCTGTTTGCGAGAACGGCCACCGGGCCGTAGAAACCTGCCGGGTACTGAAGCCCGATATGGTGCTGATGGATATTAACATGGAGCCCATGAATGGTATAGAGGCCACCCGGCATATCCGCAGTTTCTCTGATACTATCCGCGTTATCGGTATCTCCGTCCATACAGATCATACCTATGTCAATGCCCTGCTGCAGGCAGGCGCCAACGGGTATGTTACCAAACATTCTTCAGGCGAGGAAATGATTGCCGCTATTCTGCAGGTCATGGAAGGACAGCCTTATTTCTGCAAAGAGATAGAAGGCGTGGTGAGCCACCAGCACTGACCCGCTTACTCCCGAAAGCCGATCAATGATGGTGATGGTGCGCTACTTTCTCTTCCTTGAAAGCTTCCCTTGGTTTTAATCCCAGCATATTGAACATGGTCATATCCTCATCAAAGGTGGGGTTGGGCGTGGTGAGCAGTTTATCGCCCGCAAAAATGGAATTGGCGCCTGCCATAAAGCAGAGACTCTGATCAGACACGCTCATGCTGGTGCGGCCGGCGCTGAGGCGGACCATGGCCCGGGGCATCAGGATGCGGGCGGTGGCGATCATGCGTACCATATCCATGACATTGACCATGGGATTATTCTCCAGCGGCGTACCTTTTACAGGCACCAGGGCGTTCACGGGCACGCTCTCCGGGTGTTCCGGCAGGGTGGCCAGGGTATGCAGCATGGTGATACGGTCATCATGGGTCTCGCCCAGTCCTACAATGCCGCCACAACAGACGGAAACTCCGGCCTGGCGGACATTATCCAGCGTCTGGAGGCGGTCTTCATAAGTTCGGGTAGTGATGATATCCTCATAAAATTCGGAGGAGGTATCCAGGTTATGGTTATAGGCGTGCAGGCCTGCATCGGCCAGTTTACGGGCCTGTTCTGCGGTGACCATGCCCAGGGTGCAGCATACTTCCATGCCCATGGCGTTGACGCCTTTCACCATATCCAGCACCCGGTCAAAATCGCGGTTGTCCCGCACTTCACGCCAGGCGGCGCCCATGCAGAAACGGGTGGAGCCGGCATCTTTGGCTTTCTGTGCATAGGCCAGTACTTCCTCTTTTTTCATCAGGGCCTGAACATTGACGCCGGTATTGTAACGGGCTGCCTGCGGGCAATAGGCGCAGTCTTCTGTACAGCCGCCTGTTTTTATAGAAAGCAGGGTGCATACCTGTACTTCACCGGTATCATTGTACTCACGATGAACAGTAGCTGCCCTGTAGATCAGTTCCAGAAGGGGAGTGTCATAGATCTCTTTTACTTCTTCCGGGGTCCAGTTTGTCCTGATCATAGTTTTTGTTTTATAAAACAATTGAAGTGGCGCGCAAAATAGGGAGTTTTTGACAAAAAAACGGATTTTGTACTACGCGGGACCATTCATAGCGATCCAGGTATTTTATACTGCTTTCTTATTAAGTGTATTGACTACATGGCTGAAGGCCGGTGATCATTTCAATGGCAGGACGCTGCGGTCAATGGTGTCCTATATAAGTAGAAGAATCTTTCAGCAAGGGAAACCCGGTCTCAAAATATTTATTCAGTACCAACCGGAAAGTATTTACCGAAGACATAGAATCATTTAAGCTGCTATAATCCTGGTCCGGGAAATAAATGGCATTGAGGTTGTTGAATTCCAATGCCTGGTGCTGGTTGCCTGGCGCCGGTTCAAAGGAACGGAACCCATGATCGCTCTGGAGAATGATGATCCTCGGGCGATCGGAAGGCGCCAGTAGTTTATTGACCGCGTCCCTGATCAGGGTGTTGGTATATTTCAATTGGGACAGGTAACGCTCTTTGGGCGCTTTCGGGCTGATCCAGCTTTCAGGAGGGGTTAGGCTGCCAGTACTATCGTAAAAATACGGATCATGGGGCAGCAGGAAATGGGTGTATACAAAGGCCGGTTGCGGACGCTGCCGGGATAGTTCCTCAAAGAACAGGGTGCTGGTCTTTTTCAGTTGATCCAGCTTATGCTTTTCGTTTTGTATCTGCTCCCGGACAGTGGCAGGCGATGGTTGCCGCGGCGGGAAAAAATGCCAGCCAATATCCGCATAGATCCTTTTCCAGAAAGTCTGGGCAAGAAATATTTCGGTTTTGTCTGTCAGGTAGGAAAAGTTCAGTGGGGGCGGCTGGTGGGGCAGGGCAAAATAGGATTGATTGATAAGCGTATAGCCATGCTTTTCCAGCAGCTGGCAGACCAGGTTGTTATGGATGGTCTCCATGCCCTCACAAAAATCTATCAGGTCTATCTTTTTGTTCAGCTTCTTCCGGTGGTAGTCCATATTCAGGATGCTGCCTACAGAGAAGGGCGTTGAATTATAGTTACTGGTGGAATGATCAGCATAAAAAAAGCCCTTCTGCCGGAAGAAGGAATCCAGGTGACTGTTATCATAGTCCCAGTAGCTTTTCAGGGTCCTGGAAGCGGAGTAGCCATCAAACACAATAAAATAAATATCGGGTCGCTGGCAGGTATCGCAGAAAGAAGTGTTCAGCAGCGGGGATGTTCTCTTTCCAAACCATTGTCTGGATTGCCCGCCGGTGCCGGCAATCAGCAGGCTGCTCACCAGTTCAATAGTGAGCAGTAACAGCAGCAGGCTGTTACTATATAAAAACGTCCTGGGCAGGGCTGTCCTGCTGCGCAACAGCCACCAGATGACCGGGATCAGTAGTAGTAAGAGTGGCAGCAGGTGGCTGTAACGCGAAAGCCATTCCCAATGTTCTTTCAGGAAATCCTGCAATGCGCCAAAGAAAAAATAGACCAGCTCCAGGTAAAAGACCAGCAGTGCGTATTTTCTGAAGCGGCCCGGCAGCCAGCTGAACAGCAGCAGGATGATCAGGTGGATGGCCAGCAGCCAGGGCATGCCTGCCCGGAGCAGGTCGGCAGGCTGTAAAACAGGATACAGGCTGTTGCAGAGGTTCAGCAGGTAGAACAGCGGCAGTAGGAAGAGGAAATAAGGTTGCTCCTGCAGGCGCCGGAAAATGGATCGGTATGGTGAAGTGCTTGTCAAGGTTGCGGGTTGGTTGATGGTTGAGTAGTTGAGAACCGGATATGGTACAGGTAGCCTTGCGGAATACTGTCAATGACGGTCAGCTGTACGGGCCTGTGGGTACGGATACGAAAATAATCCGCCAGTGCCGGTACCTGTTGGCCCCAGAATATAACATTGGTATGTCCGGGAATGGCCTGCGTATCGGCAATGCCAAAACGCGCATAGGTATTCCTGTAATTGTTGTGCATGAAATGTTCTGCGCCGAGAAAATTCAGCAGGGGATAATTGCGCGGTGGATCAAAAGCCCCAAAATATTGCAGCGGGAAACGGTCGGTCACAGAAATGAACAGGGTGCCTGGCTGCCGGCTTATCCGCGCATACGCCGTTTTGAATGCGCTGATGCTCTCCTGCTGCTGCCTGTTGGTCTTTTGCCAGCGCAGCAGGCCCCAGCTGATCAACAGCAGCGCCCCGGTCCCATACAGCCACCGCAACCTGCAGGATAGCGGAGACGCCGCTCCGGCGGAGACAGCGAGGAACAGGCTGATGAGCCAGCAGCAGGAAATAAGCCAGTAGCCCGGGATCTTCCGGAACAGCAGCAGGTAAACGGTGGCAGCCAGCAGCAGCGCTATGGCCAGGCTGCCCTGCGCCAGTGTTTTTTTGTGCCTGCCCGCATACAGGACCAGCAACAGCAGGGCCAGGAAATACACCCGGTTATTGATCAGCAGCCAGTAACCGGCTTCCCGGTTAAACGAGAGGCGGGTTTCCCGGGAGCCGTTCAGGCTGTGGTACATCTCCTGCAGTTTTTGGGTGGACAGGAAAGCGGTATCCACAAAGGGCGAACGCAGGTAATATTCCACATACCAAGGTTGTCCCGGCGCTGGCGGCCGGAGGGTATGGTCGTTGTAGAACGCATAGTTCTGCTGCCGGTAATCTTCTTCCTGCTGCCAGCCGCTGATATGCGCCCGGTAATAGCCCTGGTGCCACTGGTTCATTAGAATGATCCCTCCCGCCGCCAGCGCCAGTGTGCCGATCCTGAGCCAGCGCATCCGGGCCGGCGTATACAGCAGCAGGAAAGGCAGTGCTATCACTACCAGCGGTACCAGCACATGGATCCGGAAGCAGGCGGCTATCAGCAGCAGGGCCAGGGCTGTGGCGGCATTTTTCCGCGGCTTTGCCGGCTGGCCGGTGAGCAGCAGCAGCGCGCCGCTGCCGAGGGCGATGGCCGCATTGGAGAAATTTGGGGTCAGCAGGTTGATGCTGACAAAGCAGCTGAATATAAGGAGATAGAGCAGGTAGGCTGTCAGCGGGCGGTGTTGCTGCAAAAGCCTGTACAGGAAAATGCAGCAGGCAGTATAGTGCGCCCCGTACAGGAGCAGCGTATACCAGTTGATGCTCCCCGTTAGCAGGAACAGCTGTTTCAGCAGCAGCCCAGGTAAGGGATGCAGCCCATAATTATAATGCAGCAGTGCTGTAGGCGGAGCGCCAAAGCCGCCCGACAGGTAATACAATGCAAAGACATCCTCATTGGTGTTGTAGAGGCTATGACAGAAAGGAAGCAGTAAACAGAAAAGCAGCAGATTGATCCCGGCAGCCTGTATGCGTAAACGGTTTGATAGCTTCATCAGCTGGCGTTTTATAGCGTGTCCTTTCGTTTCATCAGGTACAGGATCCGCGTTGAGCCCGGGATACTGCTTTTTTCCCGGATAGTGAAATAAGCGGAGAACACATCTTCAAAATAGGGTTCATGGTAGCCGGCAAATACATCCTGCCGGCTGCTGAGCATCTGTTTTACTTTCTCATCCTCTTTGGGCACAAATTCTATGATAAGCTGGGGCGCGATGCTGTGAAAGTATTCGGCCAGCGCGGGCAAAGGAATATTCTTCCCAATGCAGAGATGATGGATCAGCGCCAGGGCTACCACCAGGTCCGGGCTGACGCGCTGTTGAAAGCTGGCCCTTTCCTCGTTGCGGAAACCGAGGGCAGGCGTGGGATTGCTGATATCCAGCAGGAGGGGCAGTATATTGGTGAGGCCATCCTTGCGGGCCGACAGGTAAAGGTTCTCAATACAGCGGCTATCACTGTCGGCGGCAATCACCGGTATGCCCCGTTGCGCCATGATCCTGGAGAAATAGCCGTCATTGGCCCCCAGGTCCAGGGCGCTGGCGGGCTGCAGCTTGTCCAGGAAGGATCGGAAGAGCTGATCCTTGGCCTGGAGGTATTCCTGGCCAAGGATAGTATCTGTATAATAATTGCTCCAGGTGCTGTGCTGTTTGCTGCGGTGCGGGAGCTTCTGTATAATGGACTCCAGGTGCGTTACCAGGTTCAGCAGCTTCTGCTGGCTGAAAGGCTGGCTGCTGCTGTTATGGGCTTGCTGGCGCACCATGTTCTGAAGGTATACATGCAGCCAGACGCCGAGGCTGAAGCGGCTCCTGGCGGGCAGCAGCCGGGCGGTCACGGCTACCGGGATGCCATCTATCCAGGTGGTCAGCAGGCGTTGCAGGTCCAGCCGGAGGTAATGTTCCAGGTACACCGGGAACAGGAAGCACTGGCAGAACTGCCGGTAGGCCACCCAGGGTTTACTGGCATCGTAAGGCTCAAAAGAAAGCGTATCAATAAAAACAGGCTTGCCCTGGTGGAACTGCACATTATAGGGATTGGCGTCCTTGAGTACCATCCCGAAGCGGATGGCCGTGCGCAGCACTTTCAATGTAAGCAGGGCTGCGTCACGCAGCTGAACGGCGCTCCATTCATAGGGATAGGAGATGGTGTTGACTGTTATGGGCTCCAGTGTCTTGTACCAGTGCTGGCTGCCCATCAGGTTGGCGGGTATTTCCCGGTGGGGGATCAGCAGTCCTTCACTGGTGAGCTGTGCGTAGAGCCCGGACTCCATCAGCCGTTCATACTGGGCTGCATAGACCAGGTTCACCTGCCGGTAAATTTTTCCGTCTGCGCGAAAAATAAATCCGGCAGGGTCCCTGAAAGACGCGGGATGTGGCGTATAGCTATTCATGGCCGTCACCGTCGCGGGTATTGTCGTCCTTTTTTGTTTTGGAGAAGAAGGATCTGATCCGCCACCACAGGTTCTTAAAATAGAACAGAGCGCCCAGTATGGCCGCAATGATGAGCTGGATCAGGTAGCTGCCGCTGCCCGGGTCAACATATAATAAATAGTTGATCATTACAGGTAACTTAAGTTTGTTTTGGGCGTTAAGGTCAGCAGGGTTTCATACATGAGCTGGATGGTCTGCTCAATATCCGATCTATGCAGCATCTCTACCGTGGTATGCATATAACGCAGGGGGATAGAGATCAGCACGGAAGGGCAGCCGTCATTGGCATAGGCAAAGGAATCCGTATCAGTGCCGGTGCTGCGGGAAACAGTGCGCAATTGTACCGGGATCTTCTTTTTCTCCGCCACCTCCTGCACCAGGTCCAGCAGTTTGTTGTGTACAGCCGGACCATAGGCCAGGGAAGGGCCTTTACCGCAGGCAACATCGCCCTCAATGATCTTGTTGACCATGGGCGTGCTGGTATCATGGGTAACATCGGTCACAATGGCTACATCTGGTTTGATGCGGCGGGCGATCATTTCTGCGCCCCGCAGCCCGATCTCTTCCTGTACGGCATTGACCACATAGAGGCCAAAAGGCAGGCTCTTTTTATTTTCTTTCAGCAGGCGGGCCACTTCAGCGATCATAAAACCACCGATGCGGTTATCAAAGGCGCGGCCGATATAATAATCGTTGGCCAGCTCCTGGAATCCGTCCTGGTAGGTGGCCACGGCGCCGATATGGATGCCCAGGTCCTCTACTTCTTTTTTATTGCGGGCGCCACAGTCCAGGAAGAGATTATCTACCCGGGGATGCGGTTCTTTTGCATCGGGATTACCGATACGGGTATGGATGGCGGGCCAGCCGAATACGGCGGGCACGGGTCCTTTTTTACCGTGGATGAATACGCGCTGCCCGGGTGCTATCTGGTGGTCCACGCCGCCATTGCGTTTCAGGTACAGCAGTCCTTCGGCGGTGATATAGTTCACAAACCAGCTGATCTCATCGGCATGTCCTTCTATCACTACTTTGAAAGCGGCCTTGGGGTTGATGACGCCTACGGCCGTGCCATAGGGATCGGTGAAAGTGGTATCTACAAAGGGTTTGATATAATCGAGCCAGAGCCGCTGTCCGCTGCTTTCAAAGCCTACGGGGCTGGCGTTATTGATGTATTGCTGCAGGAATTTGAATGATTTTTCGGTCAGAACGGATTTTTCCTTAGTTGCTTTAGCCATAATTGTTAAAAAGTTTGGGTGAAATGCCGGCCAAATCTACAGAATTCTGAGCAATGTGGTCAGCAGGGCCGAGAGGGCCATGAGGCCATCCAATGCAAAATAGTAGAGATAGTCGGAAAAGTCCTTTTTGGCGCGGGGGAAGAGCAGGGCTGTAAGCCCGCCGGGCAGGAGCAGCAAAAGCAGTACGGGCCAGGAGAAGCCGTAAGCGGCCATGGCCAGGGTGCAGGCGGCAAACAGGATGATGGAACCATAGAACAGCCGGTTGATGCCCTGCTCACTGAACCAGGTGATCATGCTGCGGATGCCTTCCTGCCGGTCATAGTCGCGGTCACGGTAATCAAAAGGGATACAGATGGCATAGATCAGGAAAAAGCGACCGCCCACAAAGAGCCAGGCCGGGGCGGTAAAATGGGCGCCATCCAGCGCAACAGGCAGAAAACTGGTGACATAGGTCCACACAAAGGCCAGGAAGATGGTCTTGCCGATGGCAATGGTCTGTAGCCAGCGGAAGGGGCGGTGGGGCAGTTTGGGCGCCGAGTACAGAAAGGTGAGGCCGGCGCCGATCAGCAGCCATTCCCAGTGGTCCAGCAGCTGCACAAAATACCAGGCGCTGCCAAAAGCGCCTGCAAAGAACAGGACCAGGTGCAGGGTCTTATGCTGCTGTGTCCAGCGGATGCGCAGGTTCTCCGAAGGGGAAGCAGGCGTGAGCCACCAGTGGAAATTATAACTGCAGAGGGTGGAAGCCGCCACAAAACCGAAATAGGCGTGGAAAGAATACTGCAGGGAAAAAAGCTGGTTGGTCTGGTGGACCATCAGCAGGGCGCAACCCGTAATGAACAGGCTGGTGAACAGGAAGAATTGGAAAATGCGGCTGGCCATGCCTTATTGCTGCAATCCTATTGCCCCCGGTCTATAATGATATCAGGAAGATTAACGGTATCGCTGGTATTGCCGGCCTTGTCCTTGAGGACAAACTTAAAGGTCAGGGAGTCCGGTTCACCGTTGGGACTTACTGCCGCCACGTATTCCTCTTCATTGAGGCGGATCTCCATTTCGCCCTCGGATTTGGGCACCTGGAGGGAAGGCAGGGTGATCCAGAAGCTGTCCCGGATGGTGGTGATCTGGCGTTCGTTATGGCGGATCTTTTTTACCCAGAGGGAATCAATATCCCCTTCCTTGTCCGCATAATCAAAGTAGATGATGAAGAATTGCTGGCCCTGGGCAACATGATTGCCGCTGGTGCCTTTTAATTTCAGGGAAGGTTTTGTCTCCAGCTTATCTTTGCCGCAGGATAGCACAAAACCGATCAGTATGGCAAGGACACTATAATAAGTTAATCTACGCATATTGTTCCCGAATATATTGTACAAATGTAAACGCTTTACCGCTTTGGTCCATTTATGAATTCCAGGTTTGAAGATACTATTTTTTTAACGGACGCCCCTGGTTTTGAGGCGCTGGCGCTGGACCTTTTCCGGTTCCAGTACCAGGAAAACCCCGTTTACCAGCAATACGTAAATGCGCTGGGCATCGTTGGGGCGGCCGTCACCCGGCTGGCTGATATTCCCTTCCTGCCCATCCGCTTTTTCAAGACACATCCCATCCAGTCTACCGTTTTCAGCCCCCAGGCAGTTTTTGAAAGCAGCGGTACTACCGGTTCGGTGAACAGCAGGCACCTGGTGCGGTCCCTGGACCTGTACCGGCAAAGTTTTAACAAGGCTTTTGAATTATTCTATGGTCCTGTGCGCGACTGGTGCGTGATAGGCCTGCTGCCTTCTTACCTGGAAAGAAGTCATTCTTCCCTGGTGGTGATGGTGGACGAGCTGATCCGGCTGAGTGGTCACCCGGATAGCGGATTCTATTTATATGAGCACGCTAAATTGCAGGAGGTATTGCAGCGGCTGGAGGCGCAGGGCCAGCGGGTCCTGCTCATTGGCGTTACCTTTGCCCTGCTGGATCTTGCCGGGCGCTATCCCATGCCCCTGCAACATACGGTGATCATGGAAACCGGCGGCATGAAAGGCCGTCGCGAAGAAATGACGCGCCAGGAGGTCCATGCGTTGCTGGGCGATGCCTTTGGGCTGCCGGCCATTCATTCTGAATACGGGATGACAGAGCTATTGTCGCAGGCTTATTCCGCCGGTCAGGGTCTGTTCCGCTGTCCGCCTTGGATGCGTGTCCTGATGCGGCAGGAAGATGATCCTTTTGATATCCGCTCCGAAGGCACGGGTATTGTCAATGTGATTGACCTGGCCAATGTCTACAGCTGTTCCTTTATTGCAACGGATGATGTGGGCCGGCTCTACGCGGACGGCAGCTTTGAAGTGCAGGGGCGGCTGGACAACAGTGATATCCGGGGCTGCAGCCTGATGGTAACGGCGTTGTAAAAGGGGCCGCACCTGGTTCGTCTGCTGGTCCGTCCACAGGTTTCGCCCTTGGTTCGTCCCAAAAAAATAAGAGCGGCTTGCTTCAGATGGTCAGCTGCCGGTCGCGGGCGGTGATCCGCCATTCTCCTTTTCTTTTCCCGTCTTCTATCACCTGGGCTCTTTCATAGAGGGCCACGCTGGGGCATATATGCCAGGGCAGTGCGTAAAGCAGTTCGCCAATAGTATGCTGGTGACCTTCGGGCGCTGATACAATGCCATGCTCCTCGCTCTGGCTGATCAGCTGCAGGTCAGGTGCATTCAGGAAGACCACTCTTTTAGAAATATCATTTTCCGCCGTCACTGATTTATGGCCCAGGTCCAGGCAGAGGGTGGTGGGCGTAGGTAGGGAAACCACGCGCGTCAGCAGCAGGGCTGCCGGCTCAAAGGGTTGCTCGGGCAGGTTCTCAATATATCCTTTATCCCAGAAAATAAAAGTACCGGGGCTGCACTGCACGGCTGCGCGCTGTGCATGGATGGGGTAGCTGGGGCTGCCGCCGGCAACAATCAGCGGGGTGGCCAGTCCGGCTTTGACAATAGCGTCCGCCAGGGCGGTTACAAGCGCAAAAGCTTCGTTTACGGCCTGTTTGCGTTGGGCCAGGTCGCGCTGCCGGAGATGACCATCATACACATGCAGGCCCACGGGCTGAATGCCGGGCAGGGTGGCGCAGAGCTGGTACAGGTCCAGGGCCAGGGCCGGGAGAATGCCGGTCCGGTCCATCCCTACATTCAGGTCAATATATACAGGCACGGTGATACCTGCCGCAGTGAAAGCGGCCGATTGCTGGCGGGCTGTTTTTTCATGATCGCAGAGGCAGGCCCATTCCACAGCGGGATATTTTTCCACCAGTGCTATAAAACGCTGGAGCTTGGGGCCTGTGGGCTGGTAGGCCAGCAGTATATCCCGGGCGCCGCCGGCGGCCAGCATCTCTGCTTCGGCAATGGTGGCGCATTTGAAACGGCTGATGCCTGATTGCAGCAACAGCTGCAGTACATCGTTGGATTTATGTGTTTTTACGTGTGTGCGTAAGCGCTGTTTGTCGTCAATGGATGCCAGCAGCCGGTTAATATTGGCCTGCACCCGCTGCGGGTAAATGACCAGGGCCGGGCTGTCCAGCAGGTGGGCGTCATGGATGGTATACCAGGGCAATGCAGGAGGCGTTGTGTTCATCATATAAACAGGTTGAGCAGTAAAACACCCAGCAGGCCCATCACGGCCACGATGGTTTCCATGAGCGACCAGGAGCGGAACGTGTCCTTCAGGCTGAGGTTGAAATATTCTTTGTACATCCAGAAGCCTGCATCGTTCACATGAGAGAACATCAGGCTGCCGGCGCCGATAGCCAGCACCATCAGGTTAGGATCGGCATGCAGCTGGTGCAAACCGGGTGCCAGTATACCGGCCGTGGTAAGGCCCGCCACCGTGGCCGATCCGATGCAGACCCGCAGGAAGGCGGCAATACCCCAGCCCAGCACCAGCGGGTGGAGGGAAAGGCCCTGCAATCCGCCGGCGATAGCGCTGCTGACGCCACTGTCCACAAAGACCTGTTTCAGGACGCCGGCGCCGCCAACGATCAGGACTATCATGGCCACATCCTTCACCGCATCTCCATAAATATTCATGATGGTCTTCATGCTCTTGCCGCGGCGGATGCCCAGTGTATAGCTGGCTACCACCAGGGACAGCAGCATCACAATAATGGGATCGCCTGCAAAACTGAAAAAAGGGCTGGCGCCGGTACTGCCCAGCATGGGCAGCAGGGCGGTGGCGGCCAGCAGCACCACAGGTAATAGTGAGGTGACAAAGCTGTTGAACAGGCCGGGCATTTCCTGCTCCGGTATCAGCTTTGGCTGAAAAGTAGCCAGCGGCTGTGCTTTGATGCTGCGCAGGGTGCGGGCAAAAAGCGGTCCGGCCACAATGATGGTGGGGATGGCCAGAATCAATCCATAGAGCAGCGTAAGGCCCATATTGGCATTGAACTGCGTCACCAGGGCTGTAGGCGAGGGATGGGGCGGCAGGAAACCGTGGGTCACTGAGAGAGCGGCCAGCATGGGCAGTCCGATATATACGGCGGGCAGCCTGGTCTGGTACACCACGGAAAAGATCAGCGGCACCATCAGTACAAAGCCTACATTATAAAAAAGCGGTATACCCACTACAAAGCCGGTGACCATGAGCGCCCATTGGATATATTTTTCACCGAAGGCTTTGATCAGGGTGGTGGTGATGCGCTGGGCGGCGCCGCTCTCGGCCACCAGTTTCCCCAGCATAGCGCCCAGTACAATAATGATGGTGAGGGAGCCGAGCGTATCCGCCATGCCCTTTTGTACGGAAGCAGTGATCTTGTCCAGTGGAATCCCCAAGATCCAGGCGGTGGTAATGGACACCAGGAGGAAGGCCAGAAAGGCATTGCATTTGCCCCAGGTGGTCAGCAGGATCAGTGCCAGGATACAACCAAACAGGATGAGTAGTGTCATATGGCGCCGGGAAAAATGAAGGATTGGGTTTCAAGTCAACTAATATACTCATAAATTGCGAGTCCTATGGATTCATTGACGCATATAGTGGTCGGCGCCTGCATCGGAGATGCAATGGCCGGCAAACAGATCGGCAAGAAAGCCATGTTCTGGGGCGCCCTGATGCAGAGCCTGCCGGATATAGATTTCGTGGCTTCTTTCTGGATGAACCCGGTGAATGATCTGCTGGCGCACCGGGGCTTTACCCATTCCTTTCTCTTCATCATCCTGGTGACGCCGCTGATAGCCCTGATAGCGGAGCGATGGCACCGGCCGCATGATATCTCCCTGAAAAAATGGCTGCTGTTCTTTGGTGTGGAAATGGCCGTGCATGTGCTGCTGGACGGGATGAACGCCTATGGCACCGGCTGGCTGGAACCCTTCAGTCATCATCGTTTTGCTTTTCATATCCTCTTTGTGGCTGATCCGCTGTTCTCCATCTGGCCGGCCATCACTTTTGTGCTGCTGCTGATCTGGAAGAACAACAACCCGAAGCGCCGCAAATATGTGTTTACCACCCTGGGACTCTGTGCGGCCTACCTGCTGCTGGGCGTAGTGAGCAAGACCACCGTGGACAGCAAGGTAAAAACACTGGCGGCGCGGCAGGGCATTACCTACCAGCGTTACCTCAGCACGCCTACGCCGCTGAATAATCTATTGTGGTATGTGGTGCTGGAAGATAAGAAGGGCTATCACCTGGCCTATCGTTCTTTGCTGGATAAAACAGACTCCATCCATTTTCAATATTTCTCCCGCAATGAGGAACTGCTGGCGCCTATTACGGACCTGGAAGATGCGCATCGCCTGGTGAGGTTCTCCCAGGGTTATTATACTATTGAGCGCTGGAACAATACCCTAATGTTCAACGATCTTCGTTTTGGGCAGATGATCGGCTGGCGTGATCGGGAGGCCGGCTTTGTATTCCACTACTATTTGCAGAAGCCGGAAGAGAATGCGCTGGTGATCCAGCGGGGCCGTTTCAGCAACTGGGACAGGGAGGCCATGTTATCCCTGCTTCGGCGGATTGCCGGCACGCGCTGATTGCTGGCGGAAATAAAAGGTGAAAATAAAGAACAGGAAGCGTACCAGCTCATAGCAGATGCGCTGCCAGCAGCGGGTCCAGAAGCCGTAATTGGTACGGTAGCCCTCTTCAGTGATGGGCACACAATCCGTCCGGATGATGGTCTTTAATTCCTGTTGCAACTGGCCGGCAAAATTTTCATCCATCACATCAATATTGAGTTCCAGGCTGGCAAAGGCGCTGATATTATTCAGGTTGTAGGAGCCGATGGTGGCCCAGGCGTTATCATATACGCCCATTTTGCCATGCAGGATGGCGCTGCGGTATTCAAAGATCCGGATACCCTGGCGCAGGATCTTGCGGTAGATATACCGCTCTGCGTGTTTGGCCAGCATGACGTCTGATACGCCGGCCAGCAGGAGGTTGACCTGTACGCCACGGGCAGCGGCAGCCAGGAGCTGGCGGCGGAGCAGTCTGCCGGGCAGGAAATAGCTGGATACCAGGAACAGTTCGGAGCGGGCGTTGCGCAATAGCTCCAGGTAGCTTTTGGTGACCTGGTTGCGGCGATGGACCCAGTCGTTCCGCCGGATCCGGCAATGGCAGCGTGTGGCGGGCAGGGGATCGGGGCGGGGCATACGGGCCAGGAGGCGCCGGCGTTTTTTGGGCGAGCGGGTCCAGAATTCCAGGCAGACGGTCATCACCTGGCTGGCTACTTCGCCTTCGGCGTAGAGGGCCCAGTCCAGCCAGGCCGGCTGGCCATAGCCCTCATTGTATTTATTGCTGATATTGATACCGCCTACCAGGCAGCAGCAGCCATCAATGGCCAGTACTTTATGGTGGAGGCGGCGGCCGAAATAATACCGGCTGCTGCGCAGCAGTGGTTCAAAGAAGCGGAAATGAACGCCGGCGGCGCGCAGTTGCCGGATGAGGTCGGCGGGTAAACCCTGGGAGGCGTAGCCATCGGTGAGCAGGTATACGGCCACGCCGCGGCGGGCGGCGTCCTGAAGGGCCTCCGCTACCTGCCGGCCGGTATCGTCCGCTTCAAAGATATAGACCTGCAGGTGCAGGGTATGCCGGGCGTTGCTGATGAGCTCCAGGAGTTTATCAAAGTACTCCCGGCCGCCATGGACCAGTTGCACGTTGTTATACCGGGTATATTTATTGGTGGATCTTGATGATCTGCGCAGCATAGTACAATCTACCGAATATTTTAATTTTACGCTCTATTGCTTAGGTGGTTTTATAGGGAATCACTTAGGGTAGCCGTTTCCTGTAGGCATGGGTGTTAGCAACTCTCAGAAATGCTGATTACCTTTAGCGCCAGTGACCAGGAAGGCTCACTGCATGAGCAAAAAGGAGTGTACCCCCTGCGTTGATACCAACTATAATTCCGCTCTGCTCCTTTGCTTGTGTTCACGGATAGCTACTAACAGCTCCCTTTGACTTATGGCCATCTACAAAACAATGGAGGTATGATCCGTTCAGGTTTGTATTCATATACCAATACCATACCAGCGGTATGGGAACAGCTGACTGTACCCGGTGTTGAGAATTATGTGGTGCAGGGGGCCTTCGGGCGGGCCCTGATAGCCGGCCTGGAAGGGCCGGGTTTTGCTGTCTGGCAGCAAGTGCTGGAGCCCGCTACCAACCAGTATTTTCCGTCTGTACTGAACGGGCGGGGGATACAATTGCCCATTGCCCTGAAGGGCAGCTGGCAGGGGCGGGTGGCTGGTACAGCGGCTGAATGGCGGATACCGGAGGGGCAATTTAATCTGCTGGCGGATGCCGGCCAGGGCCTGGAGTACCGGATGGAAGCGGGCAAAACAGGTCAGTGGTGCACCCTTTACCTGACGGTGGATTACCTGGCGCAGTTTGTTCCCTATTTTCCGGCGCTGGAATCATTTGTGGAAGCGGCGGCGGCCGGTGAAACCGGCTTGCCGGGTTCTTCTCCGGCACGTATTACGCCGGAGATGGTCCTGATGGTGCGCAACCTGCTGCACAATGAATTTACCGGCGATGTGCGGACCCTTTACCTGCAATATAAAATACCGGAATTATTATTGCTGGCCCTGAACAGGGTGGCGCCGGCCTATCTGCCGGCGGGAGATATCCGGTTGCAGGTATATGATATTGATAAGATCCGGGAGGCGAGGGAATACCTGTTACTGAATATGGAGCATCCGCTGACGGTGATTGAGCTGGCGCATAAAGTGGGGCTGAATGATTTCAAACTGAAGAAAGGCTTCAAACAATTATATGGGGTCACCATTTTCGATTTCCTGCTGGAGGCGCGGATGGACAAGGCCAAGACCCTGTTGCTGGAAACCGATACACCGGTCCATGAGATCGCCTTTGCCACGGGCTATAAAAATGTATCCAGTTTTACGGCAGCTTTCAAGAAGAAGGTGGGTTATCCGCCTACTATCATGAAGCGGCAGAAGGGTGGTTGAGCTAAATATTCCTGCTGAACCGCATATAAGCCTGCAGCCAGTGGTATTTCCACAATTCCCTGAGGTCTGCAGAGAGCCGGAGCAGGTCCTGGCATTCTTCAAACAGCAGGTAGCTGTCTTCTCTTGCATTGATCCAGGTATGCAGTTCTTTCATTTCCTGCTGGAGCAGTTCGCCCCGCAGGTGTTTCATAATAAGGTTTGATATCCTGGTGGCTTTTTCCGGTTGGTGATCTTTCATCGGAATGCATTTCTATGTAGATATAACAACTGGGCAGGCTAACTGTACTACGTGGCGGATAGAAATTTCTATGGAAATTGATCTGTTTCCGGAGGCTTACCTGTACCATTAAGTGTAAATATGTACCGATCACTAAAGTGCATGGCCGGTTACGGATAAAATACGGAAGAATGTAAAAAATCGAAAGTTTTTATCCCGAATTCATAATAGCTACTGGCGGAAGCGTTCGATATTTAATGCGGGAAAGAATAGTATGTAGAAGCGGCCGGTGTGCGGGGTATAGACCGGCTGCGAAAAACGGATGATCGATAGCAACTCTTTAATTCTTTCCGGATGCCTGGCTGTATATGTAGGCATGTACTGCTGCTGTGGTTATGTTCAGGATGCAGAGGGTCAACGTAACCTGCAGGGGGGCAGACATGAGTGGCAACTTCAGGGACTGTAGTGCGGCAGGTATCCGGATCTTATGGCAACAAGCGGATCGATCATATACATGAAAAAGCCGGGTAGTGATACCCGGCTTTGGGGATGACTGCCGGTCCTGGAAAGGGCCGCAGTTGGATGCAGCAGGAACTGCATCCGGGAGAGTTGAAACAAATACGGTATGGATCAAGGAACCTGGTGGGTATCTGCGGCTTTGCCGGAGAAAAAAATGAAGGGAGAGTAGAAACACTCCCTTGTAGTGACCCAACCAAACAGTCACATGCGATCAAAACTAACTGTCTTTGTAATTCCTTTTCATGTATGATTTTATGGCTATACTCACATTTACCTATACCTGATATAGGTGATTACTATTATAACAACCGGAATCGAAAATTGTACTATCAGGTTAGCAGAAATTTTTTTATGTCGACGGTCTACAGCCGATAGGGAGGGCAAATACCTCCTGTCGGCCATTTTGTATGACCGGAGCCGGGTAGTAAAGAGCTGGATGTGGTGTTGTGTAACTGTGTAGGATAAACGGGTAGGGGAAACGGGCTGCTGCCTCAGGACAGGGACAATGATTTCCGGGTCAGCAGTTTGGTACGGAGCAGTTGCATAGCCCGCATCTTCTGGTTCTTGACGGTATGGATAGAGATATCCAGCTGCCTGGCTATATCCTGGTTCTTCATATTTTCCAGTATACTCATTTTAAAAACTTTACGGGACTGGGCTGGCAGTTTTTCGATCTCCTGGTAGATCTCCCGCAGGACTTCTGTGCGGACCATGCTGTTCAGGATATGATCCTCTTTTTCACTGGCCAGGTAAGCCAGTTCCCGGATGGATGCTGAATCCCGCTGGTGTTGCTTCAGGAAATTCAGGCAGGCATTACGGGTAGTAATGTAGAGGAAGGCCTTGATGTTCTGCACGCTTTCAAAGTCCGTGTGTTTTTTCCAGAGTTTCATAAAGGAGTCCTCCACAATGTCCTCTGCGGCTGGCCTGTTGCGGATGAGGCGATAGGCGAAAAAACAGAGGGGGGCATAGTAGAGGTCGAAAAAGGTGATCATGACCTGAGAGTTGCCGGCTTTGAGGCTGGCCATGATAGCAGGTGTCACTGCTTCTTCGGGGGTAGTACAAGTGTATGCACTACCGTTAGGAATGGTTTTGGGAATTGACTGCTCTTCAACAGAAACCTGTTCCTGGTAAAGGACTGGCCCTTGTAGCTTCATCACTGCAATGTTTTTGATTGGTTAAGTCATCTGCTGGGGCCGGGAATGGCGCAGGTGGACGCTCCATACCGAAGGCTGGTCAACAAGGTGGCGGCCTGGCTGTAGCTATGGACAAAACGGGCCATGCTACTGCATTTGCTGTAGTATTATCTTATGGCCATAAGCCACACTGCTACAGACAGACTGCTGCCTGATCGCTTTTACATTGAAATTGTCATCGTCGAGAGTGAGAAAATGGTGCGTGCTACTTTAGAGGCCTTGCAGTGAAGCCATCCTATTCCCGTAAGATTACTTCGCTGCGGTACTGTTGTACCTGTATGTATCTGGTGCCTGATAGCGACAATATGTATCTTTTAAGTACAATTGTTCGTATCAGGTACAATTTTACATGCAAAAACGCTATCCACAAAAAGAATTTTAAGTGTAAGCCTGTAGGCCGGCAAGTCTGACCGGATTCGGGAAGTGAAAGCCGGGGATCTGCGGTCTTGTATGGCTGTTGGGGTTTGCTTATCGTGAGGGAGGGCTGCGGGTTGTATACAAGCAGCGCATGCGGCCTGGGCGCGGAAGCATATGGTGCAGCTGAAATGGTTTGTCCGGGGCAGGTTCCGGCAGGCCCAGGCAACGGTAAACTGTCCGCGGCCAGTTTGGTTGTACTGAGTCAGCCTTTGCATCGGTGTCAGACCGGTAACCGGCACGCTTGACAGCTCACTGTGGGACCATTGTTCTGTTCAACAAATTGCGTTGTTGGTTAAAACCGGCAAGCCTCGGGCGCTACAGCTCTTGCTGCCTCCGGCGCTGCTATCAAAGCTGTCCGCGGCCCCGGGCGCAGGGCTGCCCACCCTGCAGCCGTTCAGGGGCGGCTTCGAAAAAAAACAACCGGGTTTTCGCCGGTTAATCCTTTTTCTTTATCTTCACGCCATAGCTAAAACGTTTTAGCTCGACCTCTCTACCGCTTGTAAGGCAGTCGACGAATGCCAGTCGGGGATAGGTTGTCATTCACTTGCCTTAAACTGTTTTATTCATGCAGCAATCATTCATTGCAGGCGCAGATATCGGCGGTTCACATATTACCGCCGCCCTCGTTGACCTCTCCACCAACACCCTGGTCCCCGGCACCCTCACCAGGCACGCGATCGCCACCCATGAGGAAGCCCCCGTGATCATCGAAAACTGGGCTCGCACCATCCGCGAAGCCTATGCTCATTTTCCCGCTTTCACCGGTCCCGTTCAGATCGGTATCGCCATGCCCGGCCCCCTGGACTATGAGCAGGGCATCTGTTATATCCGTAACCAGGGCAAATATGAATCCCTTTACGGTTTGAACATCAAATCGCTCCTGGCGGCCCAGCTGGGCATTACTGCCACCGATATCCGGATGATGAACGACGCCCTCTGTTTTCTCCAGGGCGAAGTAGTCGGCGGCGCCGCCACCGGTTTCACCCGTGTACTGGGCTTTACCCTCGGCACCGGCCTTGGCTCCGCTTTGTACAGCGATGGTCATACCATTGACGCCGATCTCTGGCAAAGCCCCTTCCGCGATGGCATTGCCGAAGATTATATCTCTTCCCGCTGGTTTGTGCAGCGCTACCATACCCTGACAGGCGGCTCCGTCACCGGCGCCCGTGAGCTGCAGGAGAAGGTAGGCAAGGAACCTATTGCAGGCGCCATCTTTGAAGAGTTTGCCGGTAACCTGGCCTGTTTCCTGGCGGGCGTGATCCCTCAGCACCAGCCCCAGGTAATTGTACTGGGCGGCAATATTGCCAAAGGCTACGAGCTGTTCCTGCCCCCGCTGGAAGCTACGCTGGCCCAGCAGGGTATCAATGTGCCCATCCGCATCGCCACCCTGGGTGAGAACGCCCAGATCATTGGCGCAGCAGATTGCTGGCGCTATTCCCTGGCATAGGCTCTTCTTCCCAAAATATTTCCTGGCGGCCCCTGCATAATTCAGCGGCCGCCTTTTATTTATAAATAGCCGGCTCTTTGTGGAACTGCTGCTGACAATTTGTTTAACTACAGGCCGCCGCCCGGCTTTTTCAGGCCTCCCGCTCCCTTTTCCTCTCTTCCGCCATCTTTTTCTCCCTTGGCGCCAGCACCTTACACCGGTAACGTTTGCGTAAATAAACAGGCGGCCGCGGACAGTTCTATAAGAATATCTGCCTACACTTGTGAATAATCTGCCGGGAGTAGTGGCTGCTATTGCCTTATTCCCGGGCCCCCGGATAGGAAACGTTCATTTTTAAATAACGCACCTATGAACCTGTCAATCGACGCTTTGCCAATGATTAACTCCGCTGTTGTGGAGTTACCTTCCGCCAGCTATTTCCAGTTGCCTGAAAAAGTACTGCAGTTCGGCACCGGCGTACTGTTGCGCGGTCTCCCCGATTACTTCATCGATAAAGCCAACAAACGAGGCCTCTTTAACGGTCGCATTGTAGTGGTGAAATCCACCCGCGGTGGCGACAGCGACTCTTTCGCGCGCCAGCATGGCCTCTACACCCTCTGCGTAAGAGGCGTGGAGAACGGTCAGCAGACCGGTGAAAATATCGTGAACGCCAGCATCAGCCGCATGCTCTCCGCCCGCCACGAGTGGGAACAGATCCTGCAATGCGCCTCCAGCCCGGACATGGAGATCGTGATCTCCAATACTACCGAAGTAGGGATTGAGCTGGTCCGCGAATCCATTCATGCCGAACCGCCCGCTTCTTTCCCCGCCAAATTGCTGGCCTTCCTGTATCGCCGCTTCCAGGTGTTTGGAGAAGATCCTGCCAAAGGCATGGTGATTGTGCCCACCGAACTGATCCCCGACAATGGGAAAAAACTCAAGAGCATCTGTATTGAACTCGCCCTCCATAATAACCTGGAGCCCGCCTTCCTGCGCTGGCTGCGGACCAATAACCATTTCTGCAGCTCGCTGGTAGACCGCATCGTGCCCGGCAAACTGCCGCCAGCCGAACAAACCGCCATGGAACAGGAAGCCGGGTATACCGATGAACTGATGATCAAGTCCGAGGTGTACCGGCTCTGGGCCATTGAGTCCGACCAGGACATCGTGAAAGAAAAACTCTCCTTTGCTCAGGCTGATCCCGGCGTAGTGATTGCGCCTGATATCAATGTATTCCGTGAACTGAAGCTCCGCCTGCTCAATGGCTCCCATACTTTCAGCTGCGGCCTGGCCTACCTGGGCGGCTTCACTACCGTGAAAGAAGCCATGAGCGATTCGGCTTTCAATAGTTATATCAGTCGCCTCATGCTGGAAGAGATCGGCCCCGCCATCACAGGCGAAAATCTCTCCACGGAGATGGCTGCTGATTTTGCCGCCAAGGTCCTGGACCGTTACCGCAATCCGTATATTGATCATCTCTGGATCAGCATCACCATGCAGTATACCTCCAAGATGAAAATGCGGAATATCCCGGTGCTGCTGAAGCATTATGAAGATGATGGCACTGTGCCCGAACAGATGGCCCTGGGCTTTGCCGGTTACCTGCTCTTCATGCGCTGCGCACAGGCAGAAGACGGCCAGTACTATGGCCTGAAGGACGGCGAGAAATATATTGTCAATGACGACCTGGCCGGCTGGTTTGCCGAAAAATGGCAACAGGAACTCCCCGGCCTGGTACAATCGGTACTGGGCGATAAAAGCTTCTGGGGCGCTGATCTCCTGGCCCTGCCCGGTTTTGCTGAAGCCGTTACCAACAACCTCCAGCAACTGATCAATGAAGAACCGCGGACCGTCTTCAACAGGTTCGCTCAACCTATTTAAGCAGGCGCAGGCCTGCTGCTTTTTTAATTGTGTGGTTATGAAAAAATTCCTGGACGAAAATTTCCTGTTGCATACCAAGACAGCCGAAAGGCTGTACCATGAGTATGCCAAAGACATGCCCATCATCGATTACCACGGCCACCTGCCGCCCCAGCAAATGGCGGAGGACAAACAGTTTGAGAACCTCACGCAGGTATGGCTCTATGGCGATCACTATAAATGGCGCGCTATGCGCACCAACGGTGTTGATGAAAGTTATTGCACCGGCAACCGGAGCGATTATGAGAAGTTTGAACAGTGGGCTGCCACCGTGCCCTTTACGCTCCGCAATCCCTTGTACCACTGGACCCACCTGGAACTGCAGCGGTATTTTGGTGTGGACGCCATCCTGGAGCCATCCACCGCACGCGCAGTGTATGAGCAATGCACCGCCCTGCTGCAAACACCTGATTACAGCGTGCGTAACCTGCTCCGCAAAATGCAGGTCCGCCTCATCTGTACTACAGACGATCCTGTGGATTCCCTGGAATACCATCGCCAGATGAAGGCCGATGGTTTTGATATTCCCGTACTGCCCGCATTCCGGCCGGATGCAGCCATGAACGTGGACAATCCCGCTGCTTTCAACCAATACCTGCAACGCCTGGAACAGGCTTCCGGTATCACAGTGAATTCTTTTGATACCTACCTGGACGCCCTGCGCAACCGGCACGACTATTTCGCCGCACAGGGCTGCAATGTATCAGACCATGGACTGGAAGAGATCTATGCCGAAGACTATACCGAAGCAGAGATCAAAACCATCTTCAATAAAGTATACAGCGGCAAGCCGCTGGAAGAGCTGGAACGCAAACAGTTCAAATCCGCCATGCTCGTCATTTTTGCGGAATGGGACTGGGAACGGGGCTGGGTGCAGCAATACCACCTGGGTGCTATCCGCAATAATAACAGCCGGATGATGCGCCAGCTGGGACCTGATACCGGCTGGGATTCCATCGGTGATTTTTCACAGGCCCGGACACTGGCCCGCTTCCTCAGTAAGCTGGATGGGGAAGATAAACTGACAAAGACCATCCTCTATAACCTGAACCCGGCCTATAATGAAGTGTTTGCCACCATGATCGGCAACTTTAATGACGGCTCCGTTGCCGGTAAAGTGCAATGGGGCTCCGGCTGGTGGTTCCTGGACCAGAAAGATGGTATGACCAAACAGCTGAATACCCTGTCCAATATGGGTTTGCTGAGCCGCTTTGTAGGCATGCTCACCGATAGCAGGAGCTTCCTGTCCTTCCCCCGCCATGAATATTTCCGTCGTATATTGTGTAACCTGCTGGGCGAAGAGATAGAGAACGGTGAACTGCCCAACGACCTGGGCTGGATCGGCAAAATGGTACAGGATATCTGTTTCCACAATGCCCAACAATATTTCAACTGGCAGGCCATCACCCAAAAGGGCGCGGCCCAAAAGATCAACTAATTACAGTACGGAATTACAGCACGTATGGCAAATATATTTGACCTCAGCGGCAAGACCGCATTGGTGACAGGTTGCAATAAAGGCATTGGCAGGGGCATGGCCCTGGGACTGGCGGAAGCAGGCGCTGATATCATCGGTGTATCGGCTTCGCTGGAACTGGAGGGCAGTGCCGTAGAAAAAGACGTGAAGGCCCTGGGCCGTAACTTCAAAGCCTACCAGGCCGATCTCTCCAACCGGGAGTCCACCTATGCTTTTGTGCAAAAAGTAAAAGCCGAGAACCCCGTTATTGATATCCTGATCAATAACGCCGGTACCATTATGCGGAAACCCGCAGCAGAACATCCCGATGAATACTGGGATAAAGTGCTGTCCATAAACCTGGACACGCCCTTCCTGCTGGCCAGGGAATTTGGTCGCGATATGGTGCAGCGCGGGTCCGGTAAAATTATCTTCACCTGTTCCCTGCTCACTTTCCAGGGTGGTATCAATGTTCCCAGCTATGCGGCCAGCAAGGGCGCACTGGGCAGCCTGGTGAAAGCGCTGGCCAACGAATGGGCCGGCAAGGGCGTGAACGTGAATGGCATTGCCCCCGGTTATATTGCTACCGACAATACCGAGGCGTTGCGCAATGACGCGGACCGGAGCAAATCCATCCTGGACAGGATACCTGCCGGCAGATGGGGTGAACCGGCGGACTTCAAAGGACCGGTCATTTTCCTGTCCTCCGATGCCGGTCAGTATGTACATGGTACCATCCTCACCGTTGATGGTGGCTGGATGGGCCGATAATCAATCATTAATTCTCTGTGTAATCATGGAAATAAGATTTCAGCAAAGTCCCAAAGAAACCAGCAGCATGGACACCCAGCAGCTGCGTGATAATTTTCTGATGCCCGGCCTCATGCAGGATAACCAGGTCAACCTGGTGTATTCCCATTATGACCGCGTGATCATCGGTGGCGCCAAACCTGCCGGTCAGGCAGTGGAACTGCCCAATGACCCGGAGCTGCGGGCCGACTATTTCCTGGAACGCCGGGAGATCGGTATCATCAACGTTGGCGGCGCAGGAACAGTAGAAGCCGATGGTGAAAGCTTTTCCCTGAACAAGCTGGATGCCCTCTACCTGGGCAAGGGTACTAAAAAGGTCAGCTTCAAAAGCGCTGACGCCAAAGCCCCGGCTGTTTTCTTCCTGCTGTCGGCGCCTGCGCACCAGACTTATCCCAACCGCAAGCTCGGCAAGGAAGAAGCCTCTCCCGTAGAGCTGGGCGATCAGTCTACCGCCAACCGCCGCACCATTTACAAATACATCCATGCTGCCGGCATCCAGAGCTGCCAGCTGGTGATGGGCCTCACCGTACTGAATGACGGCAGCGTATGGAATACCATGCCTGCGCATACACATACCCGTAGGATGGAAGCCTATTTTTATTTCGATGTGCCTGAGCAGCACAGGGTTTTTCATTTTATGGGCGAACCAACAGAAACGCGGCACCTGCTGATCGGTAACCACGATGCCATCGTATCCCCGCCCTGGAGCATCCACTCCGGCTGCGGAACGGCCAGCTACTCCTTTATCTGGGGCATGGCCGGCGAAAACTATACGTTCACCGATATGGATGCCGTGGCCATAGCGGACCTGCGCTGACCAGCTCCTTAGCCTGACCATTATGCAACAAAAAAAGATATGCTGCTTTGGCGAACTGCTGCTGCGCCTCTCGCCGGCCCTGGACAGGGAATGGATCCATGCTGCTTCCATGCCGGTGTTCATTGGGGGAGCTGAGCTGAATGTTGCCACTGCACTGGCCAGGTGGAAACTGCCGGCCACGTACTGTACCGCTTTGCCGGACAATTACCTGTCGAAGGAGATCACGGCCGAGATCAGCCAGAAAAAGATCGATACGGATACTATTCATTTTTCCGGTAACCGTATCGGGTTGTATTACCTGCCGCAGGGGGCCGACCTGAAACATGCCGGCGTCATCTACGACCGGGCCCATTCCTCCTTTGGAGAGCTGCGGGCCGGGATGATAGACTGGGATCGGGTACTGGACGGCGTTAGCTGGTTCCATTTCAGCGCCATCAGTCCAGCCCTTAATCCCCATGTGGTGGATGTTTGTCGCGAAGGGGCTGCCGCCGCATCCGCCAAAGGCATTACTGTATCGGTAGACCTGAACTATCGCGCCAAGCTCTGGCAGTATGGAAAAGCGCCTGCTGACGTGATGCCTGCACTGGTGGAATACTGTGATGTGGTGATGGGCAATATCTGGGCCGCTGATCAGCTGCTGGGTATTCCCGCGGATCCTGCGATCCATACCGATGCCAGCCAGGAAAAATACCTGGACCATGCCCGGAAAACATCGGCCGCCATCCTGCAACAGTTTCCCAAAGTAAAAACGGTAGCCAATACCTTCCGGTTTGACCAGGGAGAAGGTGGCATCTTATATTACGCCGCCCTGTACAATGCGGGGCAGCTGTACCAGTCGCCCCAGCTGGTGGCCAACAGGATCGTGGACAAAGTAGGCAGCGGCGATTGTTTTATGGCCGGCCTGATCTACGGTCTTTACCAGCAGTACGGGCTGCAGTCGGTCATAGAACTGGCTGCCCGTGCGGCCTTCGGCAAGCTCATGGAAAAGGGCGATGCCACTAACCAGGATATTGAAACCATTAAAGCCAGTCTGACAACTCATGAGTAAGCCAGCCACCATCATAGCACAGATCCGGGAGCAGGGTATCTTACCCCTGTACTTTCATCCGGACAGCCAGAAATGCCAGTCGATCCTCCAGGCGCTTTACGCCGCCGGTATCCGCGCGGTAGAGTTCACCAACCGGGGCCCGGAAGCCCTGGAGAATTTCAAAGCCCTGCGCAAGCTGACCGATAGATCCTTACCCGGTCTGCAACTGGGTATTGGCACCATCAAGAACCGCAAAGACGCCAAAGCCTATATCAAGGCCGGCGCCGATTATATCATCAGCCCGGGGCTGGTGGAAGAAGTGGCCGAAGCGGCCCAGAAAGAGGACATGTTCTGGGTGCCGGGCTGTATGACGCCCACAGAGATCATGAAAGCGGAAGCCCTGGGCGCTCAGCTGGTGAAACTGTTTCCCGGCAACCTGCTGGGACCTGGATTCATGAGTGCTATCCGCGAGCTGTTCCCCGATCTGCTGTTCATGCCCACTGGTGGGGTAGAAGCGGAGCGCAGCAACCTGGAAGGCTGGTTCAAAGCCGGTGTCTGTGCTGTAGGCATGGGCAGCAAGCTGATCACCAAAGCCGTCCTGGAACAGGGACAATATGAAGCACTGACCCAGGCTACGCAGGAAGCGCTGCAGCTGGTAAAGGAAGTCCGTACAAAATAATAATGCATACCCCTTATCATTCATTAAACTAACGATCATGCAGCAAGCCATAGGAAAATACAGGTGGACCATCTGCGCCCTTGTGTTCTTTGCTACCACCATCAACTACCTCGACAGGCAGGTGATCAGCCTCGTGAAACCCCATCTGGATGCTGAGTTCGGCTGGAACAAAAGCGATTATGCCAATATTACTGCAGTGTTCCAGCTGGCCTATGCCCTGGCTATGCTGGGCGCCGGCCGGCTGATTGATAAGCTGGGCACCAAGATCGGGTATGCGCTCTCACTGATCCTCTGGAGCCTGGCCGCTATTGGTCATGCCCTGATCCGCAGCACCACCGGCTTCTTTGTCGCCCGGGCTGCCCTGGGTGTTACCGAGTCCGGCAACTTCCCCGCTGCCATCAAAGCCACAGCTGAATGGTTCCCCAAAAAAGAGCGGGCCCTGGCCACGGGAATCTTCAATTCCGGCTCCAATATCGGGGCTATCATTGCCCCGCTGACGGTTCCCTTTATTGCGGAAGCGCTGAACTGGCGCTGGGCCTTCATCATCACGGGTGCGGTGGGTCTGGTATGGCTGGTCTTCTGGTTCTGGCTCTACGAGATCCCCAAAAAGCAAAAAAGATTATCCCAGGCAGAATACGATTATATCCATAGTGATGCTGATGAAGCAGTGGAGCCGGCTCCTGTAGCAGCAGTTGAGGAGCCCAGGGTGTCCTGGGGCAAGCTGCTGGGCTTTAAACAGACCTGGGCCTTTGCACTGGGCAAGTTCATGACGGATGGCATCTGGTGGTTCTATCTTTTCTGGCTGCCGGATTTCCTGACGGAACAATACGGCCTGACCGTTACACAGATCTCCATGCCAGTGGCCGTGGTGTATACTATTGCAGCTTTTGGCAGCATCTTTGGCGGCTGGCTGCCCATGAACTTCATCAAAAAGCATGAATGGCCTGTATTCAAAGCCCGGAAGACCTCTATGCTTATCTACTCCCTGTTTGTAACGCCTGTAGTGCTGGCGCAGGTGCTGGGGCAAATGAATATGTGGTATGCTATCCTGATCATTGGATTGGGTACTGCTGCGCACCAGGCCTGGAGCGCCAATATCTTCACCACTGTTTCTGATATGTTCCCTAAAAAAGCAGTGGCTTCTGTAACGGGTATTGGTGGTATGGCCGGTGGCCTGGGTGGTATCCTGATCTCCAAGAGTGCGGGCTACCTGTTCGATTATTATAAAGGACTCGGAAATATCGGGACCGGTTATATGATCATGTTCGTCATCTGCGGTGTGGCTTATGTGGCGGCCTGGCTGGTGATGCATTTCCTGGTACCCAAAATGAAACGTGTAGAAGTGTAATGTTTCCTGATAAAGAGGCCCCCTGTGTCCTGCTTTGGTTTCGGCCAGCAGGGATACAGGGGGCTTTGTTTTTATAGTGTAGTTAACCGGGTATGGCTGGTCTGTGGATCAGCAATGTCCCAGCAACCAGTAGAAAAGGACAAAAAGGACAATGGTGCCTAAACAACCACCGCCCCATTTCCAGGCGCCGTAGCCTGCGAGAAGGGTTCTGAGCCAATTTTGCATAGTTGTAAAGTTTTATGGTAAGTAAAGGTAAAAAATCGTGCCAGCGTCGCCTTTTTCCGGCCGGCGAATGCTGTACTTTCGTGGCATGAAGTCCTCCAGTATTCAGGAAATCAAGCAGGAACTGGGCTCGCTGAAGCCCAAAGAGCTGGTAGATATTTGTCTTCGCCTGGCAAAATCGAAAAAAGAGAACAAGGAACTGCTGCATTTCCTGCTGTTTGAGGCCCATGATGAGGCCGGTTTTGTGGCTTCTGTGAAACAGGAGATCAACGAAGCCTTTGCAGAGATCAATACCGATCATTGGTATTATGCCAAAAAAGGGCTGCGCAAAATATTAAGGATCATCAGTAAGCATAGCCGGCATATCGGCTCCAAAGAAGGGGCTATTGAGCTGCTGATCCATTTCTGCCAGGAGTTAAAAACCTCCGGCATTCCCTTCTACCGGAATAAGGTCCTGGAAAATATCTACGACCAGCAGGTCAAAAAGATCCGAACCCTGATCAAAGGAGTGCATGAGGATATGCAGTTTGATTATCTGAGGCAGGTGGAGCGGTTGGAGGAGTAGAAAGGCAATTCCCCCGAAATCGGGGGAATTATAGGTATTATAGCCATGCGGTACGGTACTGCATTTGCAGTTCTGGAGAGAAATGAGCGTCAATAAGTGGCGTACTGGGCCTGGAATAAATAGAGGCCAAATAGCTGCGCGGCCGACAACGTAATAATTTCACGAGATCCTGCTTCGAAATACGGAGCAATATAATCCCTGCCAAATCCATCCCTGATAAACTCACCGGTGGCCGTGTTCTTCAATTTGATCACATAAGAATTTGTTGTTCCATCTTCGTTTGGCAGACTTCGAATGGTGACCATGTTCGGGTTTAGTTTGTTTCTTTCCAGGTTACTCCAGGTGATCCCTGTTGCTGAATGGCTACCATCCTGATTGGCTTTAAAAAGATAAGCTTCTATTATAATATCATCGGATATCATCGCTTCCGGCAACCCATTAAAAAGAAAAAAGGACGTTGAATCGGTACTCACGTTGCTGTTTCCGCTTGTGAAATCCTGTATTCCCAGTATCAGGCTATAGGCAATTTTCAATGCTGGTTTTTCACCGGGCGTAACGGTTATGGTGGTATCAAGTATCAATAGATCAGTCCCTGCTTTTCTAAAGGAGATAGTTGCAGGAACGCCTGCAATAAGCCTCAATGGAGACGCGATCCCGATGAACTTTCCTGCCTGAAGGCTATCTATCTTAGTGTCATTTACATACACATCCAATGTAGCTGCCCCGGGCAAAGCCAATAGTTCAGCCGAGAAAGAACCGTAATAGGTTTCATAGCCGGTCCCTTTACCCTTGGTACAGGAAAAGATGAATAATAAGAGTGCGCATGCGAATAATGCTGGTGTCTTTTTCATTTTTATAAATTGTATAAGCATCCATTTAGAATCTTTGCCGCTGGTTTTGCAGCGCTTTGTTTAACGAATCTTCACTTATATCTGCTGTGCTGCATTATCTGCGGGATGTACCTGAAAGATCATTTTTTGAACAGCCGCTAATTGGTAATTATCAGAAATTGTAGCTGAAGCTGAGCGAATAAGTACGTCCCGGAGCGCCCTCATAATCCAGCATGTCTGTTCCTTTTTGATATAACAGTTCTTTGGCAGTAGGTGTATGTCCGTCACTCGGAATTATAGAGCCTTTATACCGGTTCACATAGATCAGGTATTTGCTGTTTAACAGGTTGCCCACGTTCAGCTTGACAGTTGCTTTTTCCTTTAACAACCTTACCGCCAGCTGCGCGTCCAGCGATTGCATCGGCTGCTCGTATAAAGAGCCTACCTCATTTGTTCCTACCCGGTAAAAGCGGTTGCCGACCTGGTTATAGCTCAGGCTCAGTGAAAAAAGTTTTTGATCATAATACAGTCCGGCATTGTACATAAAGTTGCTGGCGCCGGACTGCGGCCTCTTCTCTTCATTACCTACTATTTCTGTTACATACAGCTTGTGGGGGGTATTGGCATCCTGCGCCGAATAGCTGACCCCCATGAGCCTTACCGTTGAAAACAGCCGGGTAAAGTTGCCATACAACGTGATGTTTTTGAGAACAGGAACATTGGTAAATGCCAGTGATTTGCGCAGTTCCACTTCTATGCCTTTATTAATTGCATCCTTGTCATTTCTTAGTTCAAACAATTTATTCTGCATAGCAAATATTTCCATTGGGTACAGCAGCTTTTTATAGAACAGGGAGAATGAAAGCACCTCACCTGGAGCCGGGTACCATTCATAACGGAAATCAAGGTGGTGGATCTTGGTAGAAATAAGGGGCGACTGGCTCCAGTAGCTGCCCCCCAGTTCAAAATCATATTCCCTGAACCAGGCTATCTCCCGTAAATCCGGGCGGATAATGCTTTTTGAATAGGCGAAGCGTAAATTCATTTTAGGGGTGAGGCTGTAGGTCAGGTTAGCAGACGGGAAGAAGTTCCAGTCGGGCTCCCGGTTATACAGGTCGCTGTAATCGGTAAGGTCTCCGTTATTCTGTTGCTGATTGGCTACAAAGCTTTCCAGCAGGGCATTAAAGCCGTTGAGGTTGTAATATTCTCCCCGCACACCATAGACTAACCGCAGTTTGTTGGCGATCTTATTGTCCATCATCAGGTAACCGGCATGCAGTGTTGGTTTTCTATGAAAATCATCACCAAATTTTGAAGCGTAGATCTCTCCTCCGCCTGCGGGGTCAAAAGCTTTGCTCAACGGTTCGGGATTGGTTCCATCTACAAACCCTTTTGCTCCTGTTATCAATACCCAAAACAGCCTGTCTTTATTCCAGCCTGCATAGCCGGTCTTCAGCATATTGGTAACAGGCAGTGCGCCCACCGTAAACCTGAACGGCACAGAGAGGTCGGCATTCCAGCCCCAATTTTTTTCCAGGGCCCGGCTCCACCAACGTAAAGCACCAGCACTTACCCCTCCACTATAGGTACTGGCAATACTAAAATCAGCTGATGCCACATCAGGCCCGTCTGTTTTACTGCCTACATACCCCATATTTGCCTGCTTGTTGTCGGGTTTTAACCGGTCCAGCACGGTATAATTGACCGATAGGTTCAGCTTTACACCTTTATTGCCGATAAGATGTTCCGTTTTTAACTGGTTTTGCCATAGCCTGGTGGCGGTCAGCATATCGTAATATCCTGCATTTTGACCATGATCCTGCTGAACGCCCGTACCCAGCACAAACTGCTGGTCGAGCGTGCGCAGGTAAATGCTTTGCAGACTTAGTTTGTTGCGTTTATTTTGATAACCGAGGCCCGCTGTTCCGCCCAGGTTGCTTTCAAAACCGTACCGTTTGCCGGAAAAGCCTGTCTGCCCGTTAGTGAGGTCAACATCGGACGGAATATAGCCGTCCCGGCTCATGCGGATGTCCTGCGTTTGCCAGGTGTTCCGGTAGCTGGCTGAAAGCATCAGCCCCAACGACTGTTCCTTCGGTAAATGCACCACTTTGCCTAAAGAAAGCTGCCCGTTATAAGCTGGTGCGGGCGTGTAGTTTTCTAAACCCCAATTATTGGCAAACAGGGAAGCGTCTTTCAGTAACTTATCATCCAGGGTGCCGGCGTTAAAATTCCCGCTGTTCACAATGGCTGACTGGCTTTTCCAATCTACTGTACCAAATAATTTCCTGTCTCCCGGTATGCTGCCAAAATATTCACTTTTACCGATAACAGGTGACCGGAACGTTTTACCGGTCGTTTTTTCGTTCACCGAAGTGCCCACCGTTATGGATAAAAAATCGTTGGCTGGAATATCTCTGGTATTGATCTGCACCAATCCCCCGCCAAACTCTGCACTCAGATCAGGTGTCAGCGTTTTAGTCACAATCACATTATCCACCATGCTTGAAGGAATGATATCATAACTGAAATTTTTACGGTTCAGTTCGGTGCTGGGCATCATCTGTCCGTTCATCATTGCCTGGTTATATCGTTCGCTTAAGCCCCGAACAACCACATATTTATTATCTAAGTTTGTGAGCCCACTGATACGCTTCAGGGTTTCCGCGATATTTTTATCCGGGGTACGTTCTATTTGCTCGGCACTGATCCCATCGGTAATGCCCGCATTGTTTTTTTGACGTGTGTACAGCGATGCCACGGTTTCCTTTTTGGCAGATGATTTGACCACCACTGCAGCCAGTTGTCCTTTCTCCCGTTTCAACGTTGCATTCAGTTCAAAGTTTTGGTTGTCCTTCGCTTCCACATCGCTTATTTCTTTAGTGCCATAGCCAACGAAACTGATGATAGCGGTGTAGTTGCCTTTAGGTAGTGTTATCATGAAAGACCCGTCTATGCCGGTAGTAGTTCCCTTATTGCCGATCCAGATTGTTGCACCGGCAACCGGCTGGCCGTTTTCTTCGTCAATGATCCTGCCGGTTACTTTTCCGGGGTCCTTTTTAACGGGTGCGGACTGATCTTGTTTTTCCGCCGCCTTTTTAACCAACCAGGCTGCTCCTCGTTTCTCAATGCTGAACGGAAGAGAAGCTAATAATCCCCTTAAGATCTGTTCTACCGTTTTGTCGGTATAGGTTGCAGGCTTTATGGCGATGGCTTTTACTTCTTCTTTGTTAAAGGCGATACTGCTGCGGGTAAGCGTTCTTAATTTATCGAGTGCCTGTTCTAAATTTTCCTGCTCAAATTTTACGGTGTACCGGGCTTCCTGAGCCAGTGAGACGGCTGGCGGCAGCAGTAATAAGAAAATCAGGCACGGAAGGACAAAAAATTGCCTTCGGGGTTGTTTCAGCCACTGTAGAAGCATAACTTTGTTGTTTACTTTTTTTTATTGAACAAATGAAAAAATGGCATTGGCCCTGTTACCAGCGGGGCCTTTGCTTTTATAGGAGTTAATAGATCTCAAATGAAGCGGCGCTGAGGCGACGGTACCTGCATCCCGCAAAACTGCAAAACGTTTCTATGATCTCCCCGGGCGTTTGCTGCCGGGTGAAATTGACACTGAGGCCTGTTTGCAGGGGCTTTCCTTTTCTCTGTATGGTAAGGGTGATATTGTACTGGTTTTGTAACAGCAGGACAAGGTCGCCGGACCGCATATTGTCATACTTCCACTCGCCTTTTGTCCAGTCGGTAAGGTTTGCTGTATGTATGTCCGTAAGGAGTTTATGATCACCTCCGGCCTTATGATAACGGATCGCCTGCGCGCTGGTTAGTGTGCCAATTGTACTGCCCGGTTTACTGACCGATACTTTACCGGATACCACGGTAATAGCGATTTCTTCCCCCTGATCGTAACTGTTGATATTGAACTGTGTTCCCAGTACGGTGGTGGCCAGGCTATCCGAAGTCCATACGGTGAAAGGATGTTGTGTATTGCGGGTTACAGTAAACAGGGCCTCTCCGGAAAGTTTCACCTGGCGTTGCACTGCAAAATCGGGATGATAGCTCAACACGGAATTGGCATTGAGTTGTACGATGGAACTATCTGGCAGTATAACCTGCCTGATCTCTCCTTTGCTGGTAGTGACCTGATTAAAAACAACAGCAGCAGTAGTTGTCGTATCAGGGGAATGTCTGAGTATGATCCAGGTCGAAACGGCCGTAGCGAGCAGGAAACCTGCCCAAACTGCTGCCACACGCCATTTTTTTAAAAAAAGCAGTAGTCCCGGTTGTTTTTCCCGCTTGCTGGCAAGGATGGCCGGGCGCATCTGTTGATCCTGTACCCGGTGAATGTTCGCCAGCATCCGGGCTTTCTCAGCTGCGCTTAACCCGGGGTCAGCTTCTACCGTATCGCCTCCCTGTTCAAACCATTTTTCGATAACGGCCTTTTCCTGCGCGGTGCAGGTGCCCGCTAAATACCGGTCGAACAATTCTCTGAAATGGCGTTCTGATTCCATGATGCTGTGTTGTTTTCAGGTGGGCAAATGACATTTTCAGCGTGCCCTCTCTATTAGGATAGAGCAAAAAAACGGGCGGAGAACTATTCCGGAATACTGAGTTAACACTTTGGTAATATGGAGTAGATCAAAAAGAAAGAAGCCGGGCCGTGATCAGCAGCAATACAAAAAGGGCAAAAAACAGGGAAGATAGTCTTGATACAGTCTGGCGCAGTCGCTTGCGCACTTTGGAAAGATGGTTTTTAACTGTATAAGGGGAAATCAATAAATGATTGGCTATTTCCGGGATGCTCATACCGGTTTCGGTACTTAACCGGTAGACTTTTTTCATTTGTTCGGGTAGTCCGGCAATCTCATCGACGATGGACGATTCAATGCTGCGAATGGCTGATTCCGGGTAGCTGTCCTGGTAGGTCTGCGGCAAATGCTGTTCATCCAATAGTTGCCGGAGGAAATCCAGGCTTTCCGGGCGAAAGGCATTCTGCCTGATATACCGCAGCATACGGTTACGGGCGGTAGTGTACAGATAGTTGAACAGAGAGCTTTGTATAGTAATAGCATTTCTCTTTTCCCA